>DATIKY010000104.1:0-10711 GCA_035476995.1 Sedimentisphaerales bacterium | reverse complement strand
GGAATGCGACACAAAGAGTGAATGCCGGACCGCAGGTGCTGTTTCGTCTCCCTCGACGGCGCATCGCTTTTCGCCTCTTTCTCCCAAAGACCTCTCCTGTTGCACGGGTTCCCAACGCCAACCCGCCGCTGATTCAAGACTGCATCGTAGAAGGCATCATCAAAGCTGTTTGAGTCCCAGTACTCTTTATTCTACCGGCTCCCGCAAGATTCGTGCAAAAGAAAAATCCAAAAAATAAAAAACAAAAGAAATAGAAAGGCGTCGATGCCTTGGGTGTGGAAAGGGAGGGCATGCCGCAGGGGGATGGTGTGTGTGGGGGCGCCGCTAACGATCTGCGGTCTTGGTGAAGACCAGCGACACGGTCTGGCCGTAGGTCTTGTCGGTGGACAGGTCGGCGGTCGCGCCGTCGGCGGTGTGGGCCTTGTAGGAGGTGAATGTCGTCCACTCGGCCTGCCAGGCGTCCATGGAGGGCGAGAGGACGCCGGTGAAGACGTCGGTGCTGGAGCCTTCCAGAAGGTTGGGCGTCATGGGGACGCGAACGTGGTCCATGGCGATCTTGATCGTCAGCAGGGCGGAGGCTGGATCGTAGTGGATCGCCCAGGGGCCTGCGGTGAGAGTCGCCTGTTCGCCTGTTGTGGTCGTGAGCGTGGTCGTTCGGCCTGGAAGGACGGCGACCCGGCCGAAACTCAGGACCGCTGAGGAGATGCGGCCGTCGGGCTCGACGACGAATTCCCAACCGTGCCGATCCGCTTTCCATCGACCGGCCAGGACCGCCGGGAACGCCGATCCATCCTCAGTGACCACGACGACCGGGCTCACAGAGACAGGTCCGCTCTGCGGTCGATGACAGCCTGCGACAGTCGATATCGTCACGCACGCCGCGATCACCAGCGTCTCTGCGACTTTCATGCGATAGAATCCTTTCCACCATTCGAATCGTTGCCAACCGGCGGCATTGTACCACCGGCGTCGCACGCGGGCAAAAAAACAGAGGCAGGTCGCGGGACCTGCCTCTGTCGATGCGTCTGTAGGACCGTGCTCTACTTGCGGCGACGCAAGAGCAGGCCGCCGAGGCCGAGCAGAGCGATCGTGGCCGGCTCCGGGATCACGGTAACTGCCTGCCGATCCAGGAGCGTCACACCGTCGCTGTCGTAGAGGTTCAGTTGGGTCGTTCCCTCGCCGACGGCGACGACGTGGACGAGGACATGGTCCCCGGCTTGGACAGCCGGACTCGGCGGGAAGCTGACGACGGAGAACTCGTACCAGGCGCCGTATTCGGGCCAGTACTTCATCTGCGACGTGCCGCCGGGATTGCCGGCCGGGGTGAATTCCGGCGCGCCGTCGAACGCTGCGACGGCAGGCGTCACGATCTCGAGCCAACCTGCGTACGAGCCGCCGAGGCTGTTGGACACGGCGACGGTGAGTATGTCGCCGATGCCGATTGGCTCGGACGGCACGCCCACCAGAGTCAGGTCGGCAGGGGCGACCGAAGCCAGCGCCGCCACCAATACCAGAGCAAACGAACTCTTCATCATCTCCTCCTTCCGTCCATTCTTTCAGGCTTCAGGGGAATCCCGTGCGGCAGCAACCGGAGCACGGTTCGTTGTTTGCCCACCGCCAAGCCTGAAGAGAAAGAAATCAAGGCGTCAGGTTGCCGCCGCAATCGCCGGGCACGCCGGGACCTTCCGGGGCTTCCTTGACGAACCAACTGGCGGCCAGGACGTTCAGGTCCGTGGCGCCCACGCGGTAGAACCCGGTCTTGGCCGAGCCTTCCACGTCGCGGGCGAAGTCCGCGCAGATGCCGTTCTCGATGGCGGCGATGCCGGGACCGAACGGCGGCTCCATGACCTGATAGGCCTTGGAGAACACCGCCATGTCCTGGAGACCGACATAGTGGAACCCGGCCTTGGCCGAGCCTTCCTTCAAGCCGTCCGCGTCGCCGTGGCACTGACGGGGATAGGCCCAGCAGGCGGGCTTTCCAACAGCCACCCACTCGGCGTAATCCGGGTGACTGGCCGGGATCAGGTCCGCGGCAGCGACATCGCCGCCGCCGACGGTGACGTTGACCGCCTGACTCAGATCGACGGTCGCGGCGATCTCGGGGTTCGTCAGGACGACGCCTCCGCGAACCTCGTTCAGCGCGATGGTTACGGTAGCGGCCTCGCTGAGAGTCAGCTTGAACAGCAGTCCGCTGGTGGGCGGCGCGTTCGGCGAATCATCGGTTGGGGGGTAATACAGGGCGCCCATCTCGACGGTGATGCCGTTAGTGCCCAGGCCGCCGAGAGCGCCGGGATCGCACGGATCGGCGACAGGCGTGTATCCGGCGGGGTCCCACGTGACCACTTCGCCGGTGGCGGCGTTGACCGTGATGTAGCGGGCGAAATTGGCGGGGAAGATGCCGTAGCCGGGGTTCTGAGCAGTGCTCTCGCCGCGCATGAAATCGGAAATCGCCAGGATCTTGCCTTTGTTGACGGTGATGTCCAGGGCGAAGGCCCGGACTCTCTCTCCGTCCGTGGCATACTTGATCGCGGCCATGGAGCCGTCGGGCTCGACGGTGATGCGCACAGCGGCCATCGCCGGGGTGGCAAAAAGAAGCGCTGCCAGCAACAAGCTCAGCTTCCTCATGACGGTACCTACCTTTCTCTCTTCTTCTTCGTTCTTTGCTCTACTTCTTTGCGAAGCCGTGGGCCCGCAGGGTTCTTGTCGAGGCTCTCTGCACCTGTAAGAAATCGCCAGTAACTACTCGCAGACCGTTTCTTTGGGGAAGACATGCAAACAGACCGACCCAGCCCGCAGGGTAGGCGGGTGCGAATCCGTCGTGACTGCCGTTCTCCTCCTTTTCTGCCCGCGGGCGAGCCTACGAGCGGTCGGGACACAGACACTGTTCTGCGATTGTACAGACCTGTATCCAGACTACCATAAATGAACGGGAAAATCAAGTCCAAAAGAAGGACTCCGGGCCCTCGATACCCCTTGGCTCCTCGGACGATCCCTTGTCCGGCTGCGACCCTATGGTGAAATGCAGTGCGGCGTTGCGACGGACGCCCAAGGCGTGGGCTTCTTCTGATGGGGCGTCAGACGGGAGTATCGGAGGCTCGAAGGGGTCGCAAGCCCTCGAAACCCCCTCGGAGAACGGTGTTTTCGTTCTGTTCGCCAGCGGGACCGAGGTCGTTTCGATTTCGCTGCTCCTCCATGTACGGCGACTGTCGCTTGTGGTATGCTCGTGCCATGCGTAATTTCCTAACGGGACGACAGCTTTTCGTCAGGATCTCCCTGCTGGTCAGCGTGTTGCTGCTGCTGCTGGTCGGGGTTCTGACGATCTATGCGATCGGCAACCCGGCCGAGCCCAGTCCCGCGGACGTCAAGGACATCGCGCAGAAGGCCGGTCTCTGGCGTAAGCAGCTTATCTTCGTCGGCTTTGGCCTGGTGGGCTTCGTCGCAGCCAATCTTTTCGACTATCGCCGGCTGGGAGACCTCAGCTACTGGATCTTCGGGGTTGTCCTGGGGCTCCTGGTCTATCTGGCGGTCAGTCGGTACGTCCCGCTTCCCTTCGCCGGGTCCAACCGCAACGATGTCCACCGCTGGCTGGTGTTTCACCCGTCGCTGCCGCAAGTCCAACCGTCGGAGTTCTGCAAGCTGGCCTACGTGTTGGCGCTGGCGTGGTATCTCCGCTATCGCAGCAACTACCGCAGCTTCCGGGCGTTGATCGGTCCTTTCGCCTTGACGCTGTTGCCTGTGGGGCTGATCCTGATCGAGCCCAACCTGGGGACCGCGATGCTGATGATGCCGGTGTTCTTCACGATGCTGTTCATCGCCGGGGCCAGGCCCAAACACCTGCTGCTGGTGGTGCTTCTGGCGGTTCTGGTCAGTCCCCTCATGTGGCTCAAGATGCACGCCTATCAGCGGGAGCGGATCAGCGGCGTTCTCCTGCAGAGCCAGTGGCTCCGGGAGAAGGCCGAGACGAATCCGACGGTCGCCAACGTCCTGGTCGGCGGCAAATTCACCGAGCGTCACTGGCAGATCAAGCTGGGCTATCATCTGATTCGATCCAAGTTCGCCATCGCTTCCGGCGGGTTGACCGGGCGGGGATTCGGACGCGGCCCCTTCATCAAGTACGATTTTCTGGCTGAGCGGCACAACGATTTCATCTTTCCGGTGATCGCCCATCAGTTCGGTTTTCTGGGCAGTCTGCTGTTTCTGGGGTTGTACGTCGTGCTGGTCCTGTGCGGGCTGGAGATCGCGGCCCACAACATCGACCCGTTCGCCCGATTGGTGGCGGTGGGGATCACGGCGATGTTCTCCGTCCAGGTGCTCGTCAACGTGGGGATGACGCTGGGCATCATGCCGATCACCGGGCTGACGCTGCCGTTCGTCAGCTACGGCGGGTCGAGTCTCCTGGTCAACATGACAGCTGTCGGCCTGCTCAACAACATCGGCCGGTGCCGCCCGTTCAGCGTCGCGCCGAGGAAGTAGATTGGTCAAGGGGTTTCGACAGATCGTGGTCTTGACCGCCCTGAGCCGGGTCCTGGGCATGGTGCGCGACATGGCGTTCGCGTACTTCCTCGGGGCCGGCGCCTTGATGGACGGCTGGGCCATCGCATTCAAGATCCCCAATCTGGCCCGTCGGCTCTTCGGCGAAGGGGCCGCGGCTTCGTCCCTGATCCCGGTCTACAGCGAGCAGTTGCATCGCGACCCTCGCAACGCCAACCGCCTGGCCATGTCCGTCGCGACAGCGGTCTTCGTCCTGCTGGCGGCGGTCACGGTGCTGGGCGAGGCGGTTCTTTGGGGATACTACCATTTCTTCGCTTCCCACGAGGGCGCCCGGCTCAAGGTTGCCTTGACCGGCCTGATGTTGCCGTACATGGTCCTCATCTGTGTCGTGGCGCTCCTGGGCGGCATCCTGAACACCCATCGGCACTTCGCAATCCCCGCCGCGACCCCCTTGGTGCTGAACGTGTTTCTCATAGGAGGGCTTTGCCTGGGTGGATGGGTTCTCCACCTTCCGCAACGCACAATCGTTTTCGTCGTGTCGATTGGCGTCGTGCTCGCAGGCTTGGTTCAATTGGCGATGCAGGTGCCGCCGCTCTGGAAACATGGCGTCTCCCTGCGGCCGGCGTGGGATGTGCGCTCCGAACCGTTTCGCCGGGTGTTGCTCCTGATGGGACCGATGATCCTGGGTCTGACCGCCACGCAGATCAGCACGCTCATCAACGACTTCACCGCTCTGTGGCTTTCCGGCTCGGCCGAGAAGGGCGAGTCCTTCTCTCTGCTGGGCCATGCGATCCGCTACCCGCTCTGGGAGGGGGCGGTGTCGCACCTGTTCTACGCTCAGAGGCTTTATCAGCTTCCGCTGGGCCTGTTCGGCGTATCCCTGGCGACCGCCATTTTCCCCGACATGAGCGTCGACGCCGCCAAGCGGGACTTCGGTTCGCTCCGCCGGACCATCTCCTGGGGTATGCGTTGCACGATCTTCGTCGCGGCGCCCGCCACCGTGGGATTGCTGCTGATCAGCCGGCCGGTCGTCGCGGTCATCCTGGAGCGGGGCGAATTCACGTCGGCCGACAGTGTCGCGACCGCTGCGACTCTTTCCTTCTACACACTGGGCCTGGCGGGCTACTTCGCTCAGCAGATCCTGACGCGGGCCTTCTATTCCCTCCAGGAATCGAAAACGCCGGCGCGTACCGCTTTGCTCGCGGTGGGCATCAGCCTGATTCTGAATCTCGTCCTGGTCTGGCCTCTGGGCAGCGGTGGCCTTGCCGCCGCGACGGCCCTTTGCTCCTATATCCAGGTGGCGATGCTCGCCACAGCTCTCCGCCGGCGTCTCGGTCGGGGCGTGCTGGCTGGGACCGGCCGGGCCTTACGCGACACCGCGGTCGGCACGATCTGCATGGCCGGGGCGGTGGTGGGGATGCAATCCCTCCTGGGGCAGTCCTCCTGCGTTCTCTCGCTGGGTCTTGCGGTCCTCGCGGGAACGCTCGTTTACGGAGCGGTCGCCCGGGCTCTTCGCATCGAGATGCTCTCGTTGTTCCTGGGCGGGGGCCGTCGGAACGTTGCCTAGGTCGCGGCACTCTCTCACCGCGGCTTCGTCTGCAACCTCATCGCGGCTTGCATCTATGGATCCTGGCCGGAGTTGGGCCTTTGTGGCGCGTTCGGATTCTCCTGCGAGCTATGTCGAGAGAGGATTCGTTTCTTGAGCCAGCCGGGACGATTGGTCGTGATGCCGTCTACGCCCAGGTCGCGCAGGCGGTCGGCGTCCGCGCGGCGGTCTACGGTCCAGGCGTAGAGCCGCAGGCCCGCCTTCCGCACCGCCCGGGCGAATCGCCAGGTGACGCCCGACCAGTGGATATTCATGCCGTCGAGCCCGTGGGCTTTGGCGGTCTTGGCGAGCGAGTCGCCGGACGAGGCCCAGACCTCCCTGTCGCACAGCCAGTGAGCGGGGACGTCGGGCATGGTCTCCTTGGCCGCCTTCATCGTCGGCAGATCGAAACCGATGATGGCGACCTGCGACCGCTTGCCGCTGCGGGTGATGGTTGTATTCAGGATGGGCAGAATCTCGGGACCGGTCTTGACTTCGATGAACAGCCGCCGGCCGGTCGGGACGGTGTCGAGGACCTCCTCCAGGAAGGGGATAGGCTCGCCCGCGAAATCCGCGTGCTTGTGGCTGCCCCCGTCCAGTTCCCGAAGGTCCGTAGAATGCGTGTCTGCGATCTTCAAATCCGTGCCGGAGGTGCGCAGGGTCGTCGGGTCGTGAATGGCCATGATGCGACCGTCCTTCGTCAGGCGCACATCCACTTCGACGACGTCGGCGCCCAGTTCCCACGCGAGTCTCACCGAAGCCAGAGTGTTCTCCGGCGCCAGGTGCGATGCCCCGCGATGAGCGATCACTTCGACCGGACCGCCCGCCCGTCCCGGCTTCCATCGCCGAGGGATGAGCCGATTCCAGACGATCAGCCACCAAGCATAGACACGTGTGACAAAAGCCCTGCCTCTCATGACGATTCGATATCCTTGCCCAACCGCCGGTCAGGATCACGACCGACACGCCTTTCGGCCGGACGTCGGCCGAAACCCCGGGGGGAACACGATAATCCACCCGACGACTATTCTACCAAAATCCGTCGAATTTTGCACGCGGGATGTTCGGGTTGAAGCCGTATACTACAAGGCGATTGCGCCGGCCATGGCTTTCCACGGTTTCCGCGGAATGCTCGACGAGATGGACAAGCCCTGTACCGGGGGATTCTCGAACTAGGCCCTGACGTTCTCTGTATCAGGCGGGAGGTTTGGAGTGATTTGTCCGAAACGTCATGTTGCAGGAGATCTGTCCAATGGAGCGTAGAGAGTTCTTGAGGCAAGGGACCCTGGCGGCCGGTGTGGTCGCTACAGGCGGGCTTCTCCACGGCGCCGAACCGGAGTGCGACTGTTCGAATGCCCCGAAGCTCCCTCAGCGGACGTATGGCGACACCGGCGTGCGGCTCTCGATCATCGGGTTCGGCGGTGTCGTCGTCAGCGGCGTCGAGCAGGAACACGCCAATCGTGCGGTCGCAGAGGCGGTGGAGAAGGGCGTCAACTACTTCGATGTTGCGCCGACCTATGGGGACGCCGAGATCAAGCTGGGGCCCGCGCTGGAGCCCTATCGCCAGGACGTGTTCCTCGCCTGTAAGACGACGCAGCGGACGAAGGAGGGGGCCGCCGCGGAGTTGAAGGAATCACTCCGGCGATTGCGGACCGATCATTTTGACCTCTATCAGCTTCACGCGATTACCGATGTGCACAAGGACGTGGACGCGGTGTTCGGGCCGGGCGGAGCGATGGAGGTCTTTCTCGATGCGAAGAAGCAGGGGCAGGTCCGCTACCTGGGGTTTTCCGCTCACTCGGAGGAGGCGGCTCTGGCTGCGATGGAGCGGTACGATTTCGATTCGATCCTGTTTCCCGTCAACTTCGCGACCTTCCACAAGGGCGACTTCGGTCCGCGAGTCATGGAGGCCGCCAAGTCCAGAGGCGTCGCGAGGCTGGCCCTCAAGGCCATGGCGAAACAGAAGTGGTCGGAGGGGGACCCCGTGCGGGCGAACTATCCCAAGTGTTGGTACGAGCCGTTGACGGACCGCAATGAGGCCAGGCTGGGCCTGTATTTCACACTGAGTCAGTCGGTTACGGCGGCGATCCCGCCGGGCGATGAGTCGCTCTTTCGCCTGGCCCTGGACCTGGCGATGAGCTTCCGCCCGATTTCCCGGAAGGAGAACGAGACACTCCGCCAAATGGCTCAGTCCACGAATCCTGTCTTCCGGGCCGACAGACCGGGAGCCTGAACCATCCAAGCTCAAGGAGATCTTCCATGCGACAGTGGCACGCGGTACCGCAGTATCTGATTCTGGCCGGCTGGGTCCTGATGGCTGGGCCAAGACTCACAGCTCAGGAGAAGCCGGCGGATTGGCCGCAGTTCCGCGGCTCCGGCGGCAGTGGGATCAGCGACGGCAGGGGGCTGCCCCTGACGTGGAACGTCGGCGAGAATGTGGTCTGGAAGACGGCTTTGCCGGGACCGGGTGCTTCCAGTCCCATCGTTTTGGGCGACCGGATCTTCCTGACCTGCTACAGCGGCTACGGTGTCGGCGGCAGCGGTCGAAGGGATATGAATGACCTCAGGCTGCACGTCGTGTGCATGAATCGGGACGGCGGCGGCATCCTCTGGGATCGGCAAGTGACTCCGCGCCTGCCCGAGCAGACCAGGATTCGAGACGATCACGGCTACGCCTCCAGCACGCCGGTTGCCGAGGGCGACCGCCTGTATGTTTTCTTCGGCAAATCGGGGGTACTGGCCTTCGATTTCGCGGGCAACCAACTGTGGCGGACGGAGGTAGGGTCGCAGCTTCACGGCTGGGGTTCGGGGGCCTCGCCAATCCTGTTCGGCGATCTATTGATCGTCAATGCCAGCGTCGAGAGCGAGAGCCTGGTAGCACTGAACAAACGCACGGGCAAGGAGGTGTGGCGGGTCAGGGGCATTCGCGAGGCCTGGAATACTCCCGTGCTGGTCCCGCTTGAAGGCGGCTTCCACGAGTTGGCGATCGCCATGCCGCAGAAGGTGTTTGGACTCGACCCGTCCACGGGAGAGCGGCTCTGGGAATGCGGCAACGACATTCGATGGTATATCGCCCCGAGCATCGCGGCCCGCGACGGAGTGATCTGGTCGGTCGGCGGTCGGTCGGGCATCGCGGCAGTGGCGGTCCGAGCGGGCGGCCGGGGCGATGTCACGGCCACCCACCGGCTCTGGACGAGCGAGAAGGGCTCGAACGTCTCGTCGCCGGTCGTGCACGAGGGGCATTTGTACTGGATGCACGAGAGCCGCGGCCTGGCATTCTGCGCAGAAGCCGCGAGCGGCAGGATCGCTTATGAAGAACGGATCGAGCGGGCGGACCAGGTCTACGCTTCCGCGGTGCTCGCCGACGGGAGGCTCTATTACCTTTCCCGAAACGGCCGGGTTTTCGTCGTCGCGGCGGCTCCGAGGTACGAGCTGCTCGCGGTCAATGATCTGAGCGACGGCAGCACGTTCAATGCCACTCCCGCCGTGGCCGGCAATCGTCTGCTCATACGATCGGACAAGTTTCTCTATTGCCTGGGCCTCAAGTGATTCCGGCTCGTGCCGTTGTCATCTCATGATCCGGATGAGGTACCAGGGCGTCACCCGCTCGCCGAGAACGATGCGGTAGCCCTCACTTGTCCATTCCGCCGGGACCGGATCACCGATGGCCCTGGCCCCACTATCCAGCGGAATCACCTCGATCTTCTGGATCTTCTGTGCCGCATTGAGGTTCCTCAGCGTGATCTGACCCTTCACGGGCTCGATGACCGTCGGCTCGGTGCCCCAGTCGGTGAGCGAGGTTCGCTCATCGTTCCATTTCATGCCGGTGTTGGCCGCACGCGCGGTGGCCACCAGGAGCAGGCGGTCGGTTTGGGCGATCGGCTGCTCGCTCAAGGAGGTTAAGACGATCGAGCAGAATCCGGTCTCGACGGCGACGTGAAGATTCGGCAGCGGCTTGGCGGCAGGTCGCAGAAAGCCGATCAGGGCTTGCGACCTTGCCGTCTCCACGGCGACCAAGCCGCTCTGCCTGCTGCCGGCGTACCACGTGAGCTCCTCGGTATCGCAGGTCATCGTGGCATCCGCCTGCACGGCGGGGTAGGGGCCGCCCGGCTCCGTGAAGCTGCGGATTCTGGTTCCATGGATCAGGGCCAGGGCCGGGTTGAACCCCGGCGTAAAGTACGGCCGTTCCGACGAGGGCAGGCGAATGCTCTCGCGGATCTCCTCGGACGAGTAGGAGCGATAGACGGTCTCCTTGGCGGGCCGCACGTCGGCTCGCAGGAACAGGCACGCACCGGCGGCGATGTTCATCATCTTGGCGGGATCGGGCCGGATCTCGAAGTGGCTCGGCATCCGTGGTTTCCATTCCGCCGGCGTCTTGTGCTCAAAGGTGTAGAAGAACACGCCGTCCCAGTCGTGGAAGGCGGCGTAGGCGGCGAGGATACCGACGCCCTCACACGCGTATTCATTCGGGAAGGGGTGGTTGGTTTCCGAAATGGGGCTCATCCGGTTTTTGCGTACTTTTCATGGTGGGTTACGCTACGAGTTCGTAGCGGGTTTCGTGCAGAGCGTAGATCTTGAGTTTGAAGAATTCCGTGTCTCTGAAACCGTAGGCTTTGCGTTGCAGGACGCGGATCT
>DATIKY010000103.1:0-3683 GCA_035476995.1 Sedimentisphaerales bacterium | reverse complement strand
GAACAGGGGATTCCCCGCCCAAGCGGGAGCCACGACAGCCATCACCAACAGGACAGTCAGGTTCAATGCTTTCATGCTGCCTCCAACCGATTCTTGACAGACGAATCCGCAACGTCTTGGCGACCGTATTATGGCCCCAGGTCGTTACGACAGAACTATGTGGGCCTACGACCCCGAAATCACCGTTTCTTGCCGTGTTCCAGTTCACACGTTAATGCGCCTGCTCCCCTCCAGTTCTTGTCAGGAGGCACGGCCTGTAATTCCGCGGCAAAGATCGCGGCTCCGCTATCTCTGCTTTTCGGCGGTGAAGGCGCCGGAGGAGCGGCCTGCTTTGGCCCATCGGCCGTCGACGATCTTGAGAACCCCCTTTTCCTTCTTGAGAATGCCTTTCCACTCTTGAACGCCATATTGCCCGACGCGGGTGAACTGGATGTGGTTGCCCGCTACGGCGACGTCCTCGATCTTGTCGCCGTAGGTTCCTTCGTAGACGTCATTCAGCGTGCCGCCGCAGGTGTCCCCCTCCCTCTTCAGGACGGACTCCCCATACCATGGGTTCTGCATCCAGGACCATGTCCCCTCCACGTCGGAAAGCCGATACGATGCCCTGGAGGAAGGTTCCGTCGCACAGCCGGCAATCAGAGCACATAGTCCCACGGTCAGTCCCAGGGCACAGCATCTCGACATACGACGTTTTGCGTTCATAAAGACATCGCCTCCACTGAACAAGTACCGCCAACCATTCTCCCGACACGCACTCTCGCGATCCGGCACAAGGTGTCCAGCATCCGCCACAACTCGCGCCGGATTCACGGCTTGATTGGAGAGTCGTCGCGGCAGAATATAAACAGGATAAACCTCAGAGTATCATCAAGGGTGCGGCCGGATCTTGCGTTGGCGGGGGGATTGAGAGTGGCAGGCGTGAACGACGATTCTCTTGCGGATCACAGGCCACTGGTCACGAGGCACGAGTCCGCGCTTCAACGCGGCGGGCCGCTGCGGAAGTACTTCACCTTGGAGGCGGGGACCGGCTGCGCGGCATACAGCAACGGGGCCACCTGGCGCGGGATGTCCGTCTCGATGAGGTCCACGCCCATTTTCAGCAACACGCGGTAGTCCGACCTGAGGGGCTCCAGGCTCGCGACCTGTCCCTCAAGGAACCGCCTGTCGATGTTGCGAGAGGTGCCCGCCATGCAGCGGGCGCCTTTGGCATGAATTGCCTGGCACAGTCCCGGATCCTGGGGCGGCTCGTGCCCGACGAACGCGATGATGTTCTGCCAGGGCACGCCGAGCTTGTCGAACGCGTCCATTCGCAGGCGGTTGGCCATCATGACTTCCATCATGACGTTCTTATTCAAAGCGTGGACTCGCTGGACATCCCGATCGTTGTACACGATCAGCATGGCGCAGGCCTCGGCGTGATGCTCTTCGATCTTGCGGACCAGGTCTTCGACCGGGACATCCTTGTTGTCCAGGATGAGAATGGTCTTGCCGCGTGCCCATTCCAGCGCCTCGTCGAGCGTCGTCATGCGGTGCTCGGTGAGCGCGCCGCGGAGGTCCTTCAGCCGCAACTGCCGGAGTTCTTCCCACGTGCGGTCCGCGACCCGGCCGGTCCCATTGGTGGTCCGCTCCAGCGTGGGGTCGTGGTGCAGCACGAGGACGCGGTCCTTGGTGTATCGAGGGTCGATCTCCAACATGGCCCAGCCATGTCGCAGGGTCTCTTCGAACGTCGCGATGCAGTTCTCGGGAAGGCCCTTGCCCGCGCCGCCGCGATGCGCGCTGACCAGAGGCAGCGGGTCGCCCGGCGCGAACAACTCCCGCAGACCCTGGGGCGTCCGCACATCGATCGTGTGCAGTCCGGCCGATGCCGCCTCCGCGATGGCGACAGGCCATAGCGACAGCGAAAAAACCACACAAACCAGGGCAACTCGGACGGTATGGAACTGTCTCTGCATCATGCGCAACTCCTCACAAGGGCTCTGGCGGCGTACCCGTTGGCGGCATCGATTGTACCACGGTCGACAACCCGTCGCCACCTGCTCTCGTCGTCAGGAGAACCAGGCGGCCATCACGAATGCTCAGCATGTCAACGCGCCAGGAGACGTTTTGTATTCCCCAGATCAAGCTCCCCATCCGAAATACCGACAGAAGAATGGCGAATGGTCCGGAATCCCCTTGCGGCGGGCAAGTTGATCTGTTATAAGGTGTTTATCGGTCCGTGCGTTTTCCCACTGGCACGCCGATATGACGGAGACAAAGGGTTTTCGTATCACAGGACGCGTGGTGTCGTGTCGTTCGGCTCCTGGAGCCGCAAGGCGCAGGCGGAACGCGGAATTTCTCTATGCGCTCCCCGGCGCCGCACGCGGATTCCCCCGGCTACCCACGCAGAATTGAGGCCAAGGGCTGCGCCCTGCCGCCTGCGTACGGAAAGGAGGTGTTCGCCCGATCGGGCCCGGTGATTCAATTCTATCGCATGGGAAAAGTGTGGTTGAGGTGCCAATTCGAGTTTGGAGGACATAACGATGAAGAAGGTATTGTTTGCATGGGTCGTTGCGTTCGCTTTGAGTGCGACGGCTGCGGCTTCCGACATTGCGTTCTATGCCGGGGCGCCCAACGTCGATGGCTGGTACAGTGTCGCGGGGGTAACCCAGGACGTCGCGACCATCATCACGAAAACCGGGCATCTGTTCAGGGATGTACAGACGTTCGGCGACAGCGATTTCGACGCCTTCGGGGCATGGGTGGACAAGAACACGGATGACGGGGAGATGGACATCCTCTGGCTCAACGGATGCATGCCGAGCGTCCTGTATCCATTCCCGAACAGTCAGCCGGACGGGTCTCGGATCGAGAAGTGGCTCGACGGCGGAAATATGATCATCAACGTCGGAGACTGGTTCGGATACGTCTCGTACGAAGGCGGAGTTCGGCAGGCCGAGAACGGCGGCAACGGCGCCGCGAACATCCTGGACCTTTCCGCGGGGATTATCGTTTCCGCGGACAACACAACGCTGACCGTGACTGAGGACGGCCGCAAGTACCTGCCCAGTCTGCCTGCCACGGTGGTAACGTACAGGCCTGTTGCCATCAGTGCGGTCGTGGCCCCGTGGGAAGTGGCGGCAGTGTTCGCACAGAACGCTGGCGGCGCCCAGGCGGACCCCATCGTCATTCGCAATACCGTGACGAACGCCTACGTCGCGTTCATCAACCAGTCCGCCGGCGGCGGCCCTCCGGGCTGGCTGCCCGACAGGGGCCTGGCCTGCGCGGAGTTCATCGCCAACTGGGTAGCTGAAGTTGTTGGATTGGGCGATCCGGCTCAGGCTGCCGATCCGGTCCCGGACGATGGCGCGGTCGACGTGCCCCGAAGCGTGGTCCTCTCGTGGAAGCCGGGCGAGTTTGCGCAGACGCACGACGTGTACTTCGGGACCGTCTTCGAGGACGTCAACACCGCCGGCCGGGCCAATCCCAGGGGCGTGCTCGTCAGCCAGGGCCAGACAGACCCTGCCTACGATCCGCAAGACCCGCTCGCGTATGGCCGGACCTACTACTGGCGAATCGACGAGGTCAACGCGGCCCCCGACAACACCCTCTTCAAAGGTCTGACCTGGAGCTTCACCGTCGAGCCGTTCTCCTATCCGGTCACGCCCATCGCGGCCACCGCCTCCTCCTCTGCAACCGGCATGGGT
>DATIKY010000102.1:0-18800 GCA_035476995.1 Sedimentisphaerales bacterium | reverse complement strand
CTTCCTACACAAACCGCCCGAGGCGGCGTTGCCCCCTCAGGCCGTCTGGATCAATCCGCCCAAGGAGGCCCCAAAAACAACGGATTGATTAGAGCTTAATTGTGAAAAGGAACTGTCTCATTCAACTTGACAACTTCCGCCCTGGCCCGTCTGCATTTCGGCGGGGTGATGTGCGAGAGGGCCAAGAAGAAGAATTTGCCCAGGAGGGTTGTGCTGATCGACCCATACGCCTGCAAGCTGTTGGATAACTTCCACTCCGTATTCGGTCGCGATGTCCAGATAGAGCCTATTCAGAAATTCGCGGAAGAAGTGGATTGGACCGCCCTGTTGGGCGAATGACTCACATGCCACCTATGGCGAGCGTCATCGCCCGTGATTAGGAGCTATAGTCCTGGCCCAGAGCCTCGACTGGTGTGCCACAGCGCGAGGACATCGACGGCCGCAGGGGGCTTCCTCACTCGGTAGTACAGGTGGTAGCGAATGCGACTGAGATGGATGCGCCGTACCCCTACGAGCTTGGTGTTACCCGCCCTGGCTCCAATCTCGGGTTGGGTGGAGACGAGTTCCAAGGCACGTTCGATTTCTTCGCGGAAGGCATCGGGCGCCTTTGTACGGTTTGCCTTCCACCAGGCGGCAGCCTCAGTAATTTGGTCTGCCGCCGTCCGGACGATCCGGATGGGGAGTCTCCCGCTCAAACTCAGCCTCGCAACTTGTTAATCAGTTGTTCCCCGGTAATGACTTCGTTACGATCCCCCTCCGCCATCGCAGCCAAGAGCGATGCTTCGGCCTCCGAATCGAGCACAAATGTCTCGCCTTGCTCCGGCGCAAGCACGGTGACGGTGGCCCCTTCTTCCAGGGGTTCGCCTTCAACCACAATCCGACCGGCAACGACTTTACCCGTGACGACTTTCATGCACCTATCCTACCACACGCCGACGCCGAAATCAAACAAACCCGGCCTGTTGCCTGGCGCAGTCATCGTCGAGCGTCGAGGCCTTTCCAACTGTGTTTCCAGCGGTCTTTGCCGGGGCTTTCGACGACCATCGCCTCGCCCCCACGCCGCGTCCGGTCCCCCAAGCGAACGCTTCGTTCGCGTCCCGCCGGAGGCTTCAATGCGATAGACTCCCCCTGCACGACCGCTCCGCACGTGCATCGACATGTCTGCCCTCAAAAATCGCACACAGAACAACTCGTTCTGCGTTTTCCTGCTGCTGGCGCAACGCGAAAAATGCCGGGGGTCTGGGGGCTGGACCCCAGGGATTCAGGCGTCTGGGCCCCCACTGGATTTCGGTCACGCCCCGCGGAGGGCTGTGCAGGTCTTCATGCCGCCAAGACGCAGAGGCTCGCGGATAACTCTCAGTTTGGCAAAGGGTTATAGGAATCAGCGGCTCCCTGGTCCGGCCGGGACGCTGCCGCAAGGCGACCGAAATCACCGAATTCGTGTGAAAAAATTGTTTGACAGAATCGCGGACTCTGCTAGAATCCGAGGTTTCTAACTAACGGAAAACTGATGAGAGTACGCTTATGAAATGCTTTATGGCCAAAAATGATCAGGTTGAGCACAAGTGGCTGCTGGTGGACGCCGAGGGAGCCGTTCTCGGTCGCATCGCCTCCAAGCTCGCCATGATCCTCATGGGCAAGAACAAACCGACGTATACGCCCCACGTGGACATGGGCGACTTCGTCGTCGTGGTCAACGCCGAGAAGATCCGGCTCACCGGCAACAAGGCCGAGGTGAAGACCTATGAGTCGTACTCGGGCTATCCCGGCGGGCACAAGTACACCAGCTACGCCAAGATGCTGGAACGCAAGCCGGAGAAGATTCTCGAACTGGCGGTCCGCAGGATGCTGCCCAAGACCCAGATGGGTCGCAAGGCCCTGTCCAAGCTCAAGATCTACAGCGGCGCGGAGCACGAGAACCAGGCCCAGCAGCCCCAGAAAGTACAACTGTTCTAAGTGTGGAATTGAAGAGCCATGACAGAAATCAGACCTGAGAATACGACCGTCGAACAGAAGCAGGGCCCCGTCGAGACCAAGGTGGTCGTCGGCCCCGGCAACGCCAGCAAGGCGAAATTCGGATACTGGTGGGGGACGGGTCGTCGCAAGACCTCCGTCGCCCGCGTGCGGATTCGTCCAGGCACCGGCAAGCTGGTGATCAATAAGAAGGATCTCGAAGCCTACTTCACGAAGGACCAGGACCGCAAAGCGGTCGTGGCGCCTCTCAAGGCCGTGCACGGCGAGAAGGCCTTCGACGTGTTCGTCAACGTCAAGGGCGGCGGCACGACCGGTCAGGCCGGCGCGGCCCTCCTGGGCGTGGCCAGGGCTCTCAAGACCTACGATGAGAACTACCTGCCGGCGTTGAGGGACAACGGCCTGCTGACTCGCGACCCGAGAATGGTCGAGAGGAAGAAGCCGGGCCAGGCGGGCGCCAGGCGGAGATTCCAGTTCTCCAAGCGTTAAACCGACGCAATACCAACGGGTTTGCCACAGCCGCCGCGAGACACTCGTTGCGGCTGTTTTTTTTGGCAATCCGGTCAAAGGCTGAGAAAGGAAGGAAGCCACAGAGGGCAGAGAGGCCCCAGAGAAAAGGACGGTGGAAAGGAGATTGCCTGCCTTTTTGCGTTCTTACCGGCTATTCCTCTGTGTTCTCTGTGCTCTCTGTGGCCAACGTCTCTTCTTGGCCTTCGTGTGGGTGGTTGTTTTTTTTTGACATGTCGTGTCCCCTCCGCTTGCCCGCTGAGGCGAGCGGCTCCGGCCCTGTGTGGACAGGCGACGCTGCACGACTGGTTAGGACGGCGAATGGGACGTTCGCCCTGTTGAGGAATGGCTATGGTACGAGTTGCGATCATTGGCGCCAGCGGATACACCGGCGCCGAGTCTATCCGAATCCTTCTGCGGCACAGCGAAGCGAAGCTGACCTACCTGACGGCCCTGCCGGAAGAGTGCGGCCCGGCCGAAGAGATCTTCCCCGAATTCCGCGGCCGATGCACCCTGCCGATCGAGCCGCTGAACCTGGAGAAGCTCTCGGAGATGGCGGACGTGGCGCTGTGCTGCCTGCCGCACAAGGTCTCGATGCAGTTCGTGCCCGAGCTGCTCCGGGCCGGCGTCAAGGTGGTCGATTTCAGCGCCGACTACCGGATCAAGGACGTGACGGTCTATGAGAAGTATTACAGCGTGGTCCATACCGACGCCGTGCACCTGGACGAGGCGGTGTACGGCCTGCCCGAGCTGTTCCGCGAGAAGATCAAGACGGCCCGTCTGATCGCCAACCCCGGCTGCTTCCCCACCGGCGCGATGCTGGCCCTGGCCCCCCTGCTCAAGGCCGGGCTGATCGACCCCAGCTCGGTCATCGTCAACTCCGTCACCGGCGCTTCCGGCGCGGGCAAGACCCCGTCGGTCAAGTTCCATTTCCCCAACATGAACGAGAACATCTTCGCCTACGGGATCGGCGTCCACCGGCACATGCCTGAAATGGAGCAGATCGCAGGCGAAGCGGCGGGCGAACCGGTGCAGATCCTGTTCCAGCCCCACGTCGGGCCGTTCGACCGCGGCATCCTCTCGACGGTCTACAGCCAGCCCAAGCCCGGCGTGAAGGCCGAGCAGCTTCTGCCGCTCTTCAACGACTTCTACAAGAACGAGCCCTTCGTCCAGGTCCGCAAGACCGCCCCCGCGGTCAAGGACGTCTACGGGACGAACTACTGCCACATCTTCCCGACCCTGGTCAAGGGGCGGGTCGTGGTCTTCTCGGTGATCGACAACCTGACCAAAGGCGCGTCCGGCCAGGCCATCCAGAACATGAACATCCTCTTCGGCCTGCGGGAGACCATGGGGCTCGATTAACATGGACAAAATTGAGGAAATCTGCCGCAAGCGGAAGCTGGCCCATCAGAAGCTTCTGGCCGCGGATTCGAAGGTCTATCGGTCCTTCCTGGACATGGAATCCGCGGCCTACGCCGACGGCGCGTTGACCAGGAAGCACAAGGAGCTGATCGCGGTCGGCATCTCGGTCGTGATGGACTGCGAGTCGTGCATGCAATGGCACATCGACCAGGCGGCCAAGGCGGGCGCGACCCGTCAGGAGGTCCTGGAGGCCGTCGAGGTCGGCATCGAGATGGGCGGCGGCCGCGCCACCGTCTCGGCCCGGTTCGCCCTGGAGGTAATGGAGAAGGTCTTCGGAAGCTGACACCATGGACAGCGGCACACTCAGAATCGCAACTTGCCAGTTCGCGGTCAGCGAATCGATCCCGCAGAACGCACGGGCGATCCAGCAGTTCCTCATGAGGGCCCGGAAGAAGAACGCTACGATCGTGCACTTCTCCGAGTGCGCCCTGAGCGGCTACGTCGGCGCGGACTTCCCTTCGTTCGAGGACTACGACTGGGCCCTCCTCCGCGACGAGACCCGCAAGATCATGGCCCTGGCGGGCGAGTTGGGCCTGTGGGTCGTCCTGGGCAGTTCCCACCCTCTGACCGAGCCCCACTGGCCGCACAATTGCCTGTATTTGATCAGTCCCGAGGGCAGGATCGCGGACCGCTACGACAAGCGGTTCTGCACGCCGGGCGACCTGGACCACTTCACGCCGGGCAATCGATTCGTCACGTTCACCATCAACGGCATCAAGTGCGGCCTGCTGATCTGCTTCGACCTGCGGTTCCCCGAACTCTATCGCGAACTCTACAAGCTGGGCGTCCAATGCGTCTTCCAGTCCTTTTACAACGCCCGGCAGCGCGGCCCCAGCGTGCACACGCACATCATGCGCCAGACGATGCAGGCCCACGCGGCGACCAACCACATGTGGGTGAGCATGAACAACTCCTGCGGCTGCTTCTCGCCCTATCCGTCCTGCTTCATCCAGCCCGACGGCGTGATCGCCGAGCAACTGAGGCCCAACCGCCCTGGCATGATGGTCAACACGGTGGATCTGAGCCACGAGTTCTACGACCCGATGGCGGGCTTCCGCGAAATGGCCATGTCGGGCAGGCTCACCAACGGCCGAGGGGAGATCGATGATCCGCGGTCCAGGGACACTACGGAACTCTAGCCGCCGTTGTATCCTGCCAGGGAAAAGCTTGAGGTGCCGTGGCAGTTGGGCTATCATCACGCTATGAGAGAAGATGTACGAAACTGGTTCAAACAGGCTGAGGCGGACTTGCGCAGCGCAAGGAACTGCAGAGCCGCGGGCGATTACTATATGTCCGTTTTTGCGTCCCAGCAGGCAGCGGAGAAAGCCCTCGAGTCGCTGAGCATGCTCAAGCTGAAGGAGTATCCCAAAGGGCATTCCATCATTTATCTCGCCCAGCGACTGGAGGTTCCCGTGTCTATGTTGTCGGGAATAAGGGACTTGAACCCCGAGTATCTGAGCACCCGTTATCCTGACATGACCGCGGGAGTCCCGGCGGAACTGTACGACGACACAATCGCGGAACGCCACTTCAAGACCGCTCAGGAGGTTCTCGAATGGGTCAGAGAGCAGATTCGAGAATAGAAGATTTCGCCAGAAGAGTGCGAGAGAAATACAGGATCACTCAAGCCATATTCTTCGGCAGCAGAGTCAGGGGGGATTACCTTGCAGATAGCGATTTCGACATCGTCCTGGTTTCCCCCGATTTCCAGGGCGTGTTCTTCAGCCAGCGCTCCGCCTTGATGTACGACTTCTGGCGGCATTGGCCACTTGAGATCGAGCCGCTCTGCTATACGCCTGAGGAATTCGAGGCGAAGAAACGACAGATCGGCATCGTCAGTGAGGCCGTCAAGGAAGGCGTGATTCTGTAACAAAGGAGTGATGGGGCAGAACCAATGCAGGGCACTGCCAAAGAGATCGCCAAACAGTTCACAGCGTCGCTTGAAAAGGCCGGCGCTCGATGCGATTTCCGGTGCAGCCAGTATAAGAGCCTCGTACATCCAACTCAGAACCTGCTAGATTTGTCTGGATCGTTTGACTGCCTTCGGCAGAAAAAGATCAAGGCATATCACGGTGAACTCAAGTGGTCAGGAGACTTAGACGCAATGAGAATGGACAAGAAGATGAAGGACAATTCAGTCACCGCCCCGAAGGGGTTCTTGGCGGCGGGGTTGGCTTCGGGCGTGAAGGTTTCGGGCAAGCATGACTTGGGGCTGCTGGTCTGCCCGACCGGCGCCGTCGCGGCGGCCCTGTTCACAACCAACAAGATCACCTCGGCGGCCGTGCAGGTCAGTCGGGAACACATCGAGAGCCGAAAGACCTACGCCGTGGTGGTGAATTCAGGCAACGCCAACGCCTGCACCGGAAAGAAAGGCCTGGCCAACGCCCGCGCGATGTGCGCCCGGGCCGCCAACCACCTGGGCGTGGAACCCCAAGAGGTGCTCGTCGCCTCCACCGGCATCATCGGGCATCAGTTGCCCATGGAGAAGGTGACCGCGGGGATCGACCAGGCGGCCCCCCTGCTCTCGGATTCGCCCCAGGCGGGGCTTGCCTTCGCGCACGCCGTCATGACCACCGACACCCGCTGCAAGCAGGCGTACCGCGAGGTCAAGCTGGGTCGGGCGACGGTGAAGATCGCCGGCACGGTCAAAGGCGCCGGGATGATCGGGCCCAACATGGCGACCACCCTGCTGTTCATCACGACCGACGCCGCGATCGGCAAGTCCCTGCTGGGCAAGTCGCTGGCCGAGGCGATCGGCGGCTCGCTCAACCGGCTCACCGTCGACGGCCACCAGAGCACCAATGACACCGCGATCCTTTTGGCCTCGGGCATGGCTGGAAACGAACGCATTACCGGACCTTCCGGAAGCTGCCGCAAGTTCCAGGCAGCCCTGACGGACCTGTGCACCGACCTCGTCCATCAGATGGCCCTGGACGCCGAGGGGGCGACGCGGATGTTCCAGGTGATCGTCAAAGGGGCCGCGACAAAGGCCGAGGCGACCCAGGCCGCACGGGCGGTGGCGGACTACCCGCTGTTCAAGTGCGCCGTCCACGGCGGCGATCCCAACTGGGGCCGGATCATCTGCGCCGTGGGCTCCTCCGGCGTGAAGCTCAATCCCGACAAGGTCTCCTGCAAGCTGGACGGGCTTTTCGTCTTCCGAAACGGGGCCCCGACCGACTTCAACGTCAAGCAGGCGTCCCGGATCATCTCCCAGCGGCAGTTCGTCATTGCCGTGGACCTGGGCGTGGGACGACACAGCGACTTCTACTACGGCTGCGACCTCAGCGCCGAATACGTCCGGATCAACGCCGACTACCACACCTGAAAAGCGAAGATCCCGACACGGATTTCTTCCGGATTCGTCGGAAATCACTTGAAAACCGGTTCGCGTCCGCTACACTGGTGCGGATCTCTTGAATCGGGTTTCCGGGGACAAACTATAGTTAGTTCGAAAGGAGCTACGAAGTGAGTGCGCTGAAGAAAATCTTGGGAGTGTCGCTGCCTGTCTTGACGCTCGGCGCCGTGGCAAAAGCCGCGGAGGCCGCCGGGGCCGTCGAGGCGGCATCGACGTCGCAGACGCCGCTGAGTTGGTGGATCGCGCCGATCGCCGCATTGTGCGCCTTGGGGTTCGCAGTCTACTTCTACAAGAAGATGATGGCGGCCCCGGCCGGCAATGAGAAGATGATCGAGATCGCCCAGTACGTGCGCGAAGGCGCGTACGCGTACCTGTTCCGCCAGTACAGCGTGGTGGCCATCGTGTTCCTGGTTCTCCTGGTGATCTTCGGGGTGCTCGCCTACAAGGGCGTTCAGAACCCCTTCGTTCCGATCGCCTTCCTGACCGGCGGGTTCTTCAGCGGTCTTTGCGGCTTCCTCGGCATGAAGACCGCGACCGCCGCCTCTTCGCGAACCGCCCAGGGCGCCAGCATAAGCCTCAACAGCGGTCTTCAGGTCGCCTTCCGATCCGGCGCCGTCATGGGCTTGGTCGTGGTGGGCTTTGGCCTGCTCGACATCACGCTGTGGTACATCATCCTCAACTGGTTCGTCTACTCCGCGGATCACATGAGGGACGGCCTGGTGATGTTCGGCCTGCAGCTCGTGCCGGCCGGCATGGATGAGCACCACAAACTCGTGGAAATCACCACGACGATGATCACGTTCGGCATGGGCGCCTCGACCCAGGCCCTGTTCGCCCGCGTCGGCGGCGGCATCTACACCAAGGCCGCGGACGTCGGCGCGGACCTCGTCGGCAAGGTCGAAGCCGGCATTCCCGAGGACGACCCCCGCAACCCGGCGACCATCGCGGACAATGTCGGCGACAACGTCGGCGACGTGGCCGGCATGGGTGCCGACCTGTACGAGAGCTACTGCGGCTCGATTCTCGCGACCGCGGCCCTGGGCGCCGCCCTGCCGCTGTCGGCGGTTCAGGTCAGCGGCATGAGCCCCATCAAGGCCGTTCTGGCCCCCATGCTCGTCGCAGGCCTGGGCATCTTCTTGTCGATCATCGGCATGTTCATGGTCCGCTGCAAGGAAGACGCCAGCCAGAAGAACCTGCTTCGCGCTTTGCTGTTCGGAACGCTCGGCAGCTCCGTGCTGATCCTGGTCGTCATCGCGGTCCTGGCCATGACCGACTGGATCAGTTGGGGCATCTTCGGCTCGGTCGTCTCCGGCCTGGTCGCCGGCGTGCTGATCGGCCAGTTCACCGAGTACTACACCTCCGACGAATACAAGCCGACCCGTGGCATCGCCAACCAGGCGAGAATGGGCCCGGCCACCGCGATCATCGACGGTTTCGCCAACGGCATGTACTCCTCCGGTCTGCCGGTCGTCACCATCGTGATCGGCATCCTCTGCGCCTACGGCTTCGCCGGCGGCTTTACCAACGTCGCCATGGGCCTCTACGGCATCGGCTTTGCCGCGGTCGGCATGCTCTCGACGCTGGGCATCACCCTGGCGACCGACGCCTACGGCCCGATCGCCGACAACGCCGGCGGCAACGCCGAGATGGCGGGTCTGGGACCCGAGGTTCGCAAGCGAACCGACGCCCTCGACTCCCTGGGCAACACGACGGCCGCCACAGGCAAGGGCTTCGCTATCGGTTCGGCGGCCTTGACCGCGATGGCCCTTCTGGCCGCCTATATCGAAGAAATTCGAATCTGGATCGGGCGTCTGGCGATGGAAGCGGAAACCGGCCTGTATCAGGTCGGCAAAGTGGTCTTCTACCGCGGCGCCGAGGCCGGTGCGGAAGTCAAGACCGCCTTCGGAACTCTCCAGGAGGAAGGACTTCAACTGGTGGGCACCACCAGCGCCACGATGGCCCACTTCGTCGAAGCCTACGATCTGACGATCATGAATCCCAAGCTGATCGGCGGCCTGTTCCTCGGCGGCATGATGGCCTTCGTCTTCTGCGCGATGACCATGAAAGCCGTCGGACGGGCGGCGGGCGCGATGGTCGAGGAAGTGCGTCGTCAGTTCAAGGAAATCCCAGGGATCATGGAAGGCAAGGGCAAGCCGGACTATGCCCGCTGCGTTTCGATTTCCACCAAGGGCGCTCAGCGTGAAATGCTCCTGCCCTCCCTGCTGGCGATCATCGTGCCGGTCCTGGTCGGCCTGCTGATGGGCGTCTCGGGCGTCATGGGCCTGCTGGCCGGCGGCCTGAGCACCGGCTTCGTCCTGGCCATTACGCTCAACAACGCCGGCGGCGCCTGGGACAACGCCAAGAAGTACATCGAGAAGGGCGCCCACGGCGGCAAGAAGCTGCCCGACGGCACCAAGAACCCCGTGCACCAGGCCGCAGTCATCGGCGACACGGTCGGCGATCCGTTCAAGGACACCTCGGGCCCCAGCCTGAACATCCTCATCAAGCTGATGACGATGGTCAGCGTGGTCTTCTCCGGCGTGATCGTCAAGTTCGCCCCGCAGATCAGCGCCTGGTTGCACCTGGGCAATCAGTAATCGCGGTTTGAATCAGGCGGCGATTGACGCCGTCCGGTTCTCTCGGTACTCTAAAGGGGTGGCCCGTGTGGGGCCACCCCTTTTCCATTGCCGCGGCGCGGCGAGAAGAAAGGAAGCCACAGAGGGCACAGAGGAACACAGAGAAGAGCGAACAAGTTTGGTGTTTGACGTGTGAAGTCTGAAGTCTGAAGTCAGATGCGCCTGCACCTTCTCAAATCAACCATCATATGTCCCGTTCTCTGCGGTCCAGTAAACATCGTCCATAGTGAGGTAAAAACGATTGGCGAGAAAGAAGCCAAATAAGAAGGCGAAGGAATTCGCGATCGCGGCGGCGAAGATCGCTCAAGAGCGGCATTGCAGCGATATCGTCGTGCTCGACCTGCGGGGCCTGTCCCCCGCCACCGACTACTTCGTGATCGCCACCGGCGCCAGCGAGCGGCAGATGCGCACCGTCGCCGACGAATGCTCCGAGGTCGGACGCAACCAGGGCATGACCCGCTTCGGACGCGCCGGATACGAGCAGGGCCGATGGATCCTGCTGGACTTCGTCGACGTGGTCGTCCATCTGTTCGACTCGGAGTACCGCAGCTTCTACGAGCTCGAACTCCTCTGGGGCGATGCGGAGAAGGTCAAGATTGAGAAAGAGTGATCTGCCACAGAGGACACAGAGATCACAGAGAATTGACTTGGTGTTGCGTACATCGTTCCCTTCTCGGTGTCCTCTGTGCCCTCTGTGGCCAAATGTTCTTCTTGCAGGTTTCGTAGATCGACAGGCAAAATGAAATCCACCGTAGACATTCTCGAAGAACGGATCTCCGCCGCGATGGCGAAGGCGAGCGGTCAGACCGGCTGCCCCGCCGTCGTCCGGCCGGCGACCGATCCGAAGTTCGGCGACTACCAGGCCAACGGCGTCATGGCCCTGGCCAAACAGATCAAGACCAATCCCCGCAAACTGGCGGAATCCGTGGTCCCCCTGCTCGACCTGAGCGACCTGTGCGAGCCGCCGGAAGTAGCCGGACCCGGCTTCATCAACCTTCGGCTCAAACCCCAGTACGTGGCCGCAGAGCTGCTCCGCGTCGCGGGCGAAGACGGCGAGCGGGTCGGCATTCAGGAAGCCGCGTCGCCTCAAACCGTCGTTGTCGATTTTTCGAGCCCTAATGTCGCCAAACAGATGCACGTCGGACATCTGCGCAGCACGATCATCGGCGACTGCCTGTGCCGGCTGCTGGAGTTCGAAGGCCACAAGGTCATCCGCCAGAACCACATCGGCGACTGGGGCACCCAGTTCGGCATGCTCATCCGGTACATGTACCAGAATGTGGAGATGAAGACGAGAGGTGATACCACCATTGTGACCTCTGTGGTTACTTTTGGCGATATGGAGCAGTTCTACCGAGAGGCGAAAAGACTATTCGATACAGATCCCAAGTTCGCAGAAGAGTCACGCCAATACGTTGTCAGACTCCAGTCTGGCGACAAAACTGCTCTGGACGACTGGAAACAGATATGCATCCTATCCCTGACGGAATGTCAGACGGTGTATGAGCGGCTGGCCGTACAGCTTACGCTGAACGACGTTCGCGGCGAGAGCTTTTACAATGACAAGCTGCCCGCGGTCGTAGCGGATCTGAAGAAGGCGGGCCTGGCCGTCGAATCAGACGGCGCGATCTGCGTGTTTCCGCCGGGGTTCAAAACCAAAGAGGGCGAGCCTTTGCCCTTCATCATCCAGAAGTCCGACGGCGCGTTCCTCTATGCGACGACGGACCTGGCGGCGCTGCGGCACCGGGTCAACGAGCTCAAGGCCGACCGGATCGTCTATGTCACCGACGCCCGGCAGATCCAGCATTTTCAGATGCTGTTCAAGGTGGCCGAGATGGCCGGCTGGGACGTGCGGGACGGCCGGAAGATCGAGCTGGTCCACGTCACGTTCGGCAGCGTCATGGGCGAAGACGGCAAGCCGCTCAAGACCCGCTCCGGCGAGAACGTCAAGCTCAAGGAGTTGCTCGACGAGGCGGTCGAGCGGGCCAAGACCGTCGTCGAGGAGAAGAACCCCGAGTTGCCGGCCGAGAAGAAGCTGGAGATCGCCCAGGCCGTCGGCATCGGGGCCGTCAAGTACGCGGATTACTCGAACAGCCGGACCAGCGACTACGTCTTCAGCTTCGGCAAGATGCTCGCCATGGACGGCAACACCGCCCCGTACATGCAGTACGCTTACGCACGGGTCCGGTCCATCGAGCGAAAGGCCCAGAGCAGGGGCGTGGACGTCCAGGGCGAACTGCAAAGCGCCAGGACGCTCAATCTCAACGACCCGAGCGAGCTGGACCTCGCCAAGCACCTCGTGCGATACGCCGAGGCGGTCGAGTCGGCGATCGGCGATTACAGGCCGAACTACTTGACGGCGTATCTCTACGAGCTCGCCCAGAAGTTCAGCGGCTTTTACGCGAACTGCCCGGTCCTCGACGCCCCGCCCGAGAGCCGCCCGACCCGGCTGCTGCTGTGCGACCAGACAGCCCGCACAATCCGCCACGGCCTGAGCAGCCTGTTGGGCATCGCGGTTGTCGAGCAAATGTGATTCTGATAGAATGCACTTCGGCGGGAGGATGGTTGGCCGCCGTATCGGCTGGAGATGTGTGCACAATGGGCTACTCGCTTGAACAGAAGATGCCGAAGGATGCCTTGGTCGCGTTCTGCCAGAGGAACCATATCCGCAGGCTTTCCGTCTTTGGATCCGCCCTTCGCGGGGAGCTGCGACCCGAAAGCGATCTTGATATCCTGGTGGAATTCGATGCGGACCATGTCCCCGGTCTTTTCTCCGTCGTCAGGATGGAGATGGAATTGTCAGAAACCCTCGGCAGAAAGGTCGATCTGCGCACTCCCGAGGATCTCAGCCAGTACTTCCGTGACGAGGTGATGGCGAATGCCGAGCTTCAGTATCAGTCCTGAAGACCGAATCAGACTGCGCCACATGCTGGATGCGGCCCTTGAGATCCAGCAGTATGTCCGGTCCTCCACACGAGAGGATCTGAACCGAGACCGCAAGCTGCTCCATTCTCTCGTCCGGCTTCTTGAGATCGTCGGAGAAGCAGCCAACCAGGTTTCCAGGGAACTCCGCGATCAGACTCCCGATATCCCGTGGGTCATCACGGTCGGCATGAGGACTGCCCCATGAAGATTGTCCACAAAGAATTCGGCGTCGCCACTCGCAGCCGGACGGAGATGGTCGATGTCACCAGCCAGGTCCAGGCGGCCGTGTGTGACGCGGGCATCCGCAATGGCGATGTGATCGTCTTTTGCCCCCACACCACCGCCGCCATCACGATCAACGAGAACGCCGACCCGTCCGTCGTCCACGACATGCTCATGGTCTTCGACGAGGTGCTCCCCCGCTCGCATCCCGGCTACCGCCACGACGAAGGCAACTCCGACGCCCACTGCAAGAGTTCCCTCGTCGGCTGCAGCGAGCAGGTCCTCATCCACGACGGCAGTCTCACCCTGGGGACCTGGCAGGGGATCTACTTCTGCGAATTCGACGGCCCGCGGAATCGAAAGGTCATCGTCCAGGTCCGCGGTCAGTGAGGCCCCGCCGCGATATTGCCGCGAACACGCCGAACACGTGACGCGTAGAGATGTGAGATTCAACCGAAGGTCGGTTCCGTGAGCGCAGAAAAATGGCGAGGTGGTGGGGCCGGCTGGGGGGGAGACCGGTATACCACGCTGCCTCGCCGAGGATCAGAAGCTGCCAAAAGAGCAGCAAGACGACAACTGGGATTCAAAAGAACACTTTCCTCACACTATCGGCAGCCCGCCTCAAAATCCAAAGCGGAACACTCGTCAGGGGTTTTCTCCCACCCCAGTCCACTCCATTGGTAACGATATGGATTATACCCACCCCGTGACAGTCCTGCAAGACAAAATCGGGGGAAGCGACGCTTTTTTCGTGACCGGACTCGATCTAGGGTAATCATAAGTCTTGAAACGACAAGTGGTTGCAACACACATCCGCCTGACGGCACGGGAAGGGACATTTTTCTTGTCCTGTCTGGGTATGGAACCAGAGACGGCGGATCATCCCCTCTACCAGGATCACCGAGAGCCCTGCGATCCGCGCCAAACCGGGCGACCAACCGAGAGGCAGGATCTCGGACAGGCCCCTCTGGCCTGTGGGCACAACCACCTTGGCTGGATTTGCGTTCAAGAACCTCTTGTGCGGAATCGCAGAGTTCCATAAACTAGGGCGGCGACTGAGCGTCTGGTCGCACAATGGATTGGCACTATGTTCGCTCACAGCTTCTGGACATGACGAAAATCGCAGAACGAGTCAGACGGATCGAAGGAATCATCGCGGAAACCTGCGCCAGGGTGGGCCGGGAGCCGCAGGACGTCCGTCTGGTCATCGTGACCAAGTCCGCCGAGTTCGAGCAGATCCAGGAAGTAATCCGCCTCGGATATAACCACCTGGGGGAAAACCGGGTGCAGCAACTGAAGAAAGTCGCCGGCCAGGTCCAGGAGTTTATCCAGCAATCGCCTCAGGACGCCGGTTTCCCTACCGAGATCCACTGGCACATGATCGGTCACCTCCAGCGGAACAAGGTGCGTCCGATCCTGGCGTCGGTCTCGCTGGTGCATTCCGTGGACACGCTGCGACTGGCGGAAGAGATCAACCACTCCGGGGCCAAGCTGGGTCTGTGTCCGCGGGTGCTGCTCCAGGTGAACACCTCGAACGAGCCGCAAAAATACGGCGTGCCGGTCGGGGCCGCCACCCATTTGGCCGAGCAGATCGAGACGCTGCCCCACCTGAAGTTGATCGGCCTGATGACCATGGCCCCTCTGACCCGCAACAAAGACGTCGTGCGGGCGTGCTTCGCACGGGCCCGAGAGCTCCACGTCGAGATGCGAGGCGAGAAGATCGTCGGCAGCCAGTTCACCGAGCTGAGCATGGGCATGAGTTCGGACTATGAGGTCGCCATCGAGGAAGGAGCGACCATCCTTCGCCTGGGCTCGGCGATCTTCGCCGGCTGAGAACTCCCGAAGCAGGTCGCATGCCCGTTTTTCCGAAGTTTGCCCGTTCCCCGGACGAATCCCCCAAAGTGACACGCGAAATCGGACGACATTGGGAATGCCGAAACCGCGTACAGGGACGTGCGCCGCACTTCCCAACGCCAGAGAAAGAAGGCGACCATTATGGGGCTTACGACAGCAGCACGCAGCACGACCGCACCGGAAGGATTCATCGACGTGGTCTATCTGTCCGATAAACCACATATGCCCGCAGAGATCCGGCGGCTGTTCCGCCAGAAGAAGCTGACCTTCCAGATGCTGCGTCTGGACCAGTACAACGAGATGCGCTCCCGGAGCAACCGCATAGGCACCGTACTGGTCGACGCCGAGGGCGGTGACCTCACGCAGGACCAGCGTCTGGGACGGATCCTCCAGGCCCTCGAACGAGACAACCTGGGCATCGTCCTGCTGACGCAGCGGGTCAAGAAACCCGTCCGCAGTTTCTCGCTCGTTTCGTCGGAATCCAGCTTCTCGATGGCCAACAGCCTCGACATGATCTCCATGGACGACCTGTGGTCCAGCATCAGCGTCAACCTCGCCCAGCGAAAACATCAAAACTCCGGCATCGCCACCAAGCCGCCGGGACCGATCAGCTTGGCCGAGCGGCTCTGGGAGAAGCAACCCGCCGCCCCCTCTGAAGCCCATGGAGCCTTCGTCGACAACGTGAAAGAACAGTTGCGGCTGGCCGGTCTCCTTCAGCGGGATTTCCTCCCGGCCCAACTGCCCAACAGCGACGAACTGCAGTGGGTGGTCACCTTCCTCCCGGCCGAGTGGGTCTCGGGCGACATCTACGATGTCGCGAGGATCGACGAGCAGCACATCGGGTTCTACGTCGCCGACGCGGTCGGGCACTCGATGCCCGCCGCTCTGCTGACCATGTTCATCAAGCAGGCGCTGGTGATGCGACAGACCATCGACAAGAACTACCGGATCTTCTCGCCCGCGGAGGTGGTCAGGAACCTCAACGTGAAAATGGCCGGCCAGAAACTCTCCGGCTATCAGTTCGCCACCTGCTGCTACTGCCTCCTGAACGTCAAGACCCGCCAACTCACCTTCGCCCGCGCGGGCCATCCCTACCCGATCCTGCTGCGACAGGGCCAGCCGCCCCGGCAGCTCGAAGCCCGAGGCTCGCTGTTGGGAATCTTCGAGAACGCCGAGTTCCTGCAGGAGACCGTCCAGCTTCAGGAAGGCGACCGACTGCTGCTGTACTCCGACGGCGCCGAGGACCTGGTCGGACGCCTGCACGACAAGAGCGGATTCCAGTTCACCGAAGAGATGCTGTCCCTCGTGGATCGCCCGATCACCGAGATCGTCGATCGCCTCACCGAACTGGCCCGCAATCGCGAGATCGATCCCGCGGAGGTGGACGATCTGACGCTCCTGGGCCTCGAAATCCACTGACCGGAACTCCGCAGGCGTAGCCTCACGCCGCACGAAGCGCCGATCGGCACTGTTTTCAGCCTCGTGCGGCACTCAGAACGCCCCTTTCGTGCCCTCTGGTCCGACGCCGTGTTCTCGTCGAGCACGCCGCAGACGGTCCGGTCCCGTTCGCTGCCTTTGAGTTGCTTCCACTCCTGGAGCCGGGTCTCCAGCAGTTCTGTCGGCTCACCCTCGTCGAGCGCAGCGAAGGCGATGTTCTGGAGCCGTTCGGCCCGCCGAAGCCGCCACGAGAGCCCGACGACCCGCTCGGCCAGCATTTCTTCCACCGGCCCAATCGGCGCCAGCGTCGCGTGCATCCCCTCGCGATACCTCTCGAATTCCGCGGGATCTTCGCCCACAATGACCGCCTCCTTTGCCAAGAGGCCATGCTTGACCGGATTCTGCGAGACCCTCTCCTTCCCCTCGACTGTGCGAGATCCCGTGGACTTCTGAGCATTCAACCGATTCGCCTGAATCTGAGCAACACTCGCCATGAGCAACCCTCTGAATGAATGTCCTACGCTTCACGACGAACGCTTCACCGCCCCGACCGGGGCGAAACATATGTACATTGCACCATAGGTAGCGTGGCGTTTCAATAGAAACACAACCAACAAGTTAATGTTCTTTGTTCACCGAACTCCTTATCCGACAGAGACTAACGAAACGCCCGGAAAGAATCTTCTGCCACAGAGGGCACAGAGAACACAGAGAACACAGAGAAAGAGGGGAGGATGTCTTGTAGGGTGTGCCGTGCACACCGTCTTGGGGAAAGTACGGCCGCGGCGGTCGTGCGGGAGAGCTCATCACTTGGGGCCTTCCTCATCATGCTCTGAGCGATGAACCACCAAGACATGAAGAAAACGACGCCGGAAGAACTCCGGAAATCAGGTCGCGTCTCGGGCATCCCCCGGTATCCGCCTGGTTTGCTGAAATACGCGAATCGCGTCGACCGGTTGCTTGACCGGCGCCGTCATCGGATGATACAATGGGACATTGGGCTTTGGAGGGCCCTGTACCACCCGGTGTGGATGCCGTGATCTGTGGCCGGTCTTGCGGTTCGACCGCGAGGCCACGTGGAGACATAGGATAGGAGGATCGCTTCATGAAGTGCATGAGAATCGGCGGTATGTTCCTTGTCACGCTCGTTGTGCTCGCCTCTGCGTGGCCCTGCTCGGCCTCGATGCAGTGGCAGCAGGTCCTGTCGTTCGATTTCGACAGCGTTCGCCACATCGAGAACGGCCCGCTTTTCCGCTTCCCCCCGGTTGCCCGCGTCGAAACCCGGACCCTGCACTTCGACCCGTTCGACCCGGCGTTGGGGAGATTGACGAATGCCTTTCTTTCCTATGAGGGGACCTATGCCTTCGAGTACGTCGTGAAGGCGGGCCTGCGGCCCAAGAAATGGTACGAAGGCTCCTTCGGGCAGACCTGTGCCGGCTTGGCCGATTACACTTTCGGCCTGAGCCTGACGGCGCCCGGCGACGACGCACCCCTGGGCTCGACGATTCACAGCGAACGAACGACCACGTACGCCATCGGCTATTGCATCAGCGACAAGTACGGGACCATGTACGTCTACGACATCGACGGCAGCGGTCCCAAGGGCCCGCCCCGGTCCAACAACCAGATGTTCGATGTCGACGGCTCGTACCGGTTTCAACCCTGGGTCACCTCCGGCAGTCTCGAAACCCCGATTCTGTCCCTGACCGACGGCCTCAATGTTCTCGGAGATTCAGTGGACGTCGATCTGCACAAGAGCATCACCCAGTTCATCATGCCGATCTTCAGTTCGTCCGTCGATCCGGCCTGGTCCAGCCTGGACAACTACCTCAATCGCTGGTACGGGAACATCGCCCTGACGTACGAGTACGAACCCATCCCGGCGCCCGCCTCCGCCCTGCTGGTCTCCACGGGACTCGCGGGCCTGGCCGCGATTCGCAGAGCCCGCCCCGCGCGGCCGCTTCGCGATTCGTGACGCCTTCGGTGTCATCGCAGAGGTGCCGACCCGTCGCATCCGTGGCACAACGGCCTTGAAGGAGACACGCCCGAAACTGAGTTCAAGAGATGGGCCCCACGCAGACCGGACGAAGGAACGACATAGATGGATGCGAGAATAGATGACCGTCCCAGGTTATCCGTCGGCCAGGATCTTCTCGAAGCCCGGGAAGTCGCCGTGCTTGCAGAAGATGCGCAGACGCCCGTTGGCCCGGTTGAGCACGTGGTACACATACCCGCCTAACGCAATTCACCTGGGTCTGGGCATAACGGGGATTCTGCTCCCCCGGACGGAACGCTGTGAATCTGAGAATCGGGGGATATCATACTCAATTTGGGCTCATCCGGTTTTTGCGTACTTTTGAGTTGAGAAGAGTGGACATGCCGGCTTATCCAAAGGTTTTGCAAGGACTTAGTAACTATCTCAAAAGGCTCAGGCGATGGAGACGGCGATACCAGAGCAGGCCGCAACACAA
>DATIKY010000101.1:0-1705 GCA_035476995.1 Sedimentisphaerales bacterium | reverse complement strand
TGCGGCAAATCCGCACGTCCGGTTCGATGAGCGGGACGTGGAAACGGAGCAGGGTGGAGCTAATGAGGCACCGGCAGCCGAAAGGGCCGGCAACAGATAGGCTCCACCTAAACCACCGCGCCACGTCTCGACTCTACCCGTCCTCGGAACGTCCGTTTTTGTTCTTGCGGGCGAAGCTCTCGTCGCGTATAATTGTCGCGCTGGTAAGGGTTGCCTATGGCCTTCGGTGAGAGTCAATCCGGGCTGGACTGCAGCGTGCTGGTGCTCAACAAGCACTACATGGCCATCCGTATTGTCGGCGTTCGGCGGGCGTTTTCCCTTCTGTGCCGCGATCTGGCCGAGGTGGTTTCCGTCGAGCAGGACTCCTACACGAACTACGATTTCAAGAGCTGGGTCGAGGTCAGCCAATCCCGCCACCAATTCGAGCCCGACGCCTACGACTGGGTTTCCACGGTGAACCTTTACGTCGCGGTGCCTCGGATCATCCGGCTGCTCTTCTACGATCGCCTGCCCCGCAGCGACGTGAAATTCAACCGCCGCAACATCTTCGCCCGCGATCGGAACCACTGCCAGTACTGCGGCAAACGCTTCCCGATGACCGAGCTCTCGCTGGACCACGTGATCCCCCGCAGTCTGGGCGGCAAGGCCACCTGGGAGAACATCGTCTGCGCCTGCACCGGCTGCAACGCCAGGAAAGGCGGTCGGACTCCCAAGCAGGCGGGCATGCTCCTGATCCAGAAGCCCGTCAAGCCCAAGCACAGCCCCATGCTCCACCTCCACCTGGGCCACCAGCGATACCGCTCCTGGAAGCAGTTCCTCGACCACGCCTACTGGTCCGTGGAATTGAAGTAGCCATGCCCGCCAGGGCGGTCCCCGCGCCCACAGTGGAACCCACCGCGATGCAACCGGACTGCCCCGCGTACGCCCGCCGGCTCTCTGTGCGGGGCAGCGGCAAGGCCTCCTTGTCGATGGTCGCAGGGAGAAGCAATGCCTCGTGAATACTGGACGACCCACGTGAAGCAACGCTACCGCCGGCCTGTGAGCGTCCGGCCAACCCCGTTTCTTGCGGGTGAGTTTTCGGCATCACTTTTGCAGCGGCGCGTGGTTGGTCAGGGACAGAACGAGGGATGGTCGTCGGGTCGGGAGAGGCTGCTTACGCGGTTCGGCTCTCGGTCTGGGCGGGGAAACGCGGCAGGGAGATGTTGGGCAGGAATCGTTCCTTCCACTGAGGGGGCGTCAGCTCATCGATCCGGCTGGCGGGATGGGTGTTGATTCGCTCCAACACGTCCCGCAGGTACACGAAGGGATCGATTCCGCACAGTCTGCAACCGGCAATCAGACTGTAGAGGATGGCGGCCCGCCGGGCCCCTTCGTCACTGCCGCTGAACAGCCAGTTCTTGCGGCCCAGGGCCACGAGCTTGATCACGCGTTCGGAGAGACTGTTGTCTATGCAAAGGATTCCGTTTTCCAGGTAGCGGTTCAGGGCCTCCCATTGATTCACCGCGTAGGTGACCGCCTTGCCGATCGGACTCTTGGGTGATGAACGTCAACTATTTGTTCCCTTTCGCGTTGCCTCAATTGGAAATGTTACCATAGTCAGAGCCTGTAAGGAAGTAGTTCCTCTGATCTTTCGGGCTGATTCCCTGATACCCTGATTTGTGATAAGCGCAGCGGAATCTCGCTCGGATCGGCGGCCGTGTGAGAA
>DATIKY010000100.1:0-9272 GCA_035476995.1 Sedimentisphaerales bacterium | reverse complement strand
CCAAGGAAGGCCAAAACCATGATACCGATCTGACGGCGCAGAGCAAGATCTTCATCCACGATGAAATGGCACCACAGCCTCTGGCACCGCCGCCCAAGCTCCGCGCCAACCACGATCAAGGCAGTGCCATTCGTGTCAGGTACGTTTTCCGGTGTGTGACATTGCGGATTTTGCAGAGAACCGGCGGCATGTCTGACGGTTCTTGCGGCTTTCACGCAGTCGTTGGCGGCATTTCGGTCGAGTGAAAGGCCATCGGCGAGGCTCCGCTTGACGCTGGCGGCCGATCGTTGCAGACAGTGACTCGTGATCCGTGGCCCGTGGCCGGGCGGCGAGCGTGATGCGTCATGAGAGCGGTGGGCGGAGCCCACCCTACCGCTGTCGCGTCGCCCATGCTTGGGAAACTTCGGGGATCTGCCCTTCGATTACGCTTTAGCGGCTCGGCGTGTGGGACGGCGGCCGCCGCGTGGAAGCGTGAGTGCGTAGAAGCGTGGAAGTGTGGAGGCGTAGAAGCGGGTGGGAGGGCGGCCGGGGGCCGCGTTGCTCGTCGCTCGTCTTGATCGTGGAGGGGGGCTATTTCAGGGGGATGGCCGGGAGGCGTGGGAGCGTTTTTGCCGGCCGGGTTCTTCAATTTCGGCTTCCAAACGCGATCTGTTTTTGGTAGAATCGGGGGAGCGACGCGGAAGCACTTCAATGTTACGGCATCCTCGAGAGAGCAGCAAAGCGACCTTGTTGACCGGATTGACCTTATTGACGGGGTCGAACTCATTGAGGCGGGGGGTGGAAAGGAGCGGAGAAGAGATGGTTGAGTTGTTCGACAAGCACGGGGGATTCCGGCGGCTGCACTCGTTCACCCTGGCGACGATCGTCCAGATCGAGACGCTACGGTTCTGCCGGCGGTTCCTCACGCACGAGGCCCGCGAGGGGCGTGAGAAGTTCTACGACCCCAAGGGCCGCCAGTACGACCAGATGACCCAGGCGGCCCGCAGCGGAAGGCAGAACCTCATCGAAGGATCGGAACGGGCCGGGACGAGCAAGGACACCGAGATGAAGCTCACGGACGTCGCGCGGGCGAGCCTCAGCGAGCTGCGCGGCGACTACGAGATGGTGATCCTCGATCGGGGCGGGCTGCCCTGGTCGGTGCACTCGCAAGAGGCGAAGGCGGTGAACGCGGTGTCGTTGGACACGGCGTCCTTCGAGGACGATATGGTCCATGAGTCGGCCAGGCATGCGCTGGCTCAACGCAAGAAGTACGCCCGGTGGCTGGACGGCGACGACGCGACGGTTGTGGCCAACGCCATGCTCCTGATCATCGGGCGGGCGATGAACATGCTCAAGAGCCAGATCGAATCGCAGGGCAAGGCCTTCGAAGAGGCGGGCGGATTCCGCGAGCGTCTGACCGCCAAGCGGATCGAAACGCGGGAAAAGGGCAAGCCTTCGGGGCCGGAATGCCCCTCGTGCGGCAAGGCCATGCGCCGGCGGAAATCGGCCAAGGGGCTGTTCTGGGGCTGTTCGGCGTTCCCGGAGTGCAAGGGAACCCGGCCGATCCAGGAAGAGCCCGGAGGGGGAGCGGGAGGGGAGGGACCTCATTGACCGGATTGACCTTATTGACAATGGGGTCAATGAGGTCCCCAGGGAGGCCTGCATCGCCAGGGAGGGAATCGAAAGAACCGCGGGCGGTTGCCGCAGGGGGAGGGGCGGGAGCACTGAAAATCGTGATTATTGCGGATTGACAGGGTTTGCGGCGGAGGCTATACTCGCGCACTCTATTTGCCCCAGCATCGCCGGCAGTCGGTCTTGGGCTTGATGGGCCGGCGGATTTTCACAAGTGTTGCGTGGTAGACAAGTAACAGGGTTCTCGGATGCGGCAGGTCGCGTCGGGGGTGCCCGTACCTCCGCGATCGGCCGGGACTGATTCCAGGCCGGAGGCGGTAGAGTCGGACGGAAATTGAATAAAGGAGACGGCAGGAATGGCAAAAAAAATGGTGTACTATTTCGGGGGCGGCAAGGGCGAGGGCAACGCGGGGATGAAGAATCTCCTGGGCGGCAAAGGCGCCAATCTGGCGGAGATGGCCAGCCTGGGCGTGCCGGTTCCTCCGGGTTTCACGATTACCACCGACGTGTGCGTGTACTATTACCAGAACAAGAAGAAGTACCCGCAGGGCGTGAAAGAGGAAGTGGCCAAGACGATGGCCAAGGTCGAGAAGGTCATGGGCAAGAAGTTCGGCGATGCGAAGGACCCGCTGCTGATGTCGGTTCGGTCGGGCGCCCGCAAGTCGATGCCGGGCATGATGGAGACGGTGCTGAACGTGGGTCTGACGAGCAAGACGATCCCGGGCATGATCGAGGCGACCGGGGGCAACGAGCGGTTCGTGTACGACGCGTATCGTCGGCTGATCATGATGTACTCGGATGTGGTGATGGAGAAGGCCGCCGGCGTGGAGGCCAAGGAAGACATGGGTATTCGGCGGCAGCTTGAGCACCTGATGGACGGGATGAAGAAGGCCCGCGGCGTGACGCTCGACACCGAGCTGACCGCGGCCGACCTCAAGGAGCTTTGTGGCTCGTTCAAGGCCAAGATCAAGGAAGTGCTCGGCAAGGAATTCCCCGACGACCCGCAGACGCAGCTCTGGGGCGGCATCGACGCGGTGTTCGCCTCCTGGAACGGCAAGCGGGCCATCAGCTATCGCCGGATCGAGAACATCCCCGACGAGTGGGGCACCGCGGTCAACGTCCAGTCGATGGTCTTCGGCAACATGGGCGAAGACTCCGCCACCGGCGTGGCCTTCTCCCGCAACCCGGCCACCGGCGAGAATGCGTTCTACGGCGAGTGGCTGGTCAACGCCCAGGGCGAGGACGTGGTGGCCGGCATCCGGACGCCGAACCCGCTCAATGAGTCCACCAAGGGCGAGCAGAACAAGCACCTCATGTCGCTGGAAACCGCGATGCCGAAGGTGTACAAAGAACTCGACGCCATTCAGAAAAGGCTCGAAAAGCACTATCGCGACATGCAGGACATCGAGTTCACGATCGAGAAGGGTCGCCTCTGGATGCTCCAGTGCCGCGTCGGCAAACGCAACGGTCCGGCGGCGGTCCGCATGGCCGTCGATATGCTCAAGGAAAAGCTCATCAAGAAGGAAGAGGCGGTCATGCGAGTGACCCCCGCCCAGCTCGATGAACTGCTGCACCCGATCATCGACCCGAAGGTCGAGAAGGATCAGAAGATTCTGGCCAAGGGTCTTCCCGCCGGTCCCGGCGGCGCCACCGGCCAGGTCGTCTTCACCGCCGTCGACGCGGTCAACTGGGGCAAGTCCGGCAAGAAGGTCATCCTCGTCCGCGAAGAGACCAACCCCGAGGACGTCGAAGGCATGCGAGCGGCCCAGGCCATCCTCACGGCCCGCGGCGGCATGACCAGCCACGCGGCTCTCGTCGCCCGCGGCTGGGGCAAGTGCTGCATCGTCGGCTGCGGCGCCCTGCACGTGGACCTGCCCAAGAGAGAGTTCCGCGTCGGCGGCCAGACCCTCCGCGAGGGCGACTGGATCACCCTCAACGGCACCAAGGGCACCGTCTACGCCGGCCAGCTCCCCATGATGGACGCCGGCGAAGAGAACAAGGTCCTCATGGACTTCCTCAAGATCTGCGACGGCATCAAACGCCTCGGCATCCGCACCAACGCCGAATCGCCCGCCGATGCCGCAAGGGCACGCGCCTACGGCGCCCAGGGCATCGGCCTGTTCCGCACCGAGCACATGTTCTACGGCAAAGGCAGCGACGAGCCCCTGTTCATCCTCCGCAAGATGATCATGTCCAAGACCGTCGAGGAACGCAAGAAGGCCGTCGACGAGCTGTTCCCCTACGTCAAACGCGACATGAAGGGCACGATGGAAGTCATGGACGGCCTCCCGGTCGTCGTCCGTCTGCTCGACCCGCCTCTGCATGAGTTCGTCCCGCAGGACGCCGAGAAACAGCAGGCCCTGGCCAAGGCCCTGAACATCACCATGGAAGACTTCACCCGACGCGCCGACGCCCTCCATGAGAGCAATCCCATGATGGGCCATCGCGGCGTGCGCCTCGGCATCACCTATCCCGAGGTCACCGAGATGCAGGCCCGCGCCCTCTTCGAGGCCGCCGCCGAGCTGATCAAGGAAGGCAAGAAGCCCTATCCCGAGATGATGATCCCCGTCGTCTGCGACGCCAACGAGATCAAACAGCAGAAGGAAGTCATCACCAAGGCCTACGAGGAAACGCTGGCCAAGTTCGGCCTCAAGAAGATGAAGCACATGATCGGCACCATGATCGAAATCCCCAGGGCCGCGCTGCTGTCCGCCCAGATCGCCGAGGTCACCGAGTTCTTCAGCTTCGGAACCAACGACCTGACCCAGATGACCTTCGGCTTCAGCCGCGACGACATCGGCGGATTCCTCCCCGACTACGTCAGCCAGGGCATTCTCGCCAACGACCCGTTCCAGACCATCGACCAGACCGGCGTCGGCGAGCTGATCAAGTTCAGCGTCGAACGCGGCCGCAAGGCCAACAAGGCCCTGGAAATCGGCATCTGCGGCGAGCAGGGCGGCGAGCCCGCTTCCGTGGCCTTCTGCCACAAGGTCGGCCTGGACTACGTGAGCTGCTCTCCGTTCCGCGTGCCGATCGCCCGGCTCGCGGCGGCCCAGGCGGCGGTGTCGAAGTAAGGAAGAAAGCTCGAAATCCGACCCCGCGAGAGCGGGAACGTAATATCGAAATTCGACCCCGCCTTGGCGGGAACGTAAACAAGCACGAATGGCCAAAGTTCGAATCTCAAAACGTGCGGCTGTCGCATAACGTAGCGGTGTTTCGGGCATTCGGATTTGGGATTTGTTTCGGATTTCGTGCTTCGAGCTTCGGGTTTTCGGGTCAGACTGCCTTTTCGGCGTGAAGTTGTGCCGCAACAGCGATTGTTGCTGTTGACAAAGGTGGGCCAGGAAGTACAATAATAAGGTGCGCCGTCGGAATCGACGGCGCGCCCTGTTCTTTCGGCCGCACCGGCGGCTGATTGGTGGTAGGAGTAGCTCAGCTGGTTAGAGCATCAGATTGTGGTTCTGAGGGTCGGGGGTTCGAATCCCCTCTCTTACCCTTCCAAGCCCCGCCTCTGCGGGGCTTTCTCTTCCAGGGGGATAAATAGGATAAATAGGGACTGTCCCTCGGGGCGGCGAGCTCCAACGTTTGGCCAACTCCTGCACCAGGCGACAGCCCAGCATCACCACCAACGCATGTCCCCGCGTCCGACGGGCCAGGCGGACATGAATCGGACGCATCTCCAGTTCGACGGTCTTGCTGGGCCGAAAGGCCTGTTCCACCAAGGACAGGTCCCGATACCGCGAATGAATGGTCTCTTTGTCCGCCTGGACGCACGACAGGTCGGTCTTCAAGGCGTAACAGCCGTCCAAGGACTCGAGCTCCGCCAGCACGGCGGGATCGACAGAGACCTCCAGGACTCTCTCCGTTACCGAGATCGTCGCCCACTCCAAGATTCTCAGCTTGCGTCCATACTCGGTCACCCGCCGCACGGCCCCGTCTGCTTTCGCACGAGGATGCTCGGCCAAGTAGGTATTCTGTGCGGCCACGCGACTTCGCAGACTCGATACCTTCTGTTGACGCGATTGACGGATCTCCTCGGCCCGGACGGGATTGCGACGCAGGATGCAGCGCAGTCCCTCTTGGGTCTGAACCTCGGCCAAGGGCTGATCGAACAGACTCCTTTGCAGGATTCCCTGCGAAAGGAGCTTGTCGATCTGGGACTTGGTCAAGGACGGCCGGGGTCAGACGCTCGTTTAAGCTTTAAGCAAGTCCAGGCCGCAGGGGTCTCTCGCAAAGACGCGAAGATCGCGAAGAGGATTCCGGGTTTCCTGGTGTTCTTGGCAGAGAATATAGGGACTGTCCCTCGGGGCTCTCCGGATACGGCGACAGCGGTAGGGTGGGCTCCGCCCACCGTCGTCTCTGATCGCGAAAGAAGCGGAAGGAGCGGACCGATCCGGATTCCGCCGAGGCGGCGGGAGTGTATCGCTTTGCGGCCACCAGCGAAACGGGTGCTCCGCACGCCGGACGCACGATCCGCACGCTCGCAAGCGAGCGCCCCGCTCGCGTTCCAAGCCGGAGGCCTAACCCAAGTTACGCTGTTGGCGGGGCAAAAGGCCGTTTATGACAGCGCCAAGGGCCTTTGTTGGCAAAAGTCTTCACTACATTTGTATGACCTGCGCAATTCGACGCAGCCGCTCGGGCAGGTCCACGCCCAGGCGGTTGAGCAGTACTTTCTGGGCCTCGTCCGGTGTCGTTACGCAACGCAATCGGATGAGTCTGACAGGCGGATCGAGCGGGGCGGTGGTTGGTGCGGCCGAGAGGCTGCGAACCGGAAGGACTACGTCGCCGCTTTTGATCTTGGCCAGTTCCAACAGCAAGGTACGCGGGGCATCGCCCAACCCGGAGCGCTGCATCCATTGGCTCAACGTCTTCCAGAGCACGTACGCCAGGAAGCAGACCAGGATGTGGCCTTGACCCGCTCGGGTTGCCGCCCGCCACAAGGGCGTCCCGCAGGGCGGTGTGGTGAGTCCCGTCCTCTCGAATCTGTTCCTGCATTACACGTTTGATGCATGGGTGCGACGCGAGATGCCGGAGGTTCCCTTTTGCCGTTATGCGGATGATGGCCTGCTGCATTGCCGCAGCCGATCTCAGGCGGAAACCGTGATGAGACGCATCTCCGAGCGGTTCCAGCAGTGCGGGTTGGAAATCCACCCCGACAAGTCCCATATCGTCTACTGTAAAGATGTCAACCGTCCGGAAGACTATCGGCGGATCAGCTTTGACTTCCTGGGCTACACGTTTCGTCCACGACGGTGCGTGCCCCCCAGTGGTCGGGTGCATCCGAATTTTCTTCCGGCGATCAGCCGAAACTCCAAGAAGGAGATCAACCGGCGGATTCGCAGTTGGCACATCCGGTTGAAGAACGAGAAGAACTTGTCGGACCTGTCCCGGATGTTCGATCCGATTCTGCGAGGTTGGTATGCGTACTATGGACGCTTCTACCCTTCGGCCCTTCGTCAGTTGTGGCGGAACTTCAACAGGTATCTGATCCGTTGGGTCCGCCGGAAATACAAACGCTTGGCCCGACACAAGGGGCGGGCGAGACGGTATCTCGATCGTTTTGCTCGCGCTCATCCTAACCCGCATATTTCATCGATTTTCGGTGTGTTTTAGTAGACAAACGGCCTAACTGTTTGTAGGGTAAGGAGTTGTAATCGATTCCATGCCCCAACAGAAAGGCCGTTTCCATGACAGACTGTATCACCGAACCCCTGCTGTTTTCAAGCCTCAAACGCAAGAACATCCAAGCCGATTTTCAGGGCGGTAAACTGACCTCCGACGGCGGGGCCCTGCTGTTGCGAGAGACGGATCGATCCCTCGGATTGACCGACGCCCTCAACGCATGTATCCCCGACCCGCGTCATCCATTCTTCGTCGTCCATTCGCAACGGACCCTGCTGGCCCAACGAGTCTTCGGCATCGCCCAGGGCTATGAAGACCTCAACGGCCGCCAGGGTCTGCGGGAAGACCCCTTGTTTCAGGTCCTGTGCGAACGGGGCATTCAGGAGGATCTGCCGCTGGCGTCGCCGCCGACCTTGTGCCGGCTGGAGAACCGCGTGGATCGCAAGGCGTTGGCCCGCATGGCCGAGGTCTTTGTCGAGGTGTTCATTCGCTCTCAGACGTCCGCTCCGAAGGAACTGATCCTGGACTTCGACCCCACCAACGATCCGGTCCACGGCAACCAGGAGCAGCGGTTCTTTCACGGCTACTATGACCAGTACTGTTTCCTGCCGCTGTACGTGTTCTGCGGCAGTCAGTTGCTGGCGGCATATCTTCGACCGGCCAACATCGATGGGGCTCTGCACAGCCGGGCCGTCCTGAAGCTCTTGGTCCAGCGGTTTCGTCGGGAGTGGCCGAACGTGCGGATCGTGTTTCGGGGGGACAGCGGCTTTTGTCGCTGGAAACTGATGCGATGGTGCGACCGGCACGAGGTGGGCTATCTCATTGGCCCGGCTCGCAATCCGGTGCTGGAGAAACCGGCCCGGCCCTGGACACAGACCTCCGCGGCCCAGTTTGCCCAGACGAACGACAAGCAGCGGCTCTTCGGCGAATTCCGCTACGGCGCCCAGACGTGGGACCGCAAGCGTCGGGTGATCGTCAAGGCCGAGCACATGGAGCCGGGACCCAACACGCGATTCCCGGTGGCCAACCTGGCCGGGGAGCCACAAGACCTGTATGACGCGATTTACTGCGTACGAGGGGATGCCGGGAACCGGATCAAAGAGCAGCAGTTGGGACTGTTCGCCGACCGGACGAGTGGTCATGACTTTGTGGCCAACCAGTTTCGCGTGCTGCTGTCGGCGGCGGCGTATATCCTGCTGGATACCCTTCGCCGGCAAGCGTTGGCGGATACGGAGCGGGCCCATGCCCAGGTGGACACGATTCGTCTGAAGCTGCTCAAGATCGGAGCCCGGGTCGTCAACTCGGTCCGGCGGGTCGTGATTCACCTGGCCGGGGGCTATCCGCTGAAAGACCTGTCCGCCAGAATTCTGGGCCGCCTGCTCGCTGTGCCGACGAGATCTCCCGACTCGGGCTGACGCAAGTGACATCCCGGTCCGTCGAGTGGGGGAAAAGGGGGTAGTATGCGCCGACTACGCCAGACCGGCAATATAAAGACACACACTATCCAGATGCCGGTCGCCTCTCAGAGTCTACAGCCCCCGTGAAATATGCGGGGTAGGAGAAGAATCCCTGCAGCGTCCGCGGCGCGACCGTCGCCGCCAGCGCGATCGGCCCGATGCTCTTGCGCGGCAGATTCGACAACTGGCCCTGCACACAGGTACGCAGGTGAGCCCGCGGTTCGCTCCGCCCGAAACAGTCATCGAATTCACCCAGAAACCTTCTCAACTGCCGGCCCATGCCCTTGATCTCTTGAACGTCCATGTCGATCCTCCTTACAAACGTATGGTTCACAAGGAGTTATCGACTTCCAACCTCGGTCTTCTTGAGCCCATCTCACGCTGTGGTACTAAAATCTTACCGAAATACTAATTTGGCACGATTAGTACATAATTGGTATTTGGCCGGGCCTTGGTGTCGTCCGATAAAAGGAGCCCGTACCTCGTTCTCAGATGAGGGCTCTTCCACGTGTTCAGTATTCTCAGATCATCCGCAGCAGATGGGCGGCGGACTTTGTGCCTTTCACGAAGCTGTCGAGGCTG
>DATIKY010000099.1:0-24337 GCA_035476995.1 Sedimentisphaerales bacterium | reverse complement strand
GACGAAAGCCGGGTCCGCAACCGCACGTTCGCGGAAAACCTCTCCTGGCTGCGCCGCCTGACACTGGGTCTGATCAAGCACCATCCGGGCAAGCAAAGCAACATCATGAAACGCCGCATGGCCGGCTGGAGTCCCGACTTCCTGATGCAAGTCCTTACCGGGAAAGGAACTTAGTGTGCGCTGGCCCTGGCCTGTCACACGTGACAAACGAAGCCCATGCCAGGAGAGTCTCAAGTGTGAAGTGTCAAGATTGGCTTCGTTTCGCAGTGGATGCAGGGATTCGAAGACGAATCGAATCAGACGGCAATGAGATCCCAGACGCGACCGAGCGACTCGGCGGTCTTCTGCACCGCGGCGTCGGGTTCGAGCTTTCGCAGTTCCTGGTCGAAGGGCTCGACCTCCACCGGGCCGTCGTAGCCGATCTTCACCAGCGCGTTGATGAAACCCTTCATGTCGATCACGCCGGTCGTCGCGGGCAACGTTCGCCGGCTGTCGATTTGCTCATCGACTTTCACCCCGGCCGGCGCGTCGTTGACGTGCACGTGAATGATGTCCTTGTTCGAGAGCTGCATGAGTTCCGCGAGGGTTCCGTGCGAGGTGTACCAGTGCCAGCTATCGACCAGCAGGCCGACGTTGCCGGCGCCGATGGCCGAGACGAGCTCCATCATGTCCCGCTGGGCGCAGGCGAAGGGGTAGCGGAATCGCGATCGCGAAGTCCTGGGCCCGACGAACTCCAGGCCCAGACGGATGCCGTTGTCGTGGAGGACCTTGGCGGCCTCGCGAAGCCGCGTCTCGTGCTGCTTGAAGTTTTCCAGGTACGTCAGCTCGTTGCTGCCGGGCAGAATCCAGGTCGCGACGCGCGTCACGCCCAGTTGCTTCAGGAGGGCCGCACGCCTGGGGTACTGGGCGAAGTCGCTGCGGAACTTCTCATCGCTGCCGCGAAAGTCGACCGAAAGGCCCGCGGCGCCGTATCCGATGCCCTTGTCCTTCATCGTCGCCAGCCACTGGCCGATCTCGCCGGCGGACTTCTTCTCGAACTCGCCCTCGCTGGGCGCGATGCCGCCGAACCCGTACTTGACCGCGTAGTCCAGCGTCTGCTGCGAATTGGCCCGGACGCCAAGATGGCCCGGCGAGAGGTTCTTGAAGAACCTGACCGCTCCCTTCGACTCCGCCGCTTGGACGGACCTCTCCGCACCAACCGCAACGCCTGCCGCAATCGCCGAACCGCAGAACGCACGTCTTGTCACCTCGTGAACCATCGTCATCTCTCCAACTCTGCTTCGGATTCAGGGCAATTCTCAGACGACAGCCTGCGGCTGCCGTCCCCAGGAGTGTATCCCATGGAACCGGCCGCGTCAAATCTAGGGCAGCTTCTCCCCCGACGGAGTCAGACGCAGGATGAGGTCCGGGCGGTTCAGGACGACGTAGATCGCGCCGTCGGGACCGCAGGCGACGTCCCGCACGCGACCTGCGTTCTTGAGGATCGTCTCCACGTGAATCACCCGGTCCTGCTCGATGTCGAGCAGTTCGACCTGCTCGTACCGCAGGGCGCCGTTGAGCAGATGGTTGTTCCACTTGGGAAACAGGCGGCCTCGATAGAAATCAAGCCCGCACAGGGCCGGCGCGGGTCGCCAGTAGTAGTTGGGGACCTGCATGCCGGGCTTCTCGCGGAGCTTCGAGATGACGGTCCCATCATAGTCGAGGCCGTAAGTCACTTCGGGCCAGCCGTAATTAAGGCCCGGCGAGATCAGATTCAGCTCGTCGCCGCCCATGGGGCCGTGCTCGGTCTCCCAGACCCGCCCCGTCTCGGGATGCACCGCCAGGCCCTGCGGATTGCGGTGACCATAGCTGAAGATCGTGGGCAGAGCCCCCTGGCGGTTCACGAACGGATTGTCTTTCGGCACTCTGCCGTCGCGGTGGATGCGATGGATCTTGCCGTTGGGCCGGCCCAGATCCTGGGCATCGGCGCCAACCCCGCGGTCGCCGATGCCGAAGTACAGATACCCCTGCGGATCGAACACGATCCGGCAGCCATAGTGGTGTCGCGTGGTCCGGTACGATGCGTGCGGCGCCTCGTAGACGGCCTGCTCATCGACCCAGGCATGATCCTTGATGCGGCCTCGCACGATTCGGGTCATCGAGACGATCCCGCCGGGACCCGCTCCTTGGGCCAGTGCGTGGCTGTAGGCGAGATAGACCCACCCCTCTTTCGCGTAGTCCGGATCGACCGCGACATCGAGCAGGCCCCCCTGCCCTTCCCCGAGCACCTGGGGCGTGCCGGCGATCGGCTTTGGGTGCATCTTGCCGTCCTCGACGAGCCGCAGTCGGCCGGGCCTCTCGGTGACCAGGGCCCGCCGGGAATCGAGCCAGTCGATGCTCCAAGGAACCGCGAGACCTTCGGCCCAGACGTCCACCTTGATGTAGTAGTCGAGCGTCTCAAGCTCTTTGGGCGGAGCGGGCGGCTTGGCCCCGGCCTGTCTCTCGGAATCCCGCAGGAAATCGGCGATCAGACTGATCTGCGGATCGCTCAGCGTCTTCTCGTACGAGGGCATGCCCAGGTGCGGGATGCCGTACTTGATGTTGCGGACGATGTAGCCGCGGTCGGAGCCGAACTGCCAGATGCCGTCGACGAGACTCTGGGCGTTGCCGCCCTGGAGCCGCTCGCCGTGGCAGGAGGCGCATTTCTCCATGTACAGATCGCGTCCGACAGATGCCGCTCCGGCCGCCATCCCCGCGTGAAGACCGCTCCATCCCAAAGCGACCCTCAGAGCGAACCTCATGCACCTCATGGCAAATCCCCCTTCTGCATCAGCCGCGAAATCAGTTCCCTGTCACGCCACCGGGCCGTAGCGAGGGCCGAGAGTCGCAGCGAGTTGTTTGCCGAAGGCCAGCAGCTCCTGCCGCTCGGCCTCCGTCAACGGTTTGTACCGCTTGGCCAACTCGACGTTCTGAATCGCCTGCTCCATCGTGAACGGTCCCACATTGGCCACGCTGACGCCTTCGAGATCCAGGGCGTAGGCGAGGGCCTTGCCCAGCATCTCCGGCGGGGTGTTGCAGCCGACCGAGGCGTTGCGATGGTTCGGGAAACCGCCCTTGATCCCTGCATAGACCTTCATCGCAACGACGCCCACGTTGCGTTTGCGGCACTCCGGCAGCACCTTGCCCTCGAAGTCGTAGATGTTGCGGTCGGCGTAGTTCATCACCGGCATTACGACGTCGATCTGATCGGTTTCGAGCATCTTGAGAAACACCGGCGGCCGCTCGTGGCCCGAGAGCCCGATGAAGCGGGTCTTGCCTGCCTCTTTCTGCTTGAGCAGATACTCGAGGATGCCGTCGGAGGCCAGGACCCGATCGAGGTTCTTGTTGCCCACGTTGTGGATGTGCACGAGGTCCACGTGGTCGGTCTTGAGCGTCCGCAGAGACTCTTCGAACATCTGCTGGGCCCGCGAGCCGGTGTCGGTCCAGCACTTGGTCACGAGGAACACCTTGTCGCGCCGGGTGGCGAGCGACTGTCCGAGCGCCTCCTCCGCAATGCCATAGATGCGAGCGGTATCGACGAAGTTGACGCCGCGATCGATCACCTCGCTGAAAACCTTGACAGCCTCGCCCAAATCGCCGCGAGCCTCGCCAATCGGCGCAGTCCCCAGCCCCAGGATGGTGACCTTGGCCCCGGTCCGCCCCAGCACGCGAGTCGGCAGTCCCGCTCCGCCGCCCTCGCCCGCGCGAACACCCACCGCGAGGCCCGCCCCAACCAGCGCCGTCCGCTGCAAAAACTCGCGTCGATTCAATCCTTGAACTCGGATCTGATGCACGCTCATCTATGCTACCTCCGCCCACTCAGCGGTTTCTCGTTCCGGTCCTTCCAGTTCCACCATTTCAGCAACTCCGGATTTGGGTCGCTGCTAGAGGCATAATACACTGCGCAGCGGAGGACGTACAGCATGCACCGGTCGACGGGCGAGGCCTGGAAATCGCAGAGCCGCTGATAGAGCCTCTCGGGGCTCCGGCCTTTGAGCTTCCTGATGGATGGGATGCCGATCCGTCGCAAGTCCTGTGCAATCGACTTGCCGACGCCGGGGATCTGTTCGAGCTCGTCCTTCACCGCCATACCGCTGGCTCCTTTGACCGTCGCCGATGATCGAGACTGTCGGTATGGTACCAGAATCCGACCACTGGGCAAGTTATTCCAGGCCCGTGAAGAAGCGGTCGAGCCGGGGCTGGTACTTGTCTGTGATGTCGAAGGACAGGATCACGCCGCGAGCCCGGCCGAGGATCGACTCGCGGGGCACCAGGCCGAAGTAGCGGGAATCCTTGCTCAGGTCGCGGTTGTCGCCCAGGACGAAGTACTGCCCTTCGGGGACAGTCACCGGGCCGAAATCCCGCATCGCCTGGACACCGGGAACGCTCATCACCGGATGAGCGGTGTGGCCGAGTTCTTCGATGGCGAACCGACTGCCCGCGGCGTGTTTCTGGGGGATTTCCCTGGCGTAGTTGTGGTCGGTTTCGTCGTATTCCAGCGGCCGGCCGTTCAGCAACAGCGTGTTGCGGCGCATCTCGACCGTGTCGCCGGGCTTGCCGACCACGCGCTTGACCAGCCGGACACCGTCCTGGGGCGACAGACAGACCACGATGTCCCCGTGTTCGGGTTCGGACCAGTGGGCCAGGCGGTGCATCGTCAGCGGGATTCGCAGGTCGTACGCGAGCTTGTTCACGTAGATCAGGTCGCCGTCGAGGATGGTGGGGTTCATCGAGCCGGTGGGGACCCAATTCCAGTCCGCCAGGCTCGATTTTACCGGCACCACGACGAACACGATGAACAGCACCGTCGCCCGCCAGTCGCGCCAGAGCCGGCGCCACACCAGCCGCACACCGCCGTTGCGATAGTCCGCCCACAATCCGATTCGAGTCTGCCCTTCCATCATCGGCTCCTTTTGCCCAGTCGAGGAGGCGGCCGAAGGCACAAACCAGCCCCCGCCCGCGATCTCTATCAGGCTAGACGGACGCGACGCCGGAAGGTTTCAGATCACATCGCGATTCCTCGCGCCGATCTGCCCGCGAAGCCTCTTCGCGGCGGTCACCATGTTCGCCAAGGCCGGCTTGACCTCTTCCCAGTGCCGGGTCTTGAGGCCGCAATCGGGGTTCACCCACAGTTGCGAGGCGTCCAGGACCGTCATCTGCCTGGCGATGGCCTCCTCCATCTCCTCGACCGACGGCACGCGAGGGCTGTGAATGTCGTACACGCCGGGCCCGATGTGATTGGGGTACTTGAACTCGCGGAAGGCCCCCAGAAGCTCCACGCCGGACCGCGCCGCCTCGATCGAGATCACGTCCGCGTCCAGGGCCGCGATCGCCTCGATGATATCGTTGAAGTCGCCATAACACATGTGCGTGTGGATCTGGGTGGCGTCCGAGACACCGCTGGTGGTCAAGCGAAACGCGTCAACCGCCCAGGCCAGGTACTCCCGCCAGTCGCCCCTTCGCAGGGGCAGCCCTTCGCGCAGCGCGGGCTCGTCGATCTGAATGACCTTGACCCCGGCGGTCTCGAGGTCCGCCACCTCGTCGCGAATGGCCAACGCGATCTGGAACGCGGTGTCCCGCCGGGGGCAGTCCTCGCGGACGAACGACCACTCCAGAATGGTGATCGGCCCGGTCAGCATCCCTTTGACGGGCTTGGCCGTGAGGGCCTGGGCGTACTGAATCCAGCGGACCGTCATCGGGCTGGGCCGGCTGACGTCGCCGAAGATGATCGGCGGCTTCACGCAGCGGGAGCCATAACTCTGGACCCACCCATTGCGGGTGAAGGCAAAGCCATCCAGCATCTCGCCGAAATACTCGACCATGTCGTTGCGTTCCGGCTCGCCGTGGACCAGCACGTCGAGTCCCACCTGCTCCTGGATCTGGATCGCCTGTTTGATTTGCAGGCTCATTTGTGCGTCGTACTGTTTGTGATCGATCGTCCCCTGCTTGAACGCCGAGCGGGTCTGCCGGATCTCCGGCGTCTGCGGGAACGATCCGATGGTGGTCGTCGGCAGCGGAGGCAGGTTCAGGTTCTCCTGCTGTCGCGGCAACCGCCTGCCAAAGGGACTCTCGCGAGCGAACATCTCCTTCGAGAGGCCCTTCATGCGGGCCTGCACTCGCGGGTTGTGAATGGTCCGCGACTTCGCGATCCGCTCGAACAGAGCCTGGTTCTCCGCCAGGATCGTGGCGACAGCGTCCCGACTGGAATTCAGGGCCTTCTTCAGAACCGATAGTTCCTCCAGTTTCTGCAGCGCGAAGGCCAACCGCTCGCGGACCTCCTCCGGCAGATCGGTCTCAGATTTCAGATCCACCGGACAGTGCAAAAGGGAGCACGAAGGCGCCAGAAGGACCCGCTCGGGCCCCAGGACCCGCACCGCCTCCTCCAGTTGCGGCAGGATGTCGGAGAACATGCACCTCCAGATGTTCCGCCCGTTCACAACGCCCAGGGACAGCGACTTGTCGGCGGGCATGCGGGCCAGGGCGTCTTTCAACTGCCCGGGCCCTCTCACCAGATCGAGGTGGATGCATGCAACAGGCAGTCGCAGGGCCAGATCGAGGTTCTCCCGCAAAGAACCGAAGTACGTCGCCAGGCAGATCGGCATCCCGCCGGCCGCTCGGGCCAGAGCGTCATACGCTTGCTCGAGGGCCTGGGCCGCCGCCTGGCTCAGATCCAGAGCCAGGGCCGGCTCATCGATCTGCAGCGACGTCGCGCCCGCAGTCACCAGACGCTCCAGAACCGACGCATAGACAGGCAGAACCCGGTCCAGCAGCGACAGCGGCTCCAAGTCGGGCGTCTGGGCCTTGCTCAACAGGAGGAACGACACCGGTCCCAAGAGCACCGGACGGGTCGTAATGCCCAGGGCCTTCGCCTCGACGAACTCATCGACGACCTTCGTCGAGCCCAGACTGAACTGCTGGTCGGCCTCCAGTTCCGGGACGATGTAGTGATAATTCGTGTCGAACCATTTGGTCATCTCCATCGCCGTGACGGTCCTGGCCCCGCGGGCCATGGCGAAGTAGGTGTCCAGGCTCACCAAATCGCCGGAATGGCCAAACCGGCTGGGCACGGCTCCCAGCATGACCGCTGTGTCGAGGACATGGTCGTAGAGCGAGAAGTCGTTGCTCGGGATGATGTCCACGCCCAGATCCCGCTGGAATCCCCAGTTTTGCCTGCGGATCGCGCGGGCCGCGTCGTTCAACGCCTTGGCGGTCAGTTCGCCCGCCCAGTACGACTCCAGGGCCTTCTTCAACTGCCGATGCGTCCCCATCCGCGGAAATCCGAGGTTGGTAGTCCTGACGGTCATGATCTGTCCTCCAATGACGGTACTCAAAAAGGCCAAACGACTGAACCTATACTGGCGAGAAACCTCGCCCGTTCTGTGGTTATGGAGTGGATTGCAGGAGCAAAAGGAAAAACGAAAAGAGCACGGGCCCGTGACGCCGCGCGCGGTGTGACGGGCCTGTGCCCAACAGACGCCCCGGTTGGGGAACCGATCAGATCGTCCCCAGGTCGAAACCGGGGCGATAGGACTCTTGTACGAACTTCTGGGCCTCAGGGACGTTGGTCACTTTCATATTCGGGCCGTCCCAGAGGATCTTGCGGCCCGCGCGGATCGCCACGTCGCCCAAGAGGACGAATTCCGTCAGGCGGGCGCTGTAGCTGAAATCGCTGCACGCCTTCGGGCCGCCTTTGCAGGCGTTGAGCCAGTCGCGGTGATGGCCCGGACTGCGGGGCAGCTTCCGCGGGGGCCGGCCGTAGGCCTTCATCTTGGATTCCGGAATGATGCGGGGCGACTTGCTCCAGCCGCCGCCCATGATGGTGCCCTTGCTGCCGACGATCAAGACGCCGTTGCTGCCCTCGCCCATCATGCGGCCCGGCTCCAGTTCGGCCGGTCGCGCCGGCTCCAGGGCGCCGTCATACCAATGGACCGTGACGGGACCGCGGCCTTCTTCCGGCCCGAACTCCCAGACCACGTGATTGTCGCCTCCGATGACCTCGGAATCGACGAACGCGGTCTTGACCGCCTCGACGCTGATCGGATGACCCAGCTTCAAGGCCGCGAACGCGGGGTCCAGGTTGTGCACCGACATGTCGCCGACGGCGCCGGTGCCGAACTCCCACCAGCCCCGCCAGTTGTAGGGAGCATACGCCGGGTGATAGGGCCGGTCCGCCTTGGGGCCAAGCCACTGTTGCCAGTCGAGTCCTTGCGGGACAGCCGGCCGATCCGTGGGCCGCCCGCGGCCGCCGGCCCAGCCGCCGGCGCTGCTCCAGGCATGGACCTCGCGGACCTCGCCGATCGCGCCGTCCCAGATCAGCTCGCACGTGATGCGATTGCCCTCGTCGCTTCGCCCCTGGTTGCCCATCTGGGTCGCGACGCCCGCCTCGGCGGCCGCCTTGGCCACGGCCCTAGCCTCGGCGATGTTGTGCGTCAACGGTTTCTCGCAGTAGACGTGCTTGCCTCGACGGATCGCCGCCAGCGAGACGAACGCGTGCCAATGGTCCGGCGTGGCGCACAGCACCGCGTCGATGTTCTTCTCTTTCTCCAGCATCTCGCGGAAATCGACGTAGGCCTTGCACTGGAATTGGGGATTGCCCTGCGAGTACCGCTGCTCGACCTCGGCCTTGACGGGCAGCCGGCCCGCGACGCCGCCGTAGTAGTAGGGACTGTAGTCCGCCTGATCCATGGGGTCGGCGATCGCGACGATCTGGGCGTCCTTCTCGCCGAACAGCCCGTAGGCGTTGGTCCGGCCCTGCCCGCCGCAACCGACGATTGCGATGTACACCTTCTCGCTCGGCGCGACGAACTTCGGCCCGCCCAGCACGGATCGCGGCACGATCGTAAAGGCCGCCGCGGCGCTCGCGACGGAACTGAGAAACTGTCTTCGCGTGACTTTCGAACTCTGCATGCTCATGTGTGCCCTCTCATCAAACGGTCCCACTGTCGCAGGCGAATCGGACGTTCCCGCACGCCCCCGCGACGTCGTGACGACCCTCTTTATGATATCACGCCGCCAAGATGTCCGCCAAAACATCTATACGCAAAGTGGCGTTTTCATACACCTTTCTTTTCGGGCGTACCTGTCGGGAAGCTCTTCTTGTCGCGCCACAGAACGCAACCTGTCGGCCAGGGCGTTGATGCTCCTGAAGATTAGGGAAATTCCGCAATGAGCTCTCTGTCGAACGGGACGAAGATAGAGAAATCGAACTTGGATAGGCCGCTCAAAGACTCCTCGTTGGAGGACCGACCGGCGCGACAGCAGATGCTCACAAAGGCATGTCGAAAGCACAGAGGTGATCCGGATGCGTGTTTTGGTTGTGGACGATCACGCCGCCGTGCGGCGGAGCCTGACGGAGGTGTTGCAGGGTGAGGCGTACCTGGAGGTGGTCGGCGAGGCCTCGGACGGCGAACAAGCGGTGCAACTGGCTGCGCAATTGGCTCCAGACCTCGTGCTCATGGACATCGTAATGCCGAAGATGGACGGCATCGAGGCCACACGCCGAATCATGCGGGAACGTCCCGAAACCCGGGTCATCGGATTGTCCATGCACGACTCGATGGCCTATGCCTCCAGGATGCTCGAAGCAGGCGCCTGCGCCTACCTGCTCAAGGACTGCGAGATGGAGGATTTGCTGCGCGAAATCCGCTTCGGCGAGGACCCCGCTCGGCACGTCAACGAATCGAAAAGACCGCGGGAGCATCTGCTCGGCTCAATCCGATAGGCCGATCCGTCCATCCTTACGGTCCAGAGGTTTCGAGGTCGCCACAGCGATGACCCGGCCTCGGTCGCCCACCGCACAATAGAAATGGTACACCACGTCCTGATGCTTGATCACCCAGGGCTTGTGGGCGTAGGTCTGGTCCCAGGGCTCCGGAGGGTTCGATCAAATGCGGCCCGTCCCATGGGGTCCAGTGGGCCAGGTCGTACGAGCAGGCGAACGTGTCGAACGCCTTGGGCTTCCAAAAGGCCCCGAAATAGTGCATCACCCACACATCGCCCATCCGCACGATCTGCGGATCGCCGGAGATGCCTTTGCCGTTGTCGATGACAGGCCCGCTGCCGAAACGTTCCCAGCGACGCAGGTCGTTCGAGACCGCCATGCCGATGCACTCGCGGTCTGGGCCTTTGCCGTTGTAGAACATCACGAAGGGATAGCCCAGCGTCCGAGCCTTATCGTGAATGATGTTGCTCTTGTAGAGCGTCACGCTCTCGAACGGGCGCGCGTCGGGCTGATCCCTGGACAGCACGGGCTCGTCCAGGCGATTCCACGGTGCCGGGCGCGTCGGGTCGTCCGTCCAAGCCATGCCGATCGCCAGCGGGTCCGTTTCATAGCCGGTCAGGGCCCCGCCAATATACGACAGCCAATACCTGCCGTCGTGCGTGCCCAGCGTGTAGGCGCCGCCCCACCGATGGTCCTGCAGAGCGATGAAACCTGCCGCCTGGCTGGCGTCCCAGGCGCCGTCCCGGAACAGCAGGATCTTGCCCAGAGGCTTCCAGCGGAGCAGGTCCACGCTCTCGGCCAGCAGGGTCTCATAACCCTTGCCGGCGAACAGGTTGTACATCATGTACCAGCGGTCCCCGTGCCGAAAGACGCTGGGGCAATCGACGTTCGCTCCGTTCTCGCCGGTGAGGATCACGCCGTACTTGTAGGGGGTCTTCACCTGCTCGTAGATCCGCTCCATGACTTCGCGAGGCACGACCTTGCCCGCCTGCGGCGGCATCACAACCTGTCTCGTCACAACCTCGCCGGCCTGGTCGGCCCTCGATGCGGCGATACACGGGATCAGGGGTATGGAGACAAGCAGAACAACGATGACATGGCAGGTTTTCATAAGCATCGATCATTACAGAAATTGGCGCACGATGGGCTCTGCCCCGGCCTCACTCCTCGCTCGCCTGTTTGCGGGTCTGTTCCTTGAGGGTGTGGACCAGGCTGCCGAATGAGCCCAGCTTGGACGCGCCCTCGATGGCCTTGACCGCCACGTCCTGGATCTTCTGATAGGCCGCCTCCTGTTGCTGGGAGAGCCTGGCGAGCTGGTCGGCCTGTTCCTTGACCGTCTTTTCAAGCGACTGAATGCGAGCCGTAAGAACGTTCTTCTGCCCTTCGAAATCCTTGTGCAGAAGGTCCTGCTGATACTTGGCCTCGCGTCCGATCCGCTCGGTGGCATCCTTGACGGCGGCCGCCACGGCGGCATCGAGACGCTTGGGGAACTCCTGGACCTGGGCCTGCAGGGATGCGAGTTCTCTCTCCCGTTCGGCGATCTGCTTCTCGCGTTCCTGGAGGTTTTGTTCCGTCTGTTCCCGCAGGACCTTCATCTCCTTCTCGATCTGGGCCTTCTCCGCCAGCATCTTGGCCTTCTCGTCCGCAAACTTGTCCCGGGCCAACTGCTGCTCCCGCTCGAACGTGTACTTGTATTCCTCCTGCTGGCGCTGGCGGCGCTTGGCCTCGATGGCGTCCTGCTCCTTGACCTGGGCGTCGTGCTCGGCCTTTTCGCTTTTCCACTGCTCCCGGGCCGACTCGATCTCCCCGACCAGACGCTCTTTCTGCTCCGCCATCTCCCGTTCGAACCGCTCTTTCTCGCAATGCTGGGCCTCGATCAGGGCGGCCAACGTCCCGGCGGCCCGGTCGATCTCGAAGACTTCCGCCAGTTCCTTCTCCTTGATCTCGATAGCCTGCTGGACTTGATCGCATTTGTCGACTTCCGCCGCAAGCTTGTCGCCGAGATCGGCCAGCGTCCTGGTCATCTCCTGCTTGAGTTGATTGATCCCCTGGAGCACGCCGCCAGCGGTCATGGCCTGCACGACCGCCAAGACTTGCGCCTCCTTCTTCTCCTGGACCCTCTGCTCGGGCTTCAACTGGGTCTTGTCTTTCTCCTGCAATTGCTGCCGCATCTCGTTGTACGCGTCCAGCAGTTCCTGCTTGGTGCTCTTGAGATTCGGCTCCACGGATTCGGCTTTCTTCTGGACGGCCATGCTGCTTCTCCTCGACAATTATGCGCCGCAAATGAACCCCAGCCCACCTGCACGGGGACAGGAACATTATATGACGTTCGCCTCCGGGTTCAATGCCGTTCTCTCGCAACAAAAGCGGCATCGTCAAGGCTTTCGACCCCTGACGATGCCGCCCGACATTCGAGTCATTGCCTGGCCTCCGTCTCGAAGGCGCCGGCAATCGAGAGAGCGTCAGTCCACCGGGAACCGCACGAGCGTGATGCTCAGCGGGGCCAGGGCCAGTCGGTTCTCCCACTGCACAGGGATTTCGAGAATCTTGATCCGCTCGTTGTTCTCGTCGTTGCGGGTCTTGGGATCGTCGCCCGCGATGGTCCATTTCCTTCCCTTGGCCTGCGGCTTGACCGCGTCGAGCTTGAACTCGACGGTTCTGGACTCACGGTTGGGATTGACGACCGCCAGAGTGATCTCCTTGCGGTCCGCGGTCCAGGCGGCGGCCACGTCGAGGGCCGCGCCGGCGTGATCGCCCTCGACCGCGATGGGGATCGAGCCATAGTGGTGACGGTACAGCATCAGCGGCAACGCGGTGGCGTCGAAGAAGGCGTCCGTCTTGGTGGTCTTGATGCAGCCGATGACGTTCACCGTCTGGGCGTAATGGGCCATCTGGATGATGTCGCTGTTGCGGTAATACTCGTGCAAACCGATGGCGACGCCCAGCGCGTCGGAGAGGTCGTAGGCGCAGCCAAGCTCGCCATACAGGTACGGCTGATGCCAGTAGTTCCACTCGTCCATCGCGATCGGCACCGGACGAGTGTCCAGCAGACCCAACTCCTTCTGGAGCTTGCGATGCCCTTGGGCCTTCTGGAGGATCGACTGCTTGAGCAGATTGACGTGTCCGATCAGGTTCGGCTCCTCCGGCGCCCACGGCGTACGGCCGCGATAGAAATGCTCGGAGATGTAGTTCATGTAGTCGGCGCACTCACGCAGCATGCCCTCGGTCCAATGGACCTTCTGGTCAGGGTCGTGGTTGCGATTGAATTCCCCGAAGCTGCCCACGCCGATCAGTTGCAGGGACGGATCCACGTCCCACATCGCCTGCGCGACGAGATTGTGCTTCTGGACGTAGTGGCTCAACTGCATGAAGCCCAGTTGCCAGGGTCCGAACATCTCGTTGCCGACGCACCAGTACTTGACGCCGTAAGGCTTCTTGCCGCCGTTCCTGGCCCGCCAGCTTCCGCCGATGGTGTCGGTCCCGCGGTTGCAGTATTCCACCCACTGGGCGGCCGAATACTCGTCGCCGAAACCGGTGTTGACCGCAATCACAGGCTCGGTGCCGATCTCCCGGCAGAAGTCGATGAATTCATCGGTCCCGAAGTCGTTGTGCTCGACGCCGGTCCAGGCGGGATTCTTGCGCGGGGGCCGACGATCGCGGTCGCCGATGCCGTCGCGCCAGTTGTAGCCGCTGACGAAGTTGCCGCCGGGCCAGCGGTACATCGTGCCGTCGAGCTGCTTGAGCAGGGCCAGCGTGTCCGGCCGCATCCCGCGGACGTTGTCGGCGGGCATCAGCGACACGGTGCCGACCATCACGTCGCCGCCGGACACGAGAATCTCGAGCATCGCCTTTTCAGTGGCCGCGCCGGCCGCGAACTTCACCGGATGCTTCTGGTACTTGTTCTTGACGTTCCTGATGCGAACCGTCTGGCGGGCTTCGTCTGTCTCGCCCCGGACCAGAGCGACGTCCACCGACACCCCACTCTTGGGGGCCGACAGCCAGATGTAACCGACATACTCCTTGCCCTGGACGGTCGCCAGGTCGCGCTGGCGAATGCCGGCGCCGGCCTTGATCCGCGGCGTATGCTCGCCGACGAAGGCGTCCTCTTTCACCATGGTCACGGAATCCGACGGGCCGATCATCTGCCAGGGAGAAGCCCCGACAACTGGGAACCGGGTGTCCTCCAACTGGCGATAGGGTCGGTAATCGGCCGTGATGGGGAAGTAGAACTTGCGGTCTTCGAGCATCTGTGCCCAGATGCCGCCGTAGATGCACCGGCCCAGATGCTCAATGAACTGGCCATAGATGAAGGGATTGATCGGAGCCCCCGCGCGGTCGCCATGGAGCGTCACAACAGACGCCGAAGCGCCGGTCTGGGCATTCGCAACTCCGTCCCGGACAAACGAAGCCAAACCCAACATCAAGAAGAGCGCCGCCAGACGCCCCGCGACATTCCTTTGCCCTTGCTTCATGTAAAACCTCCTGCTTGCTGGTTGTCCGACGAATCGGCTCGACGGTTCATTCGCGACTGGTCTTCAGGTCTGATGCACAACGTGGGAATCGTAAACGGCGGACAGGAGGCAGTCAACGCAATGACGCGATATATCCATGCGAACGCCAAATCGCGTCAAGCCAGATTGAAGAAAGGACCAAAGACAACGGGGCCCCTGTCTTGTGAACAGGGACCCCGTCTGAAGATGCTGATGCGTAACTGATCTGTTGGCAAGGCCGACTCAGAACGGTTTGGCCACCGGCTGCGTCTGACCCATCACAAATAGAAGCTCCTCTTGAGACAGAACGCGGTTGTAGACGCGGACGTCATCCAGCGCGCCCAGCCAGAAATAGTTCGTGGTGGATTCGCCGCAGCCCAGCTTGAACGGGCCTGTCGAGGCGCCGAGCACCGCTGTCGTGGCCATCTCCCGATCCAGGTTCCCAAAGACGTAGGTTCGCATGAACTCGCCCTTGGAGTAGACGCCGGCGACGTGATACCAGACGTCCTGCTGCAACACCGCTCCCCCGGCCGCGTTGCGGTTCAGGGTGCCTGCGTTGGCGGACGTACGGACCTCGAACTCAACCTTGTTGTTGGTGAAGAGACCGATCTTGTAGCCGCCGGTGGTGCCGTCCTGGTTGGACGCGATCTTGCGATCCCCGGCGGTGAAGCCCATCCTGATCCAGGCCGTGACGGTCACCGCATCGGTCAGATTCAGGCTCGCGTTCCTGCCGCAATCGACAAACGTCTGTCCGTTCGTGAACTCCATGGCCTGCCCGACCGCGCCGGGGACCCAGCTCGCGGTCCCGCCGGTGACGGTTCCGTTGTTGCCCCTGCCGGAGGTGTCGTTGGTGTTGCCGTCCAGGGTCCAGAGGCCCACGAGGTTGGCATTGCCCGGATTGGCGGGGGTAATGAACTGGGGAGCCTTCGGATACAACCGGATGTCGTCGATGTACAGGGTGCCCTTGGCGCCGGCGCCCTCGATGCCGATCGTGAGGGTACGAACGCTGCTGACGTTGCCGACGGTGGACAGATCGATGTTCCAGGCCTGCCAGACGGCGCGAGTCAGGTCCGCAGCGGCTCCATTGTAGGCCACCTTGGTGCTGTTGATCTTGAGGTACAGTTGCCCGGTGTTGCCTGCGGCGCCCGCGAAGTGGATCGCGAGGGTCTTGATGCCTCGGGCGCTCCAATTCTGGGCCGAACCGAGGGTGATCTGGGCTTCCGCCAGGGCGAACTTGCTGTTGTCGTACAGGATCGGCATGGACTGGTTTCCGCCGCGAATGATGGTCTTCTCGGCGAACGGGGCGTCGTTGTAGCCGACCTGCGAACCGCTGGCCCCGGTGGTGATGCCGTCGACCCAGGCCTCATAGATCCGGCTGCCTTCGACGTCGGTGTACGCCTCGAAGTCGTCGACGACCAGATACTCCTGGGTCTTGAAACTCCAGACGTCGCCCGCGTATGTGCCGGTGTTGCCAACCGCGTCGACTCTCCAGAAATACTCGGTGTCAAGGTTCATGGCAGTCGGAGTGAAACTGTTCTGGGTCACAGTGCTGGCCGCAGCGGTGCCCGCCGCGACGGCGGCGCCATCGGCGCCGAAGAACACCTTGTGCGAAGTGGCCTCGCGGCCGGGCCGCCATTCCAGGGAGGCGGTCACGGAGACTGCCGTCGCGTCATCGGCCGGCTTCGAGCCGAAAGCCTGCACCGGCACGTAGAAGAACCGCACCTCGCTGAGGCTCGCCTGCTGGGCGATGCCGCCCCAGTTGCTGTTGATCGTCAGCTTGACGAACTTGGCCTGGACGCCGCCGAAATCGACGAACGTGTTGGCTGCGTACGTCGCAGCGCCGGACGCCCGGGCGAACTCATGGGCCCCTTCCAGGGCGGTCCAGGCAGCGCCGTCGACCGAGTACTCGATGGTCACATCCTTGGCGCCGAAGCCGACGAACGCTTCCACGATCTGGTTGGAATTCCAGACCCACAGCTCGTCCAGCTTATAGACCTTGTCGAACTCGTACTGAACCCAGTGCGGCTTGTTGTTGCCGCTCATCCACATCTGCGTCAGCTCGGTGGAGTGCTGATCGCCGGCGTTCAGGCCGGACCCGTTGACCGTGTTCTCCGGACCGGTGTCGGCGCGGCTCTGGCTGGAAGCCGTAGCGGTGATGTTCTGGATCGGATAAGCGAACGGCTCGACCGTGAAGCTCCAGACATCGCCTTTGTAGATCGTGTAGTCGGGGGCCGAGTTGACCTCGTCGATTCGCCAGTAATAGGTCTGGCCGTATTCCAGCAGGCCCTCCGGGTCATAGCTGACCTCCGTCTGATCCTGGCTGAGGAGCACGCCCTTGGAGCTGCTCCGACTGGCGGTGTTGACGTCCTCGAAGCTCGTGCCGAAGTACACGTCGCGAGTGGCGGCCATATCGCCGGGCAGCCAACCCAACACGACGTCGCGGGGCACGTCGACGGTGCCGCTCTTGGGCGATTCCCCGCCGGCCGAACCGGGCAGGCTGCCGTCGGACAGGAATTCCACTTCGCCGATCTGCACGCTGTTGGCTGCCGTCCGGTTCCGAAGTTCCGTGAACATCAGCTCGTAGTGCTTGTAGGCCTTCTTGTTGACAATCGGAATGGGAGCGGGAATCCACGTGTTTCTCGCATAGGCCGTCGTGGCGTTGAACGCCGCGATGTCTCCCTCGGCAATCACCGTGTACGGTCCGTCGATGCTGACATCGGAGCCGGACAGCCTGAACCGGATCGGATCGCGCTCGACGGCGTCATTGGCGCTGGCGAAATTCAACGCCTTGACGACCACCTTGGGACCCGACGGGGTCACGCGGAAACCGCCGGCGCCGGTCGCCGCATCCGGTATGAAGGACGTCTTGAAACAGAGGTACTTCGCGCCGGCGATTACGTTGTCGATGGCGCGAGGAGGCGCCTCCGCAGCCGGCCAGTTGTTGTCGTTGGGAACCCCGACGACCGGATCTCCCGGGTTGGTGATGTCGAACATCTGTGCCTGCGCCGCTCCGCTCGCCAGCAGGACGGCGGCCACTACCAAAAACAGTACTCTTCTCATTTTGGACAACTCCTCACAATCACAACCACCACTGTTTCGTCGTCTGGACACACCCCCTCCAAACAAACAACGCGATACGGGTTTGATCTTCGTTCAGGTCGGCAACTCCTCCTTCTCAATTGTGACTCTACGACACGGCAGCGAAAGGCCCGGAACAACGACGCTGGAAAATGCAAAGGAATATCTCGTCTTGGACAGCTATGTCCGCGTGCAGACACTCATCATCAGTTGCCTCCGATTCCGACCGGTGCGTCAACCGCACCTCACGGTTCGTACTCACTCCAAACAACTTACCGGCCGCCCGACGCAAAACGCGCACTTTGCAGCCATGGTTTCGTTTATACCACAATCCCCCCCGAGAAGCAAGGGGTCTGTTGGAGATTTGAGCCCCAAGAAAGGACCCCATGAGCGGGGTCCCCCTCTCAATAGAGGACCCGTCCCCAGGCGGGGACGGGCTCTCTTGTGTCGCACCGATAGAAGAAGCCAGGCTCTATTGGGCCGAACGGCCGTAGCCGATGTCGTCGATGAAGACCACACCCGAGCCGCCGCTGGCGGCTCCCTTGGCGCCCACCCCGATGGCGATCTTCTTGATCCGGCTGAAGTTCACGCCGGAGAAACTGCTCATCGGGATCTTCCAGGCCGTCCAGTTGGAGGCAACCGCCGCCGTATCGCCGGTGACGGTCGCCGACTTGCCCGTGCTGTCGGTCACGATTACGTACATCGGTGCCAAGCCGGCCTCCGTCACCGTGCCACGGGTCCATACACACAACTCGGCCGCGCCCGAGCCGGTCCAGTTCTGGACCGAGTCGAACTCCCTCACGGCCTCGCTGAAGTACGGGGCCTTGGTGTTGTCGTAGGCCAGAGGCATCGACTGTCTGCCGCCGCGGATGATAACCCTCTCCGCGAACGGAGCCTCCATGTAGCCAACCATTGAGCCGCCATACACCGCGTCGGCAACGCCGTCGAGCCAGTACTCATAGATTCGGTTGCCTTCGTCGTCGGTGTATCCTTCGAAATCGTCAATCGACGCGAATTCCTGGGCGCTGAAGCTCCAGACGTCGCCTTCGTCGGTGCCTGCGGCGCCGACCTCGTCGACTCTCCAGAAGTACTTCGTGCCGAAGGTCATGGAAGGCGGGGTGTAGCCGTGCGTGCTCACCGTGCTGGCCGCAGCGGTGCCGGCGGCGACCGCAGCCTCATCGGTTCCGAAGAACACCTTGTGCGAGGTGGCCAGGCGACCAGGCCGCCAATCCAACGAGGCGGTCAGGGCCACATCGGTCGCGCCGTCGGCCGGGCTGGGCAGATGAGCCTGCACCGGGACGTAAAAGAACCGTACTTCTGCGATTCCGACCTGTTGCGCGAGACCTCCCCAGTTGGTGTCGACCGTCAGCTTGACGAATTTGGCGGTGATGCCGCCGAAGTCGACGACGGTGTTGGCCGTATAAGTCGGCAGACCGGACGCGCGGGCGAATTGATGCGCCCCCTCCAGCGGCGTCCACGTGACACCGTCGGTTGAATACTCGATCGTGACGTCCTTGGCCCCGAACCCGACGACCGATTCGATGATCTGGTTGGAGTTCCACACCCACAGTTCATGCACCTTGTAAGGCTGGTCGAACTCGTACTGAATCCAGCGGGGCTTCGTTGCCGTGCTGGTCCACATATGCGTGGCTTCGGTGTCGTGCTGGTCGAACTCGTCGAGTCCCGCGCGGTTGATCGTGTTCTCCGGTCCCATGCCGGGCGCGAAACCCGAGGCCTTGGCGGTCACGCTCGTGATGGGATAGGCATAGGACTCGGCGGTGAAGCTCCACACGTCCCCTTTGTAGATCGTGCTGTCAGGAGCCGCGTTGACCTCGTCGACCCGCCAGTAATAGACCTTCCCGTACTCCAGCGCCGTCGCGGGAGCGTATTCGGTGGCCGTTTGGCTCTGGCTGACCAGCACGCCTTTGGGGTCGGTTCGCGTCGCGTTGTCGACATCCTCGAACACCTCGCCCAGATAGACGTCGTGGCTGGCCGCAAAATCCCCTGCGGTCCAGGAGAAGGCCGTATCGACCGAAACCCCCTTGGCCTTGTTGGCGGGATTCGGAGCCCGGCTCAGGCCCGCTGCAATCGCCGGCTCGGAGGAGAGAATCAGATGTCCGAACCCGAGACTCTGATCGTGAGCCTCCCGGCCCGTCCAGGTCATCTGGATCTCCCGGTCGGTGGCTTCCGTATCGTCGATGCAGGGGTGGAAGCCGATGGCGGCGCCCGCGGTGAACTTCAATGACTTCATTTGCGCGTATTCGATGGCGACTTCGCAAACGTAACCGTCGGGGGTTTTCGACGAGGCGATTTGGAGGTACGCAGGCACCACGTTGCTCGTACCGTCCATATTGCACCAGTTGTATGTCTGATTGTTGGCGTTGAAACCATACTGATAGTGTTCCGCGTGTCCGGAGACTGCGTTTAGCGTGCTGAAAAACACCTCGATGCAGTCCGCGTTCCAGATGTCGCCGCCGGACTTGGTCATCGACAGCCTGTCGTCCTTCACTTCCGCGCCGATGTACACTTTTTGGTCGTCCCACATCAGGTAGAACTTCCCGCTGCAGTCCGCGACGCCGGTCCAAGTCCCGGTGTAGATCTGCTTGGCGTCGTTGAGGACCGCCGGGGTCATCGCATCGAGATTCCAGTCGCTCAGGTCCCCGTCGAGGGCGACGGGCGCCCCCCGATAGCAGGTGATCACCAGCGGTTCGCCCGTGGCCGGATGCACCGCCGGCGGCGCAGCCACCGCCAGACTCATGCTGAGCAAAGTGAGAGTCGCCGCGAAGATCTGTTTGTGAACCAACATGTTCTTCCTCCCTTCAATTCAGCGTGCCGAGTTTCGATAGTACAAGTATTTCCAGAACCGGATCAACAGGTGCCACAAGGCTAAATGGTGACCGAGCACCTCCTTTCCCAGAAGACAACGACGGTAGTCACGAGCAGATCGCGTGAAGAATCCACGCATCCGTCACTACAGCGTCCGTATCACGGACAACCGCCTCACAAATACACTTCGGCATGATTCCTATCCGGAATCACCGTATCGCGTACACAATCGATAACCGTCCTCCTGGCGAGGGACCGACTGTCGCAGACGCCGAACCGTCGAAGGTCCTGCAATTCAGTGGTTCCCACCGCTGCTATTGAGCCGCGCGGCCGTAGCCGATGTCGTCGATGAAGACCACGCCTGAACCACCGCTCGTGGCGCCCTTGGAGCCCACCCCGATCGTCAGCTTCTTGACCCGGCTGAAGTTCACGCCGGGCAGGCTGCTCATCGGGATCGTCCAGCGGGTCCAGTCGGCCACCGTCGCCGACGTTTCGCTGATCGCGGTCGCCGATTTGCCCGTGCTGTCCGTCACCGTCAGATACATCGGAGCCGCGTCGTTGTACCGAGCCGCGTCGATCACCGCGCCCTGCCAGAGTCCCGTCACGTTGCCCGTCGAGGCAATGCCCTCGAACTCGAAGGTCCGATCCACACCCGCCACGTGCGAAGTCACCGCCAGACCGATGTAGACGGGATCGGTCATCGCGAGGTTCGTCATGCCCACCTGGCTCCACACCTTGCCGTCGGCAGAGACCGAACCGGTCAGATTCCCGCCCGCCCGCTCGATCTTCACCCAATACGGTGGAGCCGCCACCGTCGTGATGTCATTGTTGCCCGAAGCCCCATTGGCGGCCAGGCGGTACTGGAAGCTGGCGCCGTTGCCGCCGCCGCCGGTGATGACCATCATCGCGTGCGTCGAACCCCCGTTGAGGCTGTCGCGGATCATCACGCCGCCTTTGGCCCAGGTGTTCGTCCCGGTCCCATTGCTGGTCACACGGGCGAGGAGGCTGCCGTCGCCGGTGAGGGTCTTGTAGGCGTAGGTGAACTCGTCCGAGTTGTTCCAGATGTCGGCGCCCGCGCCCGTCAGCGTCATCTTGCCGCCGCTCTCCGTCACAGCCACAGACGCCGGAGCCGGGTAGCCGCGGGTCCACACGCACAGCTCCGCCGCGCCGGAACCCGTGCAGTTCTGGACCGAATCGAACTCCTTGACCGCCTCGCTGAAGTACGGCGCCTGCGTGTTGTCGTACGCCAGAGGCATCGACTGCCGGCCGCTGCGGACGATCGTCTTTTCCGCAAACGGTGCCGTCATATAGCCCACCGTCGAACCGCTGAGACCATCAGTCATCCCGTCGATCCACGCCTCGTAGATCCGGCTGCCTTCCTCGTCGGTATAGGCCTCGAAATCCTCGATCAACGCGAACTCCTGCGTCGTGAAATTCCAAACAGGCCCCTCATATGGCCCATCCCCGCCGATCTCATCGACCCGCCAGAAGTACTGCATGCCGAAGGTCATCGAAGCCGGGGTGTAGCTGTGGTCGGTCACTGTCGCAGAAGGGGCGGTTCCCGCTGCCACCGCAGCCTCATCGACGCCGAAGAACACCTGGTGCGAGGTCGCCTCCCGGCCCGGCCGCCAATTCATCCGGGCATCGAGGCCGACGTCCTTGCCGCCGTCCGCGGGCACAGGCGACCTGGCCTGCACGGGCACATAGTAGAACCGAACCTCGCTGAGACTCACCTGCTTGGCCACCCCGCCCCAGTTGCTGTTGATCGTCAGTCTGACGAACTTCGCCTCAATGCCGCCGAAATCCACGACCGTGTTCGCCGCATAGGTCGGAACGCCGCTGCCGCGGGAGAACTCAGGAACGCTCTCCAGGACCGTCCATGTCTGACCGTCGAGCGAATACTCGATCGTGACGTTCTTGGCGCTGAAACCCACGAACGCCTCGATCATCTGGTTGGCGTTCCACACCCACAGTTGATCGAGCTTGTAGGCCTTGTCGAATTCGTACTGAATCCACTTGGGAGAAGCCTCGTTGCTCAACCACATGTGCGTCACTTCAACCGAGTGCTGATCCCCGGCGTTCAGGCCGGAGCCGTTGACCGTGTTCACAGGGCCCGTGTCCGCCCGGCTGCTCCCGGACGCCGTCGCACTCACCGTCCGGATCGGATAAGAATACGGCTCCGTCGTGAAACTCCAGACCTTGCCTTTGAAGATCGTATTGTCCGGCGCCGCATTGACCTCATCAACTCGCCAGTAATAGATCTGACCGTAATCAAGACCTGCCGGTTGGAACTGGGTCGAGGCCAAGCCTTGGGCAACCAGCACGCCCCTCGGATTGGCCCGGCTCGCGCTGTTCACATCCGCAAAGCTCGTGCCGACGTACACGTCGTGCGTGGCCGCGTACTGGCCGGGGATCCAGCCGAGAATGACATCCGACGGGACATCCACCGCACCATCCTCCGGGTCCGGATCGCGGGCAAGTGATTTGTCGGCCAAGCCCGCCATGACTCGGCGGATCTCCGCCTCCGTGAGGGCATTGTCGTAGATCACCGCATCGTCGAGCTTGCCGGCCGCGTAGTGAGTCGCCGGGGTCAGATCACGTCCGGCGCCGAGCAGAAGCCGGCCCGAACTGGTCTCGATCCTGCCGGTCGCCGCAACGCTGGCCAGTGGGGCTCCGTCCAGATAGAGGATCTTCTTCGCACCGTCGTAGGTCGCAGCAACATGATGCCATTCCCGGTCGAACATCGACGCCGCGGAGTTGGCGACGCTGGCAAACCAGTTCGGCGTGGTGCCTGTCGTCTTGAAACCGAGTTGTTTGTTGGGACCGTTATAATAGAGGGCGAAAGTGTCGATATTCGCCCCGCCGCGCATGATGATGCCCGACCAGTCGGGGTAAGCAAAAGCCGGATCGGGCTGAATCCAGGCCGCCAGAGTCACCGCATCGGTGACGTTGAACACCTGGCTCGTGCCGCAGTTGACGCAGGTGCTGCCGTTGAGTTCCAGGGCGCCGCCGAACTTGCCTGACGACCACACGGGGGTGCCCACGACGGTCCCGTCGTTCCCCCGGCCGCTGGCGTCACTCGTGACCGTGCCGCTGACCTCATCGAGCGGCCACCACCCCACCATCGTAGCGGCAGATGTCGACCCGATGAGTCTCAGCGTCAGCGCCCAGAACAAAACAATAATCGATCTTCCAGTCATGGCCATCCTCCTTCTGAACATCCAATCAAACCTTGTGTCGGGCGCGAGCGCAAACCTACTCCGGGACTCGGCTGTCGGCATAGATCAAGAGAAATGTGAGCCTAGATGAGCAACCGGGTTCGTGATCATGCTGACTCCTGTCCAACGGGCAAACCCTCTGTCCAGATCCGGCAAAAGACACTACCGATTCGATTCTGCGATTGTACCGCCGGACTAGGCCGGCAATCAACCACAATCCGAAAGCACTTCTTAAACCCAGGGCTTATCGAATGTTACAACCGAACAGCATATGTTCCCAGGCGTTCACATGTGCAGATTCGGATCGATATCGCCACGCCGGACACACAGAAACGGGACCTGCGTTGATGAGACGCAGGCCCCGCTCGACTTTCAGGACGCGTTGGGCGCCGGCCAAATCACTGAGCCGGCCGGCCGAAACCGATGTCGTCGATGTAGACCGTGCCGGCGCCGCCCTTGACCGGGCTGGTTCGGTTGCCCACCCCAATGACCATGGATTGGATCCGAGTCAGATTCACTCCGCCGGAGGTGAGTTCACTGAGCGGGATCTTCCACTGCACCCAGTCCGGTCTTGCCGACGCGAACGCATCGGGGTGCATCAGGGTCCTGGACTTGCCCGCACTGTCCTTGACCGTCACATAGATCGATTCCGGCGAGTTGCCCGAGGGCTGCGCGACCCCGATCTCCGCCACCTGCCAGGGGCCGGTCACGTTGCCGGTCATGGCGACGTTGGAGAACTCCGCAGCGGTCGCCACCGCAGCGTCGTGGCTGCACAGCGCCAAACCGATCAGGACAGGACCGGTCATCGGGACCGTCTGGGCGGTCCCCAACTGCGTCCAGGTCACGCCGTCGGGGGAGATGGATCCCGAGAAGGCGTTGCCCTTGCGTTCGAGCTTCACCCAGTAAGGAGCCGCCACGACCGCGCCGGTGTTGTCGCTGTTGGTCGAGTCCCCGCCGGTGGCGAGCCGGCGCTGGAAGCTGGCGCC
>DATIKY010000098.1:0-14505 GCA_035476995.1 Sedimentisphaerales bacterium | reverse complement strand
CTTCCTACACAAACCGCCCGAGGCGGCGTTGCCCCCTCAGGCCGTCTGGATCAATCCGCCCAAGGAGGCCCCAAAAACAACGGATTGATTAGAGCTTAATTGTGAAAAGGAACTGTCTCATTCAACTTGACAACTTCCGGGCGAACCAGAGGAGCTTGTACTGGAACTTGTCCGTGTCCGCGAGGTAGCCCTGCGGAACGTACGTATTGACCAGGGTGATGCCTCGGACCTGGGCGGTGACGATCCGTGCCTCGTCGCGAGGCTCGTCGGGCAGGCCGAACTCCACGCGCTCCAGTTCATGACGCGAGACCAAAGCCACGCCATTGTAGCTCTTCTGGCCTCGGAACACGCATCGGTAGCCGATTGACTCGAACGACTCTCTGGGGAAACTCTCGTCCTGGACCTTGGTTTCCTGCAGGGCCAGAACATCCGGCTGATTCTTCTGCAGCCAGGCCAGTACGATCGGGAGTCGGACCCGGACGGAGTTGACGTTGAAACTGGCGAAACGCATCGAATCCATCATTTCCGATTCATTCCTTGTATGTACGCTGGACTAGATCGGCCCGACAGGCGTCTCGTGCGAGCCTCGATATGAATCCTAAATTGCGGGGAGCCGATCGTAAATAGCAAATCCCCCGACTTCTCGATCAGTCTGCGCGTCCCGTTCCGAGCTTGGGGGGATGTATAGTTAATTGCCAGGAATTTGGGGGGATCACGAACCACCAGGCCCTGTGGGGGGTAAAACCTAGTGGCGTCTGTACCATTTCCGATACCCTGGACCGCTGGGCGGATGGTTTCCGGCAAGGAATCGCTGGTGCGACAATACGGATCTTGACGGCCGACATGTTTCAAAGTAATCATATGTGATTAGTAGGAGATTACGCAGCATGAAACTCTCGACACGCACTCGTTACGGGATGCGGGCGATCATCGAACTGGCCCAGCACGAAGGCAAACGGCCCTTGCAGTTGAAGGTCATTGCCGAGCGGCAGGACATTTCGGTGAAGTACCTCGAACAGCTCATGAGTCTGCTTCGCTCAGCAGGGTTCGTTCGAAGCGTCCGGGGTTCGAAAGGCGGATATGTTCTGGCTCATCCGCCGGATCAGGTCCGGCTCAGCGAGGTCTTTCGATGCCTGGAAGGCCCGGTGACGACCGCCGAATGCACGGAAGACGATTCCTATTGTGGGCGGTCGGCGGACTGTGCAGCCCGTCAAGTCTGGATCCGCGTCGAAGCCGCGATCCAGGGGGTTCTGGGCTCGATCACGCTGTCCGATCTGGTCCGGGAATCCAAGCCGAGCACGACGGAATACCATATCTAGCAGGGCGGCAGGTTGGAACGCGATTCATGAGCGCCGTATTTGAGGACATCGCCGCGGCGGTGGGGTATACACCGTTGGTGCGGATCAACAAGCTGGGATCGAGGAGGGCGGAGATTCTGGTCAAACTGGAGTCGAAGAACCCCTGCGGCAGCGTCAAGGACCGCATCGCCAAGTTCATGGTCGAAGCGGCCCAGGAGGCCGGTCTGATCGGACCCCAGACGATTCTTGTGGAGCCGACCAGCGGCAACACCGGCATCGGGCTGGCGTTCATTTGCGCCGCCAAGGGCATTCCACTGATCCTGACCATGCCGGCATCGATGAGCGTCGAGCGGCGAAAGCTCCTCCAATTGTTGGGCGCTCGGATCCTGCTGACTCCCGCGGACGCCGGGATGCGAGGCGCCGTCGAGAAGGCCGAGCGATTGGTGGCCCAGAACCCCCATATGTACATGCTCCAGCAGTTCACGAACCCCGCCAATCCCCAGGCTCATCGCGAGACGACCGCGAAAGAGATTTGGATCGATACCGACGGAAAGGTTGATATACTGGTGGCGGCCGTAGGAACCGGCGGTACGTTGACCGGCTGCGGCGAGGTGCTCAAAGGCAAGAATTCCGACCTGAAGGTGGTGGCTGTCGAGCCGAAGGATTCGGCAGTCCTCTCGGGCGGTCCGCCGGGGCGTCACAAGATCCAGGGGATCGGCGCGGGCTTCGTGCCCGAGGTTCTGCGGACCGACTTGATCGATGAGATTTTGCAGGTCTCGAACGGCGACGCCCTTGAGATGGCCCGTCGGCTGGCTGCGGAAGAGGGCATCCTGTCCGGAATCAGCGGCGGCGCGAACGTCTGGGCGGCGGTGCAATTGTCGAAACGTCCGGAGAATGAAGGCAGGACGATCGTCACCTTCATCTGCGACACCGGAGAACGGTACGTCTCCACGGAGCTGTTCGCCGATCTGCCTGAGCCGGAATTCGTGTAGGCCGAACGGCCCTTTTTCGGAAGTCCCTGTTGAACTGGGAGTCAAGGTTGGATGACGAAACAACGGTTGATCGATAAGACGTTGGACAAGCTGGTGGACGAAATCACGGAAACCTATGAGGGCGACTTCGGCATCAATTTCATCGATGCGACGAACCTGCCGGTGCGGGGCAAGATCATCGAGGCGCTCGATCTGCTGTTCGAGCTGATCTTCCCTGGGCACACGGGCAACAAGGCGGTCACTCGGTCGAACGTGCGGTACATCGTAGGCGACCTCCTGAGCCAGGTCTATACCGAGCTTTCCGAACAGATCAAGAGGGCGTACCAGTATCAGTGTCGGATCGACAACTGCCTCCATTGCGACTGCACCGAGCGGGCCGAGAAGGTCACAGGCGAAGTCCTCGAAGGACTGCCGCGAATCCGCGGGCTGCTCAAGGGCGATGTCCAGGCCGCCTACGACGGAGACCCCGCGGCCCGGTCCTATGAGGAAATCGTGATGAGCTATCCGTGCATCGTCGCCATCGCGACGTATCGGATCGCCCACGAACTCCACGTCCGCCAGGTGCCTCTGATTCCGCGGATCATGTCCGAGTGCGCCCACATGCGGACCGGCATCGACATTCATCCCGGCGCCGAGATCGGCGGCCATTTCTTCATCGACCACGGCACCGGCGTCGTCATCGGCGAGACCTCGATCATCGGCAGAAACGTGAAGATCTACCAGGGGACGACGCTGGGCGCCCTGAGCTTTCGGCGGGACGATCGAGGCCGCATCATGAAGGGCGGCAAGCGTCACCCGACCATCGAGGACGACGTGACGATCTACGCCGAGGCGACGATCCTGGGCGACGTCGTCATCGGCAAAGGCGCCGTCATCGGCGGCAACACCTGGATCAAGGAGTCCGTGCCGGCGGGCATGACGGTGTCGAGCCCCGGTCCCGAGCTGGTGTACCGCCGCCACAAGGCCGCCAAGAAGAACGGGAATTGAATCAGACTGCTGCGGAGCATGAGTTGGATCAGAAGCTGCTCGAAGACATTCAGGAACTGAAGGCCCGGCGGCGGGCCGTCATCCTGGCGCACAACTACCAATCGGCGGAGGTTCAGGACCTCGCCGATTTCTGCGGGGATTCCCTGGGCTTGAGCATCCAGGCGTCCAAGACGGACGCCGAGACGATCGTGTTCTGCGGCGTTCGCTTCATGGCGGAAACCGCCAAGGTCCTGTGCCCGAACAAGATGGTCCTGCTGCCGGACCCTCGCGCGGGCTGTCCGATGGCCGACATGATCAACGCCGACGAACTGCGGGACCTCAAGGCCAAACACCCAGACGCTCTGGTCGTCTGCTACGTCAACAGCACCGCCGAGGTGAAGGCGGAAAGCGACTACTGCTGCACCAGCGCCAACGCGGTCGCGGTCGTGCAGTCGCTGCCTCGCGACAGGCGGGTCATCTTCGTGCCCGATCAGCACCTGGGCCGCTTCGTCGAGCAGCAGGCGCAGCGGAGCTTGATCCTGTGGCCGGGCTACTGCACGACGCACGTGCTGATCTCGGAGGACGACATCCACAGGGCCAAAGAGCAGTATCCCGACGCGGTCGTCATCGCGCATCCTGAGTGCTCGGAGCCTGTGAAGGACTTGGCCGACGCGCTGCTGAGCACCGGTCAGATGATCAAGTTCGTTCAGGACAACCCGGCGAAACGGTTCATCGTGGCCACCGAGGTGGGCATGATCCACCCGCTGAAGAAGGCCCGGCCGGACGCGGAATTCATCCCCGCCGGCATGCGGGGCGTGTGCCCGAACATGAAGAAGATCACGCTGGAGAAGGTCCTGGCCTCGCTGGCGAACCTGCAATACCAGATCGAAGTGCCGGAGGAGATCCGGCTCAAAGCGGCCAAGTCCCTCCAGCGAATGGTGGAGATCCGACCGGGGAGTTGAAGTCGCGAGGACGGAGTCCTATCCGTCCCACAGGTCCCATCGGTCCTATCCGCAGGAAACCGGCCATCGCGCGAAGGCGCAGTAATCGAAAAGACGAACAACAACGATTCGAAGGACAAAGCACGATCATGTGGGAATACACTGACAAAGTCATGGACCACTTCCTCAACCCGCGAAACGTGGGCGAAGTGGAGAATCCCGACGGCGTGGGCGAGGTCGGTTCGCTGGCCTGCGGGGACGCCTTGAAACTGACGTTCAAGCTGGACAAGCAGGGACGCATCGTGGACGCCAAGTTCAAGACGTTCGGCTGCGCCAGCGCGATCGCCAGTTCCTCGGTCCTGACCGAGCTGATCAAGGGCAAGACGCTCGAAGAAGCGATGAAGGTGACCAACCGGGAGATCGCCGAGCATCTGGGCGGCCTGCCCGAGCAGAAGATGCACTGCTCGGTCATGGGCCAGGAGGCGCTGGAGGCCGCGATCGCCAACTATCGCGGCCAGGCGGCGACCCCTCACGAGCACAACCACGGCGAGAAGATCGTCTGCACCTGCTTCGGCGTCACCGACAAGGAGATCGAGCGGGTCATTCGCGACAACGGCCTGACCACGGTCGAGCAGGTGACCAACTACTGCAAGGCCGGCGGCGGCTGCGGCGGCTGCCAGGGCGAGATCGAGAAGATCATCCTGGCCGTCCAGGGCGACCAGGTCAAGGCCAAGATGACGCTCCAGCCGCAGAAGGGCAGGAAACTCACGACCATCCAGAAGATCCAGCTTATCCAGCAGACGATCAACGAGCAGGTCCGTCCCGCATTGCGGGCCCACGGCGGCAACATCGAGCTGATCGACGTCGAGGGCGACAGGGTGCTCATCGCCTTCCGCGGGATGTGCGCCCAATGCAAGATCAGCGAGTTCACGATGAGAGATGTCGTCGAAGCCAAACTCCGCGAGTTCGTCAGCGAGGACCTGATCGTCGTGGAGGACAAGGAGTCGTCGGAGGCACAGCACGAACACAAAGGTTAAGAGAGCAATACAGAAATCCGAATATCGAAATCCGAAATCCGAAACAAATCCAAAGGACGGAAACCCAAATGACCGAAACGCTGTCGCCCGTCGGACGGGCCGTTTTGAGATTCGAGCTTTGGTCATTTGAATTTGTTTCGAATTTCGAGCTTCGGGTTTTGGATTTCTCTTCAGGCAGGGGATAGCCAATGAAGACCATCTACTTCGACAACAACGCCACGACGCAGGTTGCCCACGAGGTCTACCAGGCCATGGAGCCGTACTTCCGGACTCTCTACGGCAACCCGTCGAGCATGCACACCTTCGGCGGTCAGGTCGGCATCCAGGTTCGCCAGGCCCGTGAGAGCGTCGCGCGACTGCTCGGCTGCGATCCGAGCGAGATCATTTTCACCAGTTGCGGCACCGAGAGCGACAGCACCGCGATCCTCGGGACCCTGTCGGCCGTTCCGCACCGCCGCAAGGTGATTACGACCCGTGTCGAGCATCCGGCGGTCCTGACCGTGTGCCGGGATTTGGAGAGCCGCGGGTACACCGTGATCGAGCTGAGCGTCGACAAGCTCGGCCGCCTGGACCTGAGCGAATTGGAGCACCACCTCGACGACGACACCGCCCTGGTCACCGTCATGTACGCCAACAACGAAACGGGCGTCATCTTTCCCATCGAGCGGATCGCGGAGATGGTCACCAGTCGGGGCGTCACATTCCACACCGACGCGGTCCAGATCGTCGGCAAGATGCCGCTGAATCTTACAAAGAGCCGCATCAACCTGCTGAGCCTCTCGGGACACAAACTGCACGCTCCCAAGGGCGTCGGCGTGCTCTACGTCAAACGCGGCACGCGGATCTCCCCGTTTCTGTTGGGCGGGCACCAGGAAGGCGGCCGTCGCGCCGGCACCGAAAACGTCCCCGGCATCATCGGCCTGGGCAAGGCCTGCGAACTGGCCTTGGCGAATATGGAAGACGAGAACACCCGCGTCAAGGCCCTCCGCGACCGGCTCGAAACCTCGATTCTCAAGGCCTGTCCCGACAGCCGGGTCAACGGCGACCCCGAATCCAGACTCCCCAACACGACCAACATCAGCTTCGAGTACATCGAAGGCGAAGCGATTCTGCTGTTGCTCGACCGCTTCGGCATCTGCGCCAGCAGCGGTTCGGCCTGCACCTCGGGCTCCCTGGAGCCCTCGCATGTGCTCCGCGCGATGGGCGTTCCGTTCACCGCGGCCCACGGGTCGATTCGTTTTAGCCTGAGCCGGTACAACATGCAGGACGAGGTCGATTTCACGATCGACAAGATGCCCCAGATCATCAAACGCCTCCGCGAGCTGTCGCCCTTCGTGCAAGGCGCCGCGGCCGGACGGTGACGCGGACTTGATGGACATCACGGAACGTGCAAGGGCAGGCCTCCGAGTCTGCCCTTTGTCTTCGGCCACGCGGTTTCTTCACGGGGCCGGTTTCCCTCTGTCCGGAAAGATGGAATGCGGTCTTGACAGCCTTCTGTTTTTGGGCATATGCTCAAAAGTGTTTGCCGGAAGGCATCGCTTGTCATTTTGAAAGGAGAACGCAAGCCATGAGAGTCGCTATTCCTGTCGCCGAGGATCGTGGGTTGGAAGCGCGGTGTACGGTCATTTCGGGTCCGCGCCGGGGTTTGTGCTGGTGGATTCCGAGACGATGTCGGTCCAGGCCCTGGGCAACGCCGATCAGACGCACGAGCATGGCCAGTGCAGTCCGATGAAGGCCCTGGCGGGCGCGATGCCTGACGTGGTCGTGGTCGGCGGGATCGGAGCGGGAGCGGTCAACGGACTTCGCCACGCCGGGATCCGGGTGTATCAGTCTCTGGGCGGGACGTGGCCGAGGCGCTCGCGTCCCTCCAGAACGGTCAGTTGAAGGAGATTGTCGGTCAGGGGACCTGCGGCGGACACGCCGAGGGCGGGGGGTGCGCCCACTCGCACGCCCATTGAGCCTTCGGAAGTCTGAACCCGAACTCCGGACACAGAGTAGTACAGCCCGTATCGTGTGGGCGTTGGAGCGCCGGTGGTTCCCTGTGTGAATAGGACTCAAATATGACTCAAGGCAAACGCATCGTGATCGTGGGTGGAGTGGCAGGTGGGGCGTCCGCGGCGGCCAAGGCCCGGCGGGTCAGTGAAGAGGCCGAGATCGTTCTCTTCGAGCGAGGCAGCGATATCTCCTTCGCCAACTGCGGCCTCCCGTACCACGTGGGCGGCATCATCCAGGACCGCTCCAGACTTCTGGTCCAGAGTCCCGAAGCGATGCGAAAGCGGTTTGCCATCGACGTCCGCACGCAGAGCGAGGTCCTTCGCATCGACCGCGTCAAGAAGGTGGTCGTGGTTCACGACAAGGCCAAGGACCGCCAGTACGAGCAGCCCTACGACGTACTGATCCTGAGCCCCGGCGCCGAGCCGGTTCGCCCGCCGATCCCGGGGGCCGATCATAAGCGGGTGTTCACGCTTCGCAACCTGGCGGACATGGACGCGATCAAGGCGGTTGTGGACGCCAAAGCGGGTCAGACCGCGGTCGTGGTCGGAGGCGGGTACATCGGCCTGGAGATGGCCGAGGTCCTGCGGCATCGCGGTCTGGCCGTGTCGCTGGTGGAACTCGAACCGCAGGTGATGGGGCCGGCCGATCCGGAGATGGCCGCGCCGCTGCACGAGCATCTGACGCTCCAGGGCGTGGACCTGAACCTCGGCGCCAGCGTCACCGCGATCCGGGACCGCGACGGGCGGCCCGAGGCCCTGCTCAGCAGCGGGCGGGCGATCCCCTGCGACCTGGTCATCCTGGCGGTCGGGGTCCGGCCCGAGGTGAAGCTCGCGGTCGAGGCGGGGCTGGCCATCGGGCAGCGCAAGGGCATCGTTGTGGACGACCACATGCGGACGTCGGACCCGAGCATCTACGCGGTGGGCGATGCGGTCGAGGTCCAGGATCTCGTCGGCGGTTTTGCGACCGTGATCCCGCTGGCGGGTCCGGCCAATCGCCAGGGCCGCATCGCGGCGATCAACGCCCTCGGCGGCGACGCGGCCTACCACAAGACCCAGGGGACCGCGATCTGCAAGGTCTTCGACCTGGCCATCGGCATGACCGGGATGAGCGAAAAGGCCCTCAAGAGAGCGGGGCGGGTCTACGAGAAGGTGTACATCCACCCGGCCAGCCACGCCGGTTACTACCCCGGCGCAATGCAGATGAGCCTTAAGCTGCTCTTCGATCCCGCCAGCGGCAAGATCCTCGGCGCTCAATGCGTCGGGGCCGATGGCGTGGACAAGCGGATCGACGTCCTGGCTGTCGCCGTTCGGGCGGGCCTGACGGTGTACGACCTGGAAGAACTGGAGCTTTCCTATGCTCCGCCGTTCGGATCGGCCAAGGATGCGGTCAACTACGCAGGGTTCGCCGCCGCCAATCTGCTGCGCAAAGAGGCGTCGATCTGCCACGCGGCCGACGCGGCCAATCCCGGGCCCAATCAGATGCTCCTGGACGTTCGGACCATGCCCGAGGTGCAGAAGGGCACGATCCCCGGCGCCAAGCACATCCCGCTCGACGAGTTGCGCAAGCGGCTGGGCGAACTGCCCAAGGACAAGGAAATCCTGGCCTTCTGCGAGGTCGGCCTGCGGGGCTACCTCGCCTGCCGCACTCTCGCGCAGAACGGCTTCGCCTGCCGGAATCTGTCGGGCGGATACAAGACCTACTGCCACACTGTGGGCCTGGCCTCCGGCGCCGCTGCGGCCAAGCGAGAAGTCAAACAGGACTCCGCGGAAAGTGGCTTAGAGCCTCCGCCTGCCGGCGGCGCGCCTCAGATCGTCAAAGAGATCGACGCCTGTGGTCTTCAGTGCCCCGGGCCGATCATGCAGCTCAAGCAGGCGATGGACCGGATCCAGCCGGGACAGGCGGTTCGGATCTCCGTGTCCGATCCCGCCTTTGCCTCGGACCTGGACGGCTGGTGCCACACGACCGGCGCACGAATCTGCGACAAGAAACTCAGCAAGGGAATCCTTCATGCCGTGGTCGAGAAAGGCCAGCCTGTCCAGTTGTCCACCCCAGGCACAACCTCGAACCACAAGACCCTCGTCGTCTTCAGCGACTCCTTCGATAAGGCGATGGCCTCGTTCATCATCGCCAACGGCGCGGCCGCGATGGGCAGCGACGTGACGATGTTCTTCACGTTCTGGGGTCTGAACCTGCTCCGGCAGAATCGGGCGGTGCCTGTCCAGAAGACCTTCATCGAGCGGATGTTCGGCTGGATGATGCCCCGCGGCGCCGAGAAAGCGGTCCTGTCCAAGATGAACATGGCCGGCATGGGGACCGCGATGATCAAGGGCATCATGAAAAAGAAGAACGTCCTGTCGTTGCCCGAGCTGATCGAGGCCGCCAAACGCGCCGGCGTCCGACTTGTCGCGTGCAGCATGACCATGGACCTGATGGGCATCAAACGCGAGGAGCTGATCGACGGCGTCGAAGAGGGCGGCGTCGCCATGTATCTCGACCGGGCAGGCTCAGCCAACGTGAATCTCTTCATCGGCTGATCTTTTCACCACGTCGTGCGTCTTGTAGTGTATGGGCGTGTGAGTTGCCGTTGTTTATGTTGCGCATTGCAGCCCTGCGTTTGCCGATGTATTCGAAGCGGAACCGGCGGAAAGGAGATCGATCATGAGACGGTATCGGATGTGGTTTGTGTGGGTGGTCGTCGGATCGATGGTCGGGTTTGGAGGGCCGGTCCGTCTTGCGGCGGCGCAGGACGCCGCGATCAAGCCGGCGCCTCCGGTCATTGCCCATTTTCACCTGGGCGGAGAGGTGACCGAATCGCCCGTCGAAGACCCGTTCGGCCTGCTGGCCAGCCAAGTGACCTCGTTGAGGGAGCTGGTCGCGCGCCTGGACAAGGCCGGCGGGGACGCCGAAGTCAAAGCCGTGGTCCTGACCTTCGACGGCATGTCCCTGGGCTTCGGGCAACTGCAGGAGATCCGCGACGCGATCGGGCGGGTCAAGAAGGCAGGCAAGCGGGTGTACGTTCACGCCGACGGCATGAGCACGTTCGCCTACGGGCTGCTCTGCGCGGGCGACCGCCTGAGCGTCGCGCCGCAATCGGCCCTGTGGCTCATCGGCTTCTATGGGGAGTCCCTCTACATCAAAGGCCTGCTGGACAAGATCGGCGTCCAGGGCAATTTCCTGCACATGGGCGACTACAAGTCCGCCGCGGAGATGTTCACACGCACCGGGCCCAGCGATCCGGCCCAGGAGAACCTCAACTGGCTCTACGACAGTTGGTACGATTCGCTCGTCGGGCTCATCGCGCAGTCGCGGGACAAGACGCCGGAGCAGGTTCGTTCGCTCCTGGACCACGGGCCGTACCTGGCCGAGCAGGCGATGGAGAAGGGCCTGATCGACGCGGTCGAGACGAGGGACGAGTTCTTGGCCCGCATGCAGCAGGACTTCGGCGCGTCGGCCAAGGTCGACAACCGCTACGGCCGGCAGGCCGGCCCGCAGATCAACTTCGCCAATCCCCTGGCCGTCTTCTCTGTCCTCTCGGAGTTGTTCAAGACGCCTCAGACGTCGCACAAGGACGCGGTCGGGCTGGTCTATGTGACCGGGACGATCCTGCCGGGCTACGGACAGCGGAGCCTGTTCGGCGCCGTCGAGGGCGCCTACGGCGGCAGCATTCGCAAGGCCCTGGAGAGGGCCGCCCACGACGCGTCGGTCAAGGCGGTCGTGATGCGGATCGATTCGCCGGGCGGCTCGGCCGAGGCCAGCGAGGTCATCCTGAACGCCACCCGCCTGGTCCAGGGCAAGAAGCCGCTGATCGTCTCCATGGGCGACGTGGCCGCCAGCGGCGGGTACTACGTTGCCTGCCGGGCCGACGCCATCTTCGCCGACGAGACGACGATCACCGCCTCCATCGGCGTCGTCGGCGGCAAGCTCGTCACCACGGGGCTCTGGGACATGCTTGGCGTCAACTGGGTCGGCCACAAGCGGGGGGGCAACGCCGACCTCTTCTCCAGCGGCCGGCCCTTCGACGAAGGCCAGCGAAAGGTCTTTGAAGGCTACATGGAGAAGGTCTACGAGGTTTTCAAGGGCCACGTCGTCGAGGGCCGCGGCGCGAAGCTGCGGAAACCGATCGACGAAATGGCCGGGGGCCGGGTCTTCACCGGCAAACAGGCTTTGGACCTGGGCTTGGTGGACCGTCTCGGCGGGCTCAAGGACGCCATCGACTACGCCGCCGCGAAGGCGTCGGTGACGGACTACGAGATCCGCGTGATCCCCAAGCCTACGGACGTCATCACCGAGTTCTTGGAGCAATCTTCCGGCCAGGGCGAGCGACCCACGGACATCTCGCTTTCCGGCGGGATCGGCCCGCTGGCGAGCCATCCGGCCCTGGCTCCTCTGCTGGACCTGCTGCGCCGGGCGGAACCCGCCAGGGCCCGCGTGGTCCTGCAGGCCCTGCAACGCGTCGAGATGATCGGCCGGGAGGGCACCATTATGATGATCCCCTTCGACGTGATGATTCGCTGACGTCCGGGCGCGTCGGCGTTTCGTGACCTGCGGTCTGCTTGCTGCCTCTTGTTGCAGGATGGATCGCATTTGACGTGATGATCCGGCGGGGATATCATCCATCAGGCGGTCGAACGGCGCGCCGGATGCGTTCGAGTCACGGGGCAGACGAAACAGGAGACGACGAGTATGAGTCGCATGGAATGGACGAAGAGAGCGGGGGGATTGCTTCTGTCAGGTCTATTGATGCTGAGCGGGGTCGGCTGCATCTCCAGTCGGTCGGATGTTACTTATGGTCCCAAAGGCCCGGCGGTGCCCAACAGCACGCTGCGGCAGATCAAGTGCGGGCAGACGTCCAAGAGCCGGCTGCTGGGCGTCATGGGCGAGCCCAGCCGGGCGGTCCGCACGTCCGACAGCGCCGAGGTCCTCACCTACGAGTACACCAAGAAAGTCGACAGCGATTTCCACTTCTTCATCTTCTTCAACGCCGACAACCGACGTGAGGAACGCACCGTCCACGTCTTCGAAATCGAGAACGGCATCGTGACCAGCCACTGGAGAGAACGATAACCGAAACGCACGCCACTGGGGAGAACGCCATGACGAAGAAGATCAACGTCGCCATCGTCGGACTGGGGTTCGGAGCCGAGTTCATTCCGATCTACCAGCGCCATCCGAATGCCAACATGTATTCCATCTGCCAGCGGAATCGGCAGAAGCTCGACGCCATCGGCGACGCGTTCGGCGTCGAGAAGCGGTACAGCGACTTCAACGAGCTGATCCGCGATCCGAACGTGGACGCGGTGCACATCAACTCGCCGATCCCCGACCACGCCTGGATGTCCATCGCGGCCCTGAAGGCGGGCAAGCACGTCGCCTGCACGGTGCCCATGGCGACCACCATCGCCGATTGCAGGCGGATCGTCGAGCTCGTGCGCAAGACGGGCCTCAGCTACATGATGATGGAAACCGTCGTGTATGCGCGCGAATTTCTCTATGTCAAGCAGCTCTATGAGACCGGTGAGCTCGGCAAGATCCAGTTCCTCCAGGCCAGCCATCAGCAGGACATGGACGGCTGGCCCAACTACTGGCCGGGGTTGCCGCCGATGTGGTACGCCACCCACTGCGTCGGGCCGATGCTGGCGTTGACCAACGCGACCGCAGAGTACGTCTCGTGCTTCGGCTCCGGCACGATCCGCAAGGAACTGATCAAGGAGTACGGCTCCCCGTTCGCGGTCGAGACCTCGCACATCAAGTTCAAGGACAGCGACCTGACGGCCCGCATCTACCGCTCGCTGTTCGACGTGGCCCGCCAGTACCGTGAGAGCATCGACGTCTACGGCTCGAAGAGATCGTTCGAGTGGACGCTGATCGAGCACGAGGACCACGTGCTGCACACCGCCAAACTCCCCGAAGCGAAAATCCCCAAGCGGATCAAGGTCCCGGACTTCGCCAAGCGCCTGCCCGCCCCCCTTCGACAGTTCACGACCAAGGGCGTGTACGACCTGGCGAAAAAGACGCACCTGAGCTTCACCCAGGGCGCAGGCCACGGCGGATCGCATCCCCACCTGACGCACGAGTTCGTCACGGCGCTCGTCGAAGGGCGGGACCCGTTCCCGAACGCCCGCCAGTCGGCCAACTGGACCTGCGTGGGCTTGTGCTCGCACGAGTCGGCCCTGGCCGGCGGCAAGATCGTCAAGCTCCCGGCGTTCACGGTGGGGTAGCAGAGGTGTGACGAGAGCCCCATGATGGAATGGCCGTCGCTTGTCATGCTGAACGAAGTGAAGCATCCGGGCAACGAGGGCAGTCAACACGCGGCCTTGCGTCTGATCCAGGTTGCTCAGGCCGACAGAACGATCGCTCGATGGCTGGACCCGTCGAGAGGAAAGGAGACTGTCCCATGGGTACGCTCCAAGCGACGGCAAGCCGGCCAACCCGGCGGGGTTTTCTCAAGGCGACCCTGGCGGCCGGGGCCGCGCCGGGGTTCGTGCCGGCGCGCGTGCTGCGAGTGGCAGGTCAGCCCGTTCCCTCGAAGAAGCTCTCCGTCGGTGTGATCGGAGGGGGCGCGCAGGGTCAGTACGACAGGGTGAACTTCCTTGTCCATTCCGCGGCCCGTGGAAGCTGCCGCAAGTCTGAGGATGTGCCGCATGAGAGCGTTGACATCGCGGGAAAAGCGGGTGCTTGTGTACTTCGGCGTTTTGTGCGTCATTCTGGGTTGGGACAGCGTCCGGCGGCGATGGACGGGTCATGCGCCCTTCGAGACGGAGCACTACCGAATTGAATCCTCCGCGACGCCGGAGCAGACCCGTGAGATTGGCTTGGCTTCGGAGATCGTCTACGCCGGGTATGCCGAGCTGATGACTCAATTGCAGCACGAGATTCATCCGCATCCCAAACTCAAGATGAAGCTGTTCAAGGATCGCGACGAGTTCCGTCGCTGCAACCGCGTCGTCGGGTGGGCGGAGGCCTTCTACCGCCGGCCTTATTGCTATCAGTACTATTCTGCGGACGAGGCGAATCCCTATCATTGGATGATGCACGAGGCGACGCACCAGCTCAACGCCGAGGCCGCTCGCTTCGTGCTGCCCCAGTGGCTGGACGAGGGACTCGCCTGCTATCTGTCCACCAGCCGAATTATCGATAGTGGGTATTTACTTGACTGATGTAGCTACCACATGTAGTGTAGGTGGGTATGGAAGACTACCCTGCTACGTTGCTGGAGTTCGAGGCCCGCTTCGCGACCGAGGCATCGTGCCGGGACTATCTGTTCCAGTTGAGATGG
>DATIKY010000097.1:0-51700 GCA_035476995.1 Sedimentisphaerales bacterium | reverse complement strand
CCTCCCTTCCGCAATTTCTCGTGGTCCAGCACGGATCCCATGACCTCGAGAAATTCATCGTCGAAAACGCAGACGTCTCCAGGATGCCAGAATTGCGGTTGGTCGGATAACCGCCGCAGGGCCAACCTGGCACTGTCCAGCACTTAATTGCTGGTTATGAAGAAGGTACGGCGTATCCGAAGCCGTTTGCGCCCAGTGGACATGGAAACTATAGGATTGCGAATCAAGGTGGCGTGCTTCTGCGAATGCCTCAGGGCCAGGATCTTGAGGGGTATGTCCAAGAGAGGTTTGGAGATCAGACCTATATGGGCCCCGGGTCGCCGCACGGCAGACCGAACGACCGTCCACTCCTTGTTCTCGTGAAGTTCGTAATCCCCAACGAAGACCGCATCGGATGCCTGAGGTTCCTGGACTACATGAATATTAACCGGGCAAGTCTCTTCCCGGATCTTGACGGAGCAGCACAGTACGTGAATGATCTTTGGGAAGTCAACTTCGACAAGGCCATTGGGTTCATAAATGAAGACTTCTGACGCTAAACATCAGACCCAGAGGTATTCTGCGGAATTCAGGGGACGCCTTACTTGTTTCGATCTTGCGGGGGCGACTTTTGGCACTTGGTAGGCCGCACCGCAAGTCGTGCACCGACGGAGCCTTGTCATCGGACGAAAGAGTGCGTTTGACGCGTGATGGGATACCGGTGGAGACATCAGGGACTTGCGCGGGTTGCCCTCTCTCTGCTGGCACCCTGCGAAGGGATAAACACTCCTGGTTGCGGCCGAAGGCCGGGCTGCGTTCATCCGCGTCTATCTGCGGTTTCAACCCGTCAAAACAGGTCCGCCATCGACCTGTCTTCTCCGACGACAGCAAGACAGAAGGAAGAAAGAAGGTGTTGAACCGCGGATCAACGCTGATGAACGCTGTCGGAGAAGAGAGGAGCGGTGGGCGTGGCCCACCCTACCGCTGACGCCTTGCCTGCGGGCCTGCTGTTCCATCTATGCCTGGATCGTTGCGAACATGCACTTTTGGGGGATGTGGTGGACGGGGATGGCGGGGTATTTCTGCCGCAGGAGGTTCGCCAACTGAGCCATGCCCGCCTCTTCCGCACACGGATGATTCACCACGATCACAGGATAGCCCATGTCCAGGGCCATCGCGCCGTCGCTCCAGCAGGTGAAGCCGTCGTCGGTGCACAGGGCGAGGTCGGCCTTGAGGTCGGTGAGCATGGTCCGAAACGAGGTGATCGCGCCGGTGCCGATCGCCACGGTGCGGACCACCTTGTCGGCCGGACCGATCAGTTGCACACCGTTCTGCCCGAGCGGAGCCAGCTTGGCCGCCACGTGTTTGGCCAGTTCTCCCGCCGGGGTGGGCGGCAGTTCGTAGACGCGGTAGAACGTCTGCTGCCTGACGACCTTGGTCCAGCCCAGGTACTGCCCCCAAGCGTCCGGGATGCCGATCTCCGGCACGCGGTCCCACACGTCGTGACAGCGAATGATCGTCAGGCCGTTCTCTTCGATGAACGCCTTCTTCCGCCTGGCGACCTCGAAGGAGAAGACCGACTGGTCCGTGTCGGTGTGGTTGTAGTAGGTCGGCTCGTGGGTCACGAACAGGTTGCAGCCCTTCGCGACGGCCTGGCGCAGCGCGTCGAAATAGCTCATCCAGGCGACCGCGATCCCTTTGATCGGCATCTCGGGGGAGCCGGACTTGAACGTATCGACGGTGTTCTGCGGGTTGATCCACTCGCGGCCCAGACTGCGCAGGTATTCGTGGACTTCACCGGCGGTGAGGCGATTGGCTGAGTTTTCGGCCGCCGGCGCGGGGTGTGCGCCCAGCCACATTCCGGCGCCGCCCAGAGCGCTCGCTTTCATGAATGCGCGACGATCCATAGGCATCTCCATCAATGAACAGAACGCGCGGGCTTAGAGCCCACCCTACCGCTGGCGCCAGAACCATGGGCCGCACATCCAGCGGAACTACTCGCTGACGATCGCGATTTTGGACCAGAGGGCGGCTTCGTAACGCCACTCTGTGGGCTCGTTGACGAGTTCCAGCTTGACGCGTTTGCCTGCGAACTTCGACAGGTCCACATCGACTTCGGTCCAGCCCAGCCTGGTGGCGTCCGGGCCGATGGTCTTGCGGATCAACTGCTCGCCGTCGGCGCGGACGATCAGGTCCCAGTCGCCCCTGGCGTCGTGACCGACTTCGAGCTTCAGAGCGCTCTTGGCGTTCGGGGGCAGGCTCACGGTCCTGGTCAGGACGCAGCCGACCGTCTGGCTGAGCGGGTGGGTCAACAGGACGTTTTCTCGGCCGCGCAGCTCCTCGCGCAGGCCGGGGTCCATGTCGGGGCCGCACTTGCTGATCTTCCAGCCGGGAGCGAACTTCTCGACGGCCTTGGACAGGTCCACGCCGCTGGCGGCGGTGATCCGGGCCATCTCTTCTTCGGTGTACCGGCTGCCCATCGCGGGCTTGGGGTCCCAGGACTGCTCCAGGGGCGTCGGGTTGGGCCTCTGCCGCGGGATCATGAAGCGCTCGGCGCCCTGGTCGTCCACGGTGATCCTGCCGCCGCAGTTGACCACGGCCTGGCGCGTCAGCTTCTCACAGACCCGTGCGAGCGTGGGGAAGCTGTAAGGCGTGTGGCTGAACTTGCCCGACGGGTCCAGGGCCGACTTGTACTTCTCCGGCAGGTTCTTGAAGCCCATCGTCGTGAACAGGACGCCGGCGGCGTTGGACGGGTTGCAGTCGGAGTCCTGGCCGCAACGGGTGGAGATGATGATCGTCTTGTCGAGGTCGCCTTCGCCGTAGAGAAGGCCCATCACGATGTAGGCGCCGTTGATCTTGGCGTCGATGTTGAAGTCGTCCTGCGGCCCGCTGCACGAGAACCGGCGATACTGCGGGTTGAGATGGTACTTCTCATTGATCAACTGCCAGGTCTTGGCCCAATCGGTCGGGTACTGCTTGTACCAGTCCAGCACGTCGCTGATGCACTCATGGTATTGGCTCGCGTGCGGAATGCAGCGAAGCCCCGCCTCGATGATCTTGATCCGGTCGGTCTCGAAGAAGGCTTCGGCGTACATGCCGGCGACGAACTGGCCGCCGTAGAGGCCGTCGCCGTAGTTCATGAGCCGCCCGAAGATCTCGCCCAGTTGGATGGCGACGTTGGGCATGCCCGGCGCGATCAGACCCGCGAAATCGGCCTCGATCTGGTAGTCGATGTCGTCGGCGTGCGAGTTGAACTTCGGATGCCCCGAGTCCGGCGGCGCGATCCCGGCCCGGAGGTTGTCCCGTCCGGCCAGGTTGGCGTGCCAGAGCTGGTAGCCGCTGTTGGCGAAATCGATGCCCGCCTGGCGGATCGAGACGCCGAAGCCGTGAACCTCCAGCGTTCTGAGGAACGTCATTTCGACGTAGATGTCGTCCTGCTGGAACTGGTTGATCAGGTTCGGCTGCCACTGGGGCATCTGGTCTTCGGGGATGATCACGCCCTTGAATCGGAACTCGGTGGGCCCACCCCAGCCGACGCCGGCCATCTGGCCGATCCAGCCGGCCTTCATCTTGTCGACGTATTCCTCGACGCTGATCTGCCGCATCCTGGCATCCTGCCGGCTCGCCCGCGCGCCGCCGCCGCCGCAACCGGCGAATCCGATGAGAACAGGGACTACGGCAACCCCCAGAACGAGACTGCGATTCATACCAAACCTCCTTCAGTCTGTGCGTTACGCCGAATGCGAGTGCGGCTCGGAACACATCCCACCGGCCTCACTGCCGACAACCGCGGTGGACCTCTTATATCGCCCGGCCTCCCAGGAGTAAAGCCCAAACCCCTGGCTGCGGGCGTCAAACCCCGATTCGAAAGTCAAGATTGAATTGCGCCCAGGGGCCGGTATAATGGCGGCGTGCCGGACAGGGATTCCGAACGCCAGGGTTGGCGTCGGGGGAGCTCGAACGGGCTTCCAGCCGGCAGATATCGATTTTTGGCGGGCAGAGAAGATGCGGAAACACCGGATGTGGCTCCTGGGTTTGGCCCTGGTTGTGTCGGTTTCGTGTTGCCATGCCGCAGTGGGCAGGACGTGGAAGCTCACGGGCGGCGAGAAGCTCGAGTCGATTGAGGACGATCCGCAATCGCAGTATCGCCAGGCGATCGACGATCTCAAGAAACTCGTCCGCGAGGGAGACGTCCGCGAGGTCAAAGAGGCGATCAAGCAGATCAAAGCGGAGTTCCCCGACCGGGCGGGACCGGACCTGGAGCTGTTCGCTCTGGGCGAAACCCGGTACTGGCAGGAGCGGTACAGCAAAGCCCTGGTCCAGTATGAGAAGCTGCTCAAGGATTACCCAGGCAGCGAGTACGCGGGCCTGGCCCTCCAACGGGAATTCGACATGGCCCAGGAATACCTGGAGGGCCGCAAGAAGGTCGTCCTGGGATTCCTGAGGCTCTCCGGCTTCTCGGAAGGCGTCGAGATCATGGAGAAGGTCAGTGACCGCGCGGGCCTGGACGACCCCAACGGCGTCGGGCTCAAGGCCGCGATCGCGGTGGCCGAGCAGTACGAGGCGAGGGAGAAGTACATCGAAGCGTACCTCAAGTGGTCGGAGATCGCTTCGTACTGGGAGGCCGGCCCCGTCGGCAAACGAGCCCTCTACCGCATGGCGGAGAACAATCTCCTGGCCTACAATCGGCACCCGCCGCAGAAACGGCCGAACTTCGACGCCTCCAAGCTGGTCACCGCCAAGACCTATTACCAGAAGTTCCTTCTGCTGTACCCCGAAGAGGCCAAGCAGAACGAGGTCCCGCAGAAGATCGAGCAGATCGACGAGCAGATGGCCCTCAAGGAGTACATCATCGCGCAGTACTATCGGCGAACCGGGGAGCCGCGGGCCGCCCACCTCTATTTCGACATGATCGTCCGCAACTGGCCCAACACGCAGGCCGCGGCGCAAGCCAAGGAGGCCCTTGCGGAGAGCCCGACCGATGGAAAGTAGACAAGAAAGAAGCTCGAAATTCGAAATCCGAAACTCGAAACAAGCACAAATGACCAAAACACGAAATCCAAAACGTCTGGATACCGGGAGTGCGAAAGCGTTTCGGTCATTTGGGTTTCGTGCTTTGGATTTGTTTCGGGTTTCGTGCTTCGGATTTTGGATTTCCGCCGGCCTGGCGGCTCTCGCTGCCGGCGGTTGCGGCCATTCAACCGGCTATTCGAACGCGTCGTTGTTTCCCGACGACGTGGAAAACGTTTACGTCGAGATGTTCGACAACCGCAGTTTCCGTCGGGGGACCGAGTTCACGTTCTCGAACGCCCTGGCCAAACGGATCGAGGTGGAAACGCCTTACAAGATCGTGTCGAACCGCGATCGGGCCGACAGCATCCTCAGCGGCCAACTCGTCTCGGTCGGCGAATCGATCCTGACGCTGGAGCGGGAACTGGGCCGGGCGATGGAGAAGGAAGTGACGCTGACGGCCGTGGTGAACTGGAAGAGCCTCAAGACCGGACGGCTCATGATCAACAACCGGACGGTGACCGCGGTCGCAAGCTACTCGGAGTTCCAGGGCCAGGACTTCACCTATGGGTCGGCGGTCGCGGCAAACAAGCTGGCCCAGAACGTCGTACAACTTATGGAAAACCAGTGGTGAACAGGGATGAGAGTGTGCGCCTCGGTCGCAAGAGCGTGCATGCCGCAACAGTGGACCGGGATCATCATAGCTTATGAAAAACGACTCGAACAACACACAGAACGAATCACCCCGGGAGCCCGGGGGGCGTCCGAACAAGAAACCGCAGGCGCCGGGGTATCGGCGAAGCCCCTTCAGTTGGCTGATCGTGGCCATTGTCGTCTTCGGGGCCATGCTGATGCTCCAGCAGGGACTCGTGACCAAACCGCTGCGGTGGGACGAGTTCACCCAGTATCTCCAGGAAGGCGGGCACATAGAACAGATCCAGATCGGGGACACCGAGATCACCGGAGAGTTCTATCCGGACTCCCAGGCCGCCAAAGACAACGGAGGCGCCGCCTTCAAAGTCAGCTATAAGCCGGAATCCGGCGCCGACCAACTCAAGGAGATTCTCGCAGACATCGAAAAACGGGCCAAGGACGATCCCAAATACAAAGTCCAAGTCGTATTCGCCAAGACGCAGGTCTGGATGTTCATGCTCCTCAATTGGCTGCTGCCGATCCTGCTGCTCGTAGGCTTCTTCTACTTCTTCGTCTTCCGCAACATGCGCGGCGGCGCCAGCGGCATGCTCATGTCCTTCGGACGCAGCAAGCACAAAGTCCACGGTAAAGACCGCGTCAAAGTCACATTCAAGGACGTCGCCGGAATCGAGGAGGCCAAAGACGAGGTGGCCGAGATCATCGAGTTCCTCAAGAACCCGCAGAAGTTCCAGCGGCTCGGCGGGCGCATCCCGCGCGGCGTTCTGCTGATCGGCCCTCCCGGCTGCGGCAAGACCCTGCTGGCCAAGGCCATCGCAGGCGAAGCGGACGTGCCCTTCTTCAGCATCTCCGGCAGCGATTTCGTCGAGATGTTCGTCGGCGTCGGCGCGTCGCGCGTCCGCGACCTGTTCAAACAGGCCAAGGACAACTCCCCCTGCATCATTTTCCTGGACGAGGTCGACGCCATCGGACGAAAGCGAGGCGCCTCCTTCGTCGGCGGCGGCCACGACGAGCGGGAGCAGACGCTCAACGCGATTCTCGTGGAGATGGACGGCTTCGACACAAACGACCAGGTGATCGTCATCGCGGCCACCAACCGCGCGGACATCCTGGACCATGCGTTGACCCGACCGGGCCGGTTCGACCGCCAGGTGGTGGTGCCGCTGCCGGACCTCAAGGGCCGGCTCGAGATCCTCCGGGTCCACGCCCGCAAGGTCAAGCTCAGTCCCAGCGCCACGCTCGACCGGCTCGCCCGCGGCACCCCGATGTTCAGCGGCGCGGACCTGGCGGCGATCATCAATGAAGCGGCGCTGGCGGCCACGATGGCCAACAAGGATTCTATCGAGATCCCGGACCTCGAAGAGGCCCGGGACAAGGTTCGCTGGGGACGCGCCAAGAAAAGCCGCGTCGTGGACCAGAAGGAACGCGAGATCACGGCGTACCACGAGGCGGGCCATACGCTCGTGCAGTCGCTGATTGCAGACGCCGACCCATTGCACAAGGTCAGCATCATTCCTCGAGGCCCGATGGGCGGCGCGACGTTCGCTCTGCCGGAAAAGGACCGCACGCTGTTCACCCGGCGGTACTGCATCGCATTGCTGCAGGTTTGCTTCGGCGGCCGGATTGCCGAGCAGTTGTTCTGCGACGACATTTCCAGCGGGGCGCAGTCGGACATCGAGCAGGCGACCCGGATCGCCCGGCAGATGGTCCTGACCTGGGGCATGAGCGATCAGCTCGGTCCGGTCAGCTACGGCCCCGACCAGGGCGTGAAGGAAGCCATATATCTCATGCCGACCGAGCGGGAGTACTCCGACAAGACCGCGGAGGACATCGACGCGGAGGTCCGGCGGATTATGGACGAGGCCTACAAGTCGGCCCAGAAGGTGATCGAGGAAAATCGGACCCGGGTCGAGGGCATCGCCCAGGCCCTGCTCAAATACGAGACCCTCGACGCCGACGACGTCAAGCTGATCCTGGGCGGCGGTCATCTGGACCGGCCCACCGTAGGCGATCTGCTCGCGGCCGAACAGGCCAAGCACACCGGCGACGGAGAGAAAGAAACAAAGGCAGGAACAGTCTATCAAATGACCCTCCCGCTGGGGATTGGGGTGCGACTGAGAGATCGACATGAAGAGAACGAAACGCGTTCTGTTTTTTGTGGTCTGCGCCTTGTGGGGGATTTCGGTGTCTCCAGGCCGGGGCGCAAGCGTCCCTGAGGCGATCGAAATCGTCCGATTTGAGTTGGAGGAATCGAGCGCGCACCTGACGCCCGCCCGCTGGGAGGGGCGTCCCGGGATCGCGGTTGTCTTCCGGGGCACGGAGGACCTTCACTACTATGCCCGTTCGGAGACCGCTCCCGCCCCCGGCATGCACCTGAAGATCACCGCGACCTCCGGCGACCTGCGGTTCGATACCGCGGTTCTGCCGGAGTGGGCCCTCTTCGAGGACTCCTTGGGACAACAGATCGAAGTCTATGTAGGCGACTTCACCGCCTTCGTTCCCCTCCGCGAGGAGTCCCTCCCCGTGGATCAGAAAGAGACTGCGGTGACGGTGGAAATCACAGGCATCGCCTGCACGAGTTCGCTGTGCCTGCCGCCTTTCGAGAAGACTTTGAACACGACCCTCGACCTGGCCCAGATCGCCACGTGGCCCTCCGTCTCCGTCGGCACGCCGCGGGCCGAAGCCCCTTCCGAGGTCCTCGCACAACCGCCCGCGGAGCAAGCCGACTCTCCAGGGCCGAAAACGTCGAGCCCATCCTCGGCCGTGCCTTACTACCTGCTGGCCGTCGCGGCGGGCCTCTCGATCAACATCATGCCCTGCGTGCTGCCGGTCCTGCCTTTGATTCTGCTTGGATTGGTCGATCAATCGCGAAGCCCCGGCGGAAAACGCATCGCCTCCGGCCTGGCGTTCTGCGCCGGAGTGATTCTCTTCTTCGCGGCCTTCGCCCTGATCTCGGCCATCGTCAGCCTCACCACCGGAGCGGTGCTCGATCTCAACAGTCTGTTTCGTTATCCCGCCGCGGTCATCGTCCTGTTCCTGGCGGTCGTCTTCTTCGGGCTGGCCATGCTGGACATCATCACCTTGTCGCTGCCGTCGTCCGTCGCGGGACGTCAAAGCAGCGCGTCGACGCTGGCGGGGTCCGTGGGCATGGGTTTCTTCGCCGGCGTGCTGAGCACGCCCTGCAGCGGGGCCCTGCTGGGCTTCGTCCTGGTCTGGGCCCAGACCCAACCGCTGGCGGTCAGCAGCACCGCCATCGTCCTGATGGGCGTGGGCATGGCCCTGCCCTACGCGATCATCATCCTGATCCCCTCCTTGCTGGAACGCATCCCCAAGCCGGGCTACTGGATGGAGATCTTCAAGAAATCGACGGGCTTTCTGCTGTTCCTGATCGCGGTCAAGCTGACGCTGGCGGCCCTGCCCAAGGACAGGCTGGTGAACGTGCTCATGTACGGCGTGATCTTCAGCTTCTGCGTCTGGATGTGGGGCAAATGGGTGGACTTCACGACGCCGGCACTGCGACGACGGATCATTCGACTGGTCGCGGTGGCCCTGGCCGTCGGAAGCGCAGTATGGCTGCTGCCCGCGACGGAATCGGCGGCGTCATCGGGTCTGGACTGGAAACCGTACGATGCCGAGATCGTACGGCAGGCGGCCGCGAAACGCCAGCCCGTGCTCCTGAAGTTCACCGCCGACTGGTGCACGAACTGCAAGGTCGTCGAGCGGAGAGTCTACGAGGACCCCGAGATCGTCGGCATGCTCCAGGCCAGGAACGTGCTGCCCATCAAGGCCGACACGACGGTGTTCGACTACCCCGCGACACGGGATCTGAAGGCCCTCTACGGCGAGGCAGGCAATGTGCCTGTCACCATCGTCCTGCTGCCGGACGGGACTCGTGAAAAACTGCGAGGGATCTTCGACAAGAGCGAGTTGATCCCCATCCTTGCGAATCTGCCGGAGGTCGGGAATTAGATGACGCAGAAGAAGGAGCTCGCGACGAAGGCCGGCGCCGCCCCAAAGGGTCGGAAGAAGGCCTTCAAGTTCGACAAGGGGGCCGCCGCCGGGCGGGTGGAGACGATCTACCCGATCCTGAGACAGGCCTATCCCCAAGCCGCCATGGTCCTGAACTTCGGGAATCCGCTGGAGCTGCTGATCGCGACGATCCTCTCGGCGCAGTGCACCGACGCCCGAGTCAATATGGTGACGCCCGGCCTGTTCAAGAAATACCGGTCTGCCGCCGATTGGGCGGACGCCGACCTCTCGGAGATCGAACAGGACATCCGAAGTTGCGGATTCTATCACAACAAGGCCGTCAACATCCAGGGGGCCTGTCGGAAGCTCCTCGACGACTTTGGCGGCAAAGTCCCCCAGACGATGGACGAGCTGGTCACCCTGCCCGGCGTCGGGCGAAAGACCGCCAACTGCGTTCTGGGCAACGCTTACGGCCAACCCGCGATCATGTGCGACACACATGTCATCCGCCTGTCGCGCAGGCTCGGGCTTTCGGCCAACTCCGACCCGGTAAAGCTCGAGTTCGATCTGGCCGATATAGTCCCAGAAGACAAGTGGACGTTGTTCTGCCATCTGCTGATCACGCACGGACGGACGATCTGCAAGGCAAGAAAACCGGAATGCCCCGCGTGCCCGCTGGAAAGACACTGTCCGGCGGCGAATAATCCGAATTGCTGGTGAATTTCATGCGATGGAAAACGAATCATGTCGGCCTAGGGCAAATGGTCGAAAAGCCGGTGGAGGACCTCTGGCGAATCTTCCGAATCATGGCGGAATTCACGGAAGGATATGAAGAACTCGCCGCCGTCGGCCCGGCTGTGTCGATCTTCGGCTCGGCCCGAACGCCGCGAACCCATCCGCACTACCTGCTGGCGGAAGAGACCGCCCGCAAACTGGCCCACGCCGGCCTGACCATCATCACCGGCGGCGGACCCGGCATCATGGAAGCCGCCAACAAAGGGGCCGCCGACGCCGGGGGGTGCAGCATCGGCCTGAACATCGAACTGCCCCAGGAGCAGGTGCCCAACTCCTTCCAGAACCTGCCGCTGCACTTCCGCTACTTCTTCATCCGCAAGGTGATGTTCCTCAAATACGCCCACGGGTTCATCGTCTTCCCAGGTGGTTATGGGACCCTTGACGAGTTCTTCGAGGCCCTCGTGTTGATCCAGACCCTGCGTCAGGCCCATTTCCCCATCGTCCTGATGGTGAAAGACTACTGGCAGGGTCTTCTCCGCTGGATCGAAGAGACGATGCTCAAGGAGCACGGGTACATCTCGCCCGAGGATGTCCACGCCTTCGCGGTCCTGGACGATCCCGACGCCGCGGTACGAATCATCGTGGACTTCAAGGAGCGACAGGGCCCCGGCGGACTGTCCATGCCTCCCGGCATGAAAATGGAACAGAGCTACGACAAGCCCGATCCCACAAGGCCCCCGTCACTGTGAGATCTGCGGTCTCTCGCTGACGCCCAGTCCCGGCCGGTCGTTGAGGATCAGCCTGCCCTGCCGCACACCGACGCCGGAGAACGGGTCGTTGGAGATCAGCAGGTTGCCGTCGAGGTCCGCCCAGTCCGCCAAGGGACTGATCTGCGCCGCGGCCGAGATCGCCACCGAACTTTCGATCATGCAGCCCAGCATGATCTTCATCCCCAGTGCCCTGGCGACGTGAATCATCCGGATGGCCTCCTGGGGACCGCCGGACTTCATGAGCTTGATGTTGATCCCGTCGTAGGCCCCCGCCAGGCGGGGAATGTCGCCGGCCGTTTTCACCGCCTCGTCCGCTACGATCGGGATCTCGACCCGCTCCTTCAGCCAGGCGGTTTCCTCGATCATCGACGAAGGCAGCGGCTGCTCGATCAGCTCGACGCCCTGCCCGGCCAGCCACTGGATCTTGTCGAGCGCCTGCTGCTTATCCCTCCAACCTTCGTTGGCATCCACTCGCAGGGGCTTGTCCGTCGCGTCACGCACTGCGGCCAGGATCTCCGCATCCTTGTCCCCTCCCACCTTGATCTTGAGCACCGGGAAGTCCTTGGCCTCCGCGACTTTCTGCCGGATCACTTCCGGCGTATCGATCCCAATGGAGAACGTCGTGACTGGCGCCTTGGCGGGGTCCAGTCCAAGCATTCGATACAGCGGGGTCCTGAGCGTACCCCCCACCCAGTCGAGGATCGCCATGTCGAGGGCCGCGTGGGCGCACGAATCGCCCGCCAGCTCCCGCTCCCACCGCGTGCGTAAATCCACATACTGGAGCCAGTCCCCCGCTTGAACGAGCGGCCGGGCCTTCTCCAGCATTTCGATGGTCCTCTCCGCGCTCTGGCCATAGCGAACGTTCGGAGCCGCCTCGCCCCAGCCGACGACGCCGTCCCGCTCGACGCGAACGAACACATTATCTTTGTAGTCGCTGGAATTCCGCGCGATGGTCCAGGTGTGCGTCAGCATCAGCCGCCTGCGGCTCACGCCGAACCGCGTCACGCCTGTGGCGTTTCCTTGTCCCGCGACGACGCCCGCCCAGCCCACCCCGCCCAAGACCGATGCCCCCAACAACTCTCTGCGAGAGATCTTCATGCCATTCCATCCTTCCAGAGTTCCTATGTCGAACGGAGGCAATTATGGGGCTGACGGCCTGCCCTGGCAAGCCTGTTCAATTCCGCGTGTCCCCAGAGGAATCGGTCGGATGGTGCGCGTCCGCGGCGTCGGGGCAGTTCCATCTGAGTTCCGAGAGATACTCGGTCTTCACGAACTCGACATGGCCGTCAGTGAACAGAACGTTGCAGCCTTTGCCTTGATGGTTCTCCGTCGTCAGCAGCTCCGCTCCGCCGCTCTGGTTCCATCCCGGCTTGCTCTCGAACAGCAGAACGACATCGGAAGCCTGCCGCGGTCCGGCGTTCGGGTTCATCGCATAGCTGCACGGTCCTGTCTCGGCCCTGCGACAACGAAAATGATCTCGAATGCTGGCGCCCTCGGAGTCAAAGGCATCGACAAGCACATCGCATCATCGTTCCGCGGGCGGATAGTCGCCCCTGTGGTCGTCCGCGTAGGCAGCCAAATACGTGCTCAGGGTCTTGAGATTCATCATGCATATGAGGCGAGTAGGCCGCGGCTTTTCAGTGTGACGCAGTATGATCACGATCGCAACCAACAACGCAACACTCACAAACAGACAACCATTCAGTATCCCTGCGAACAGCTGACGTTCCTCATTGCGGACGGGCTCGCTCATGGTCTCTCTCCGGCAGAATCATCACAGGCTCAATGACCATCCCGACTTATCGCATCGGATTGTACCCATGCCGTGTGCTCCAAGTCAAGGTCAAACGCTTGTCCCGGTCAAGATGGGGGGCATGATCGTAGCTGCGCCCCCTCCGACGAGCCCGTTGCATGGCTGAATTGAAATCGTCTTCGGCCATGAACAGAGATCGCAGCACTCCGGCGTCATGGGACTCTCGGCGGACTCCAGGAGAGCACGCCCGAGGCGGCCGTGCCAGGGAGATTTGCCGCCTTGGCCAGCAGCATGATAGAAGAGGCCCCGCGTTTTGTTCGGGTGTGCCCGGCACATCCTCCATGCTGCTGGCCCAAAGCGCAAAATGCCCGGCCGACGGCCGGAATCCGGATCGGTCCGTCCCTCTCCTTTGCTGTCTTGGACAACCGTCTGGGCCTGGAGGCCCGGCTTGCCGCGGGGGTCGCAGGTACGGACAAGCACCCGTCAAGATGTGTCAGAGGACGATCGCTTCCCATCCGATACCCGGCCCCTCGCCTCGCTCACAATGACAGAGTCTGCGTCGGCGGTGTCATGAACCGCCTTTTGCCGACAAGATCTTCCGCAGAAGTGTGACCAAAGTCTGAGGCTCGAAGTAGCTGGCGCTCAGGCGGAGACGGACGGTCTTCGGGTCAGGGACAAGGGCCTCGCCGCGGACGGCGGCGAAGAGCGTCTTGACCTTTCGGCCGGGTTCGTGCTTGAAGGAGAAGATCAGATCGCCCGTGGGGCCTTTGCTCACGATGGTGATGCCGGGTGACGGGATCTGCACCACGATACTGCGGATGTCCCACTTCGACGCCGCGACTCGCAGTTCGCCGATGTCCAGGAGCAACCTGACTTCATCGGGCAGCGGACCGTAGACATCGGCCATCTCCGCCTCGATCTGCTTGATGTCGGCGGGTGATCGCGAAACCGCGATCTTGCGGTAGGCGTCCATGCGGTGGCGATCGATCGGGATGTAGTTCTTCGGGATATAGACCGGGACGCCCAGATCAATCGTGGCGGTCGGCAGCGGTTCGACCTTCTCGCCCTTGAGCTCGCGGACCGCGTCGGCCAGCATCTCGCAGTACATCTGGTAGCCGACCAGTTGGATGTGGCCCGACTGCTCGGGACCCAGGATGTTGCCGGCACCGCGGATTTCCAGGTCCCGCAGCGCGATCCGGAAGCCCGCGCCCAGGTGCGAATACTCCTCGATCGCCTTGAGCCGCTTGGCGGCGATGGGCGAGATCGGGCGGGTGTTCGGCATGAGCATGTAGGCGTAGGCCCGGTGCTTGTACCGTCCGACCCGGCCGCGAAGCTGGTGCAGTTCCGCCAGGCCGAAGCGGTCGGCGTCGTTGACAAAGATCGTATTGGCGTTCGGAATATCGAGCCCTGATTCGATGATCGTCGTGCAGACCAGCACGTCGGCCGAGCCGAGGACGAACTTGACCATCGCGTCCTCCAGCTCGCGTTTGCTCATCTGGCCGTGGGCGATGTGGACGCGGGCGTCCGGCGCCAGTTTCTGGATCTCCCAGGCCTTTTTCTCGATGGACTGGACGCGATTGTGCAGGAAGAACACCTGGCCCTGGCGGTTGAGCTCGCGGTAGATCGCCTTGCGGATCAGGTCCTGGTTGTACGTCGTGATGCTGGTGACGATGCTCCGACGGTCCAGCGGCGCGGTCGTCAGCGAGCTGATGTCCCGCAGGCCCAGCAGCGCCATGTGCAGCGTGCGAGGGATCGGCGTCGCGGTCATCGTCAGGATGTCCACGTTGACCCGCATGCGTTTGAGCCGCTCCTTGTGCTCGACGCCGAACCGCTGCTCCTCGTCGATGATCAGCAGACCCAGGTCCTTGAACGCGACGTCGCCGCTGAGGAGGCGGTGCGTGCCGATCAGGATGTCCACCTCGCCGCGTTTCGCCTTGGCCACTATATCCTTGGCCTGGCGGCCGGTCTTGAAACGGTTGAGCACCTCGATCGTCACCGGGAAGTCGGCGAACCGTTCGCCGAACGTGCGCCTATGCTGGACCGAGAGCACGGTCGTCGGCACGAGCACCGCGACCTGCTTGCCGCCCTCGACGGCCTTGAAGGCGGCCCGCATGGCGAGTTCGGTCTTGCCGTAACCGACGTCGCCGCAGAGAAGCCGGTCCATGGCGACGGGCTCCTGCATGTCGGTCTTGATCTCGCGGATCGCGCCGATCTGGTCCGGCGTCTCCTGGTACGGAAACGACTCCTCGAACTCCATCTGCCACTGAGAGTCCTCGCCGTAGGCGATGCCGCCGATCGCCTGGCGTTTGGCCTGAACCTCCAGCAGTTCGGCCGCCAGGTCGCGAATGGCCTCCGCGACCTTCTCCTTCTGCTTCTGCCATTTCTTCGTGCCCACCTTGCTCAGTGTGGGCCGCTTGGGACTGGTCCCGATGTACTTCTGCACCAGGGCGATGTTCTGGACCGAGACTTGGATCTTGACGCTGTCGGCGTACTCGATGGAGAGGTACTCCGCCCGACCGCCCTTCTCCTCGATGGTCTCGGTGCCCAGGAACTTGCCGACGCCGTGAGAGGCGTGGACGACATACTCGCCCGGCTGCAAATCCGCCAGCGTATCCACCGGCGCGGTCGCTCGGGCCGGCCGCTCCCGCCGGCGAAGGGCGTATTGCCCGAACAGCTCGTGGTGGCTGACCACAATCGTTTTGAGCGACTCGACGACAAAGCCCTGATGGACGTAGCCCAGCACGAGCTGGAAATGGGCCGGGACCTCGCCTGCAATCTCCCTGACGATCTCGCCGACGCGTGAGATCTCCGCGGGACTCTCGCAATACAGCAGGACCGTGCTGCCTTCCTTCGTCCGCTGAAGGAGTTCCTCCAGGGCGGCCTTGTGCCCGGCCCAGAGCGAAGTGGCCTTTCGCTCGAACTGCTGGACGCTCTTGATCGCGACCGACAATGGCCCCTGGTCCCCGTCGCCGGTGCCGTCCACGGTATTCTGGCCGGTCGCGAATCGGCAGATGTGCAGTTGCGCGAATCGAGCCGCGGAGTGGCAGATCTCCGGCCACGGGTACAAGCGGTCCGCTCGCTCGATGCGGGTGAGGAACACCTTGGCCACTTCCTCCACGTCCGCAGGCTCCTCGAAGACGACGATGGCGTCCTCGGGCAGGATGTTCGTGAACAGCTCCCGCTGCTCGATCACCGCGCCGCTGGCGGCGCCGATGACGTGGATGCCCCGGATCTCCTGCGTGGACCGCTGGGTGTCGAGGTTGATCTGGCGAATGCTCTCGACGGTGTCGCCGAAAAACTCGATGCGGACCGCCTGCGATTGCGGGCCCATCCCCGCATCTTGCTGGCTCGCCAGCGGCGCGTAGATATCGATGATGCCGCCGCGACGGGCGAACTGGCCCGGCAGGTCCACCGCATCGACCCGCTCGAAGTTGTTCTGCACGAGCCACTCGATCACCTGCCCAGGGTCCACGACGTCGTTGCGGTTGACCTGGAGCGCGCTGTCCCGCAGAGCCGAGGGCTTGGGAATCGGCTGGCACAGAGCCTGGACCGGCGCCGCGATCACAAGGCCCTGGAGCCCTCCGTTGGAGCCCGAAAGCATCGACACGATCCGAAGCCGCTCGGCACGGGTCTCGTCCGTCGCGTCGGCCAGGTCCTCCTCGCCCTCCCAGGCAGGCAGCAATTCGACCCGCTCGACGCCGAAAGTCCTGAGGTCGTCATAGGCCCGGTCCGCGTCGTCGATGTGGGCGCACAGGTGCAGAACCGGCCGACGGAGTCTCCTGGAAATGTGCGAGGTCAGCAGGCGCGCAAAGGAACCCCAGGTCCCCTCGACTCTCACCGGCCCCTTCGCCTGGCTCAGTCGGGCGACGATTTCCGAGACCACCTTGTCGCGTACCAGATCCATAGACGGTTCTGCGGGCATCACTATACCCGCGGGAGACGGTCTTAGCGAGCGAGAACAGCGCGAAACGAATCCGGAATATCGTCGGCTGGAATCGGGCCCCGCTTCGCTCGACCGAGGAAAGAGCAAGCCACATCCCCACAGCCATGAGGGTAATCTATTCCCCGATGAACCACAGTGAATGGTCCGCACAAGCCAAGGGCCTACACGGGATTGTCGTCCGCATAGGCCCTCGGGAATCCGTACAGTGGGTTCGCTAGAGGCCTTGCTCCTTGAGCTTGACCAGAACGTCCTTGGCCGTCCTGATGACATTATCGGCCGTCAGATCGAAAGCCTCGAAGCACTGCTTGTAGGGAGCGGAGGCCCCGAACCCGTTCAGTCCGACGAAAGCCCCGTACTCGCCCAGCCAGCGATGCCAGCCGAAATCGGTGGCCGCTTCGATGCCGACGCGGGCCTTGACCTGCGGCGGCAGCACGGAGTTGCGGTACTTCTCGTCCTGCCTCTCGAACAGCGTCCAGCAAGGCATGCTCACGACCTGCGAGGCGATGCCTTCGGCGTCGAGTCTGGCGGCGGCCTCCATGGCGATCTGCACCTCGGAGCCGCTGGCCATGAGGATCACCTGGGGATCGCCCCGGCTGGTCAGGACGTACGCGCCCCGACCGAGGTTCGACGCAGAAGCATAGCGGTTCTGATCGATCACCGGCATTCCCTGGCGGCTGAGCAACAGCCCGACCGGCTTGTCGGGATGCTCCAGGACGTACCGCCAGGCCTGCGCCGTCTCGTTGGCGTCGGCCGGACGGATCACCAGCAGGTCCGGGATCGCCCGCAACGCGGCAAAATGCTCGACAGGCTGATGGGTCGGGCCGTCCTCGCCCAGGCCGATGCTGTCGTGCGTCCAGACGAAGATCGACGGGTAGTGCGAGAGGGCCGCGACGCGGACCGCGCCGCGCATGTAGTCGGAGAAGACCAGGAAGGTCCCGCCGTAGGCTCGGAGCATGCGGGAGACGCTGATGCCGTTCATGATCGCGCCCATAGCGTGCTCGCGGACGCCGTAGCGGATGTACCGGCCATGGCGGGCGTCCTTCTGGAAATCCACCGCGCCGGAGAACCGCGTGTTGTTCGAGGGAGTCAGATCCGCGGAACCGCCCAGGATCATCGGCATCTTGGGCATCAGGGCGTCGAGCACCTTGCCGGAGGCCTCTCGCGTGGCCAGCGGCTTGCCGGGCTCGAACTTCGGCAGGATCGTCTCCAGTCTGACGGGCAGCCTGCCCTCGGCGGCGTCGCGGAACTCCTTGGCCAACTCGGGATGCTTTTCGGCATACTGCTCGAACAAAGCGTTCCACTGCTTCTCAGCCTCGGCCCCCCGCTCGACCGCCAGCCGCATATGATTGGCGACCTTTTCCGGCACGTGGAACTGCACATTCGGGTCCCAGCCGAACTTCTCTTTCATCGCGCGGATCTCGGGCTCGCCCAAGGGGGAGCCGTGGGCCTTGGCGGTGTCCTGCATCGTCGGGGCGCCGTAGGCGAGGTGCGTGCGAAGCTGGATGATCGAAGGCCGCTCGACCTCGCTCTTGGCGTTGATCAGGGCCCGCTCGAACTTCTTCATGTTGTTGCCGTCGCCGTCGACCTTCTGCACGTGCCAGTTGTAGGCATGGAACCGCCTGGCCCGGTCCTCGGTGAACGACAGGTCCGTCGCGCCGTCGATGCTGATGTGATTGTCGTCGTAGACGACCACGAGATTGTCCAGGCCCAGGTGCCCGGCCAGCGAGCAGGCTTCGGAGGCAACGCCCTCCTGGAGGTCGCCGTCGCCGCAGAAGACGTAGATCTTGTAGTCGATGACCGGGAGTCCTTCCCGATTGAAGTAGTTGGCGAGGTACTTCTGGGCGATGGCCATGCCGACCGCATTGGAGACGCCCTGACCCAGGGGACCGGTGGTCGCTTCGATGCCGAGCTCGGGATGGTATTCGGGATGTCCCGGCGTCTTGCTGTTCCACTGTCGGAACTGCTTGAGGTCGTCGAGACTGATGTCGTAGCCGGTCAGGTGCAGCAGCGAGTACAGGAGCATGCTGCCGTGCCCGCCCGAGAGAACGAACCGGTCGCGGTTGTGCCACTGCGGATTGGCGGGGTTGTGACGCAGGTGGCGGTCCCACAGGACATACGCGGCCGGGGCCATGCCCATCGGCATCCCGGGGTGGCCGCTCTTGGCCTTCTCGACCCCATCCACCGCCAGAAAACGAATCGTATCGACGCACAATTGATCAAGTTTGTTCAAACCCGGATTGGCCATCATCATTTCCCATCACAAAAGGCACAGATATTAGCATTCCGCGAAAAAAACCGAATGCTTGAGGATACCAGCCCCGCCCGCCGCTGACAAGTCCTTTCGTAAACGCTTGCATGCCCTGCTGCCGGCGTGAAGCGGAAGATCTCCTGCGAACCCCGTCGTGGTCGCGCCGTGACGACGAAAGTGCGCAAGAACCGGATGAACCAGAAAAATGCTTGGCAAGGGCCGACGACGATGGGTATACTTCCCTCTTGTCCGAAACAGCCAGTGCTATTTTCTCTTTGGTCGTTTTTGAGATGATTCTGACGCAGATATTGCAGCCAACATGTGTGAAGGTTCCGCTGGACGGCAAGGATAAATACGCGGTCATTACGGAGTTGGTGACCCTTCTCGACGAGAACAAGCTCATCCAGAATCGCCAGATGGTTCTGGACACAGTGTTCACCCGGGAACAGACGCGCAGCACCGGCATCGGCTCGGGGATCGCCATCCCCCACGGCAAGTGCGGCGCCGTCAAGGAATTGGTCATGGCCCTGGGGGTGGCCGACAGCTCGATCGACTTCGACAGCGTCGACGGCAAACCGGTTTCCATCGTGATCCTGCTGGTTTCGCCGCAGGACCAGACCGGTCCGCACATCCAGGCCCTGGCCCGGATCAGCCGGCTGATGCTCGACGAGGACTTCAAAGCCGCTCTCGAAAAGGCGTCCTCCTCCGAAGCCGCCTACAAGCTTATGAGCGAGCGAGAGACCAGGTAATCTACGAGTAGATCGCTCAGTTCTTCTCCCACAGGACCAGGCCCAGCTCAAATGGGTTGCTCTGGTCGGGATGGTTGGGCAGGACTCGGACCGCCACGCCGTGCTGGCCGGCCGTCCGGCACTCCATCCGCCCGGTGAACCAGTGCTCGCCGCCGTCACCGGCCTTTTGTTCGTAGGCCATCGGCAGCGCCATGCCCTCGCGGATATTTCCCCAGGAATCCGTCGGACCGTGGTAGAGTTCGACGTTGACGTCCTGAGGTCGGACTCGCCCGAGCTTGATCAATGCCCGCACCGTCAACTCCGCGCCCACCTTCATCTGCGGCTGACGGGGATTGAGTTCCTCCCCTCCGTCGCTGTTGCCGGAACTCAGCGTGACTTCGCGCACCGCGAACTCCTGCCACGCCTGGCGGATCTCGGACTTCCACTGGGCGAGGGCCTTGACGCGATCCGTCGAATCGTTCGTGAAGTGCTGATATCGGGTCGCCGACGGGCAGTAGAACCGACGGGCGTATTCCGCCAGCATCCGGTGCGTATTGAACCGGGGGGCAACGTGCTTGACGCAGGCCTTCATCCTCTGTATCCAGGCCCGCGGCAGGTTGTCGGCCGACCGGGCGTAGAACAGCGGCACAATCTCATTCTCCAGCACATTGTACAGGGCCTGGGACTCGACCGTGTCCTGGTAGTCGAGGTTCTCATAGTTCTCGCCGGCGCCGATGACCCAGCCGCCGTCGGGGATATAGCCCTCGCACCACCAGCCGTCGAGCGTGCTGAGATTCAGGACGCCGTTGGCCGCGGCCTTCATGCCGCTGGTGCCGCTGGCTTCCATCGGCCTTCGCGGGTTGTTCAGCCAGACGTCCACGCCGCGAACGAGGAAGCGGGCGACGTCGATGTCGTAATCCTCCAGGAAGACGACCCGCCGCCGGACCGAATCCTGCGAGGCGAAGTGGACGATGTTGCGGATGATCTCCTTGCCCGCGTTGTCCTTGGGATGCGACTTGCCGGCGAAGATGAACTGCACGGGCCGATCGGTGTCGTTGAGCAGCCGGATGAGACGTTCCACGTCCCGCAGGAGCAGGTCGCCGCGTTTGTAGGCGACGAACCGACGGGCGAAACCGATCGTCAGAACCTCGGGGTCGAGGATTCCCTCGGCCTGCCGCAGTTCGCCCTGGCACGTGCCGCGCCGCTGCATCTGGGCCATCAATCGCTTGCGGGCGAAGACGATCAACCGATCCTTGCACCGCTGATGCGCGCTCCAGAACTCCTCATCGGGAATGTGATCCACTTGATCCCAGGCCGATTTGTCGAACACCGTCGACGACCAGGTGGGGCCGAGATATCGCTCGTAGAGGGCGGAGATCTCGTCCGCCAGCCAGGTCTTGAGGTGAATGCCGTTCGTGATCGCGGTGATCGGGACCTCGCGAGAAGGCAGGCCGGGCCACAGCGAGCCCCAGACCTCGCGGGAAATCTGGGCGTGCAGCTTGCTGACGCCGTTGAGATAGCTGCTGAGCTTGATCGCCAGCACAGGCATCTTGAACGGTTCGTTCTCATCGTCCGGCAGAATCCTGCCCAACGCGAGGAACTGCTTGCGGTTGACGCCCAGGTGCGGGAAGTAGGCGCCGAAGTATTTATCCATGAGATCGACCTCGAACTCGTCGAGACCGGCCTTGACGATCGTGTGCGTGGTGAAAACGTTGCCCGACCGGGTGGCTTCGACGGCTTCTTCGAAGGTCATCGTGGTCGTGCTGCGGATCTGGCGGATGCGTTCGAGGGCCATGAAGGCGGCGTGCCCTTCGTTCATATGGCACACCGAGGGCGTGATGTCCATCGCGGCCAGGGCCTTCATGCCGCCGATGCCCAGCAGGATCTCCTGGCGGATCCGCAGCTCGCGGTCGCCGCCGTAAAGGCTGCTGGTGATCATGCGGTCGCCGCCGGAGTTGGCGGGGATGTTGGTGTCCAGCAGGTACAGGTCGAGTCGACCGACGTGAACGCACCAAATCTGGGCGTGGACCGAGCGGCCGGGGTACTCGACGCTGATCGTCAGCGGGCGGCCGCTGGGCTTTCGCACCAGTTCGATCGGCATGTTGAACGGATCGTTCTCTCCATAGGCCTCCTGCTGCCAGCCGTCGAGGTTCAGATACTGGCGGAAATAGCCTTTCTGATACATCAGGCCGACGCCGACCAGCGGAATGCCCAGATCCGAGGCGCTCTTGAGATGGTCGCCCGCGAGGATGCCCAGGCCGCCGGCGTAGATCGGCAGGCATTCGTGCAGGCCGAACTCGGCGCTGAAATAGGCGATGGTCGTATCGGGGTTCTCGCCGCAGGATTTCTGATACCAGGTCGGAGCCCGAAGATACTCCTCGAGAACCTGCGAGGCCCGGCGCAACTCGTGGAGAAAACTCTCATTCTGCGAAAGGGCTTCGAGCCTCGATTGCGAAACCGCGCCAAGCAACTTCACCGGATTGTGGCCGGACGCCGACCACAGGGCCGGATCGATCCGTTTGAACAGATCGATCACCTGCGGACTCCAGGACCAGAACAGATTCCGGGCCAGGGCGTCCAACTCCATAAGCGATTCAGGCAGGGCCGGCAAGACGGTGAAACTTCGCACACTCGGCATTTCATCTCCTCACAAACTGCATCCATCGGCAAAAGACGCCGCTTATGACGCGGCAAACCCATGCTGTCATCGGCAATTCGTCGCGTGCGCTTAACCGCAAAAGGAAAAGGGAGTTGCAGATCAAGAGGGGTTCCTCGGACCGATAACCCGGCCCGGCAGAATACGGAAAAAAGGCCTGTGCAACTCAATGCACAGGCCCTTTTCTTAGGTGCACAGCTTACCTCCACCTGTGCCGTGAGAAAGGCGATTGAAGGGAACCCTTACTGTCAAGTGGGTGATCGTTGCGTGCGTCCGGAAGTCCTGGCAAGCAGGCGTTTCCGATCCGACAAGACCTGATCTCCCTTAGTACGGGTATAGGTTCCTTCAAATACACGCCTAAGACACGAACACTGCAGGGGTCAGCCTGCAAATGGTATATACCAGATTCGCAGCCGTGGGTCAAGGAAATATGGTCCGACTCACGACGCCGACGAACGCCGAAAGACAGCATTCCATCCCTTCTATCGGCGCGTCAGTCGCTGGGTCTGGAGAGAAAAATGCGACAGCGACGCGACGTTCGTCGCTCGGCCTCTACAGCGTTCGCAGTTCGGCGTTCACCGTCTTGCCGAGGCTTACGAGAATGGCCTTCTGGTATCCGTCGACGGTCTCGTGCGTGAGCGTGCCGAAATCGTCGCGGAAGCGAAGCGAAAGCGTAACGCTCTTCCTGCCGGACGCGATCCCCTTGCCCCGATAGATGTCCACGAACCGGACCTCCTCCAGCTCGTCGGGCGCCCCTTCCTCGACGGCCTGGGCGATCTGGGCCCACGTCGTCTGCTCGGGCACAAGGATGGACAGGTCGCGGTCGATGGCCGGGAACCTGGGAATCGGACAGATCTTGATTGGTCCGCCCTTGAGAGACATCAACTCTTCAAAATCCAATTCGGCGCCGCAGGGAGCCAACTCCTTGAAGTCGAACCTCTCGCGGATCGCGTCCGAGAACACGCCCGCCTGGCCAATCTCCTTGCCGTTGACCAGGATCCGGGCGCCCACCTGCGCCCACAGGTAGTCCGCGGGCTCGAAGCGCACGTCGGCCGTGCGGTTGATGTTCCGAACCAAGCCTTCCACCGCCCCGCGAAGCTGCCGTAATTCGCCGTCGGTCGCGAGCGAGACCTTCATCCGCTCCTTCGGCAGCAAATCGTTCTCGACGGAGGGCACGAACGTGTCGGCCATTTCATAGATGCGGCACGGCAGATTCCTCGCGTTCACATTCGTCTTGAGCACGCCCAGCAGCGAGCCCAGCAGGGTCTGCCGCAGGAGGTTGCCGGTCTTGCGGGTCGCATCGCGGACCCCCAGGTGCGCCGCCCCTTCGGGCGCGAACAGATCCGCCACGGCCCGATCCACGAAGGTCACGTTCACCGTCTCGTAATACCCGCAGCCGTTGAGGAAAGAGCCGACGGTTTGGGAGAACTTCTGCCGGGCGTCGGCGGGCTTGGCCTCGATCTGAATCTTTCGGCGAGTCGAAACCTTGTCGTACCCATAGACGCGGGCGACTTCCTCGATCAGGTCCACCTCCCGCTGGATATCGCTTCGCCACGTGGGCGAGACGCAAACGATGGAGCCGTCCTGCAAGCGGGGCTCGAACTTCAGTGCCGCCAGGATCTTCATCACCGCCTCCTGGGGCACCTCGATTCCCAGAAGCCTGTTCAGTCGGGCCAGCCGCATGGAGACCTGTCGGGGCTGGGGCTTGCCGGGATAGGCGTCCACCACGCCCCTGGCCACGCGGCCGCCCGCAAATTGGACGATGAGCTGGGCCGTCCTCTGCGACGCCCAATCGATCCGCTCGATATCGACAATCCGTTCGAACCGGTAGGAGGCTTCCGAGGGCAGCGAGAGCCGTCGGGAGGTCGTGCGGATGCTGACCGGGGCGAAATGCGCGTCCTCCAGAAGGATCGTGGTCGTCGCGCCGGTCACCTCGGTCTTCAGTCCGCCCATGACGCCGGCCAGGGCCACCGGCCTCTCCACGTCGGCGATCACGAGCATCTCGGGGGCCAGAGCGCACTGGGTCCCGTCGATGCTGACGAGTTGCTCGCCCGGCTGTGCTCTTCTCACGATGATCTTGGCGCCTTCGAGGGTCGCGTAGTCGAACGCGTGCGGCGGCTGGCCGGTCTCCATCATCGCATAGTTGGTCGCGTCGACAACGTTGTTGACGCTCCGCAGGCCGACGGCTTCGAGCCGCTTTCGCACCCACTCGGGCGAGGGGCCGACCCTGACGCCTTCGATGATCCTGGCGGTGTATCGACCACAGGCCTGGGGTTCGCGGATCTCCACCTGGACGAAGTCGGACGCGGGACGGTCCGTCTCCTCCAGGCGAACCGCCGGAAGACGGAGTTCCTTGCCCGTCGCGGCGGCCAGTTCCCTCGCGATCCCGATGTGGCTGAGGCAGTCGCCGCGGTTGCTCGTCACTTCCACGTCGATCACCGCGTCGTCCGCCAACTGCTCGATACCCTCACAGGGCAAGCCTAGGTTCATCAGGATCTCGGCCACCTTCTCGGCCGAGAGGTCGATATCCACGTAGTCGCGAAGCCAGTTGACGGAAACCTTCATGTCGCAAACCCTTAACCAAACCGATTGAAGCTTCGTAGATTACCGGCAAGAGCCCACCCTGTCAACGCCGCGCCACAAATCCGGGCGGGAAGCATGGAGGCCTGGACAGCATGGACGATGTGGATGGCATGGACAGTCCATCAAGCCGCCTTGCCAAGCGGATCGCTTTCGAGTAGGCTGCTGCCGACAAGGGCGGCAAGGAAAACATAAACGGGCCGCCGACGGATCTCGCCCTTTTGAGGCCGTCGGTTTCTCGCGATGAACCCTCCGTGGTTGGGGGCTATCCATAGGCGACATTCTTCATAGGAGCACTGAAATGAAGTACCGGATCGGCTTGTTGATCGGGGTCTGGGCGGTTGCGGGCGTTTTCATGCTGTCGGCCGCGGAACGAAAGGAGCAGGAGGTCAAGGCGGAGTTCTCCCGGACAACCATCGACCTGGGCATCGTGGTCGGCGATTTGGAGAAGGCCGTGAAGTTCTACACAGAGGCGCTGGGCTTGGCGAAGGTCGGCGAGTTCGATGTCTCGGACAAACTCGCCGGAGACACCGGCCTGACCGACTACAAGCCCTTCAAGGTCCAGGTGTTCGCGCTGGGCACAGAGCCCTCGGCCACAAAGCTCAAGATCATGCAAATCCCCGGCGACGGCTCCAGGCCCGTGGACAACCGGTACATCGGATCGAGCCTCGGGTTCCGGTACCTGACGGTGTTCGTCTCGGATCTGAACAAGGCCCTCGAACGGCTCAAGCGAAACGGCGTCACGCCGGTCAAACCGCCCTACCGCCTCGGGAACGACGCCACCCATCTGGTCCTTGTGAAGGACCCGGACGGCAATACCATCGAACTGCTCGGACCCCTTCAATAGAAGCAGAAAGATTGAAAGGTCATTGTCCTTCCAGTAGGATAGCGCGCGTGCGGCGCCGGACTTGCGGTTGCGGACGGGCGGCACGGAAGGACGACGATTGATGAACGACTTCGAACGGTTCGAGCAGTTGATCGAAGGCGGCACGTATTGCATCTCGATCGTGACGCACGAGGAGCGGTACGCGCTGGAGATCATCCGCAAGACCGCGGCCAAGTTCAAACGCGACCTGTGGGTCTGGTCCGTCGCGGACGGCGTCCGGGACGGCGCCATCGACGGCGGACCCTGCATCGCGGACACGGACGTCCCGGCGGCCGGACTGCTGAACCTCTCCCAGGCCCGCCCGGGCTCGCTCTGCGTCACGCTCGATCTGGCCGACCATCTCAAGAGCGGCAAGGCCCTCCGCATCCTCCGCGACCTCGTCGACAACTTCCACAAGACCGGCATCGCCATGGTGATGATCGACAGCGCGGCCAATCTGCCCGATGTGATCAAGACCTACGCCCGGCCGTTCGAGATCTCTTATCCGGACGAGCAGGAGCTCATGCAGATCATCAAGGCCACGCTCCAGCGGCTGCATCGCAAGAAGCCGATCGAGGTCGGCATCACGCAGAAGGGGCTCGACACGATCGTCCGCAACCTCAGGGGTCTGACGCGCCGCCAGGCGGTCCGGGTCATCAGCGACGCAGTGGCCCTCGACCAGACTTTCAACGACGACGACATCAACCTGGTCATCGCCAACAAGCGGCGGATGATCCAGCAAGGCGGCCTGCTCGAATACATCCAGACCCCGCTGGACCTCGACGAGATCGGCGGCATGAACAACCTCAAGAAATGGCTCCGCCACCGCAATGACGTGTTCAGTCCCGAGGCCAAGGCGTTCGGCATCGTCCCGCCCAAGGGCGTGCTCATGCTGGGCGTCCAGGGCGCGGGCAAGAGCCTCTGCGCCAAGGCGATCGCCACCGCGTGGCAACAGCCTCTGCTGAGGCTCGATCCCAGCACGCTCTACGCCAGCTACATCGGGGAATCGGAGAAGAACCTCCGCGAGGCACTGCGTCAGACGGAGATGATGGCGCCGGTGATCCTGTGGATCGACGAGATCGAGAAGGCGTTCGCCTCGGCAGCCAGCCGAAGCGCCGACGGCGGACTCTCGCAACGCATGTTCGGCACCCTGCTGACCTGGCTGCAGGAGCACCAGCAGCCGGTGTTCGTCGTCGCCACGGCCAACGACATCGAGGCCCTGCCGCCGGAATTGCTGCGTAAAGGCCGTTTCGACGAGGTCTTCTTCGTGGACCTGCCTGCACAGGAGGTTCGCAGAGACATCTTCGCGATTCATCTGAGAAAGCGCGGGCGCGACCCGGCCTGGTTCGACCTGGACGCGCTGGCCCGGGCCTCGCAGGATTACAGCGGTTCGGAGATCGAACAGGCGGTGATCGCCGCCCTGCACGACGCCTATGCGGAGAAGACGGACCTGTGCACGGAGAAGATCGTCGCGGCGGTGCAAGGTTCGCCCCCGCTGTCGGCGACGATGGCCGAAAAGGTGTCGGCCCTTCGCCAGTGGGCGCAGGGCCGATGCGTGATCGCCGAATGACGGACAAAGAAGGTCGATTGTTGATGGTGGGTCGTTGATTGAGGGCTTCGCGGTGATCTCAAATTTCAAATCTCAGATCTCAAATCCCAGGTGGCCTGTCGCTCTCTGCCTTGCGGCGGTTCTCCTGACCGGCTGCGTGGAACGCCGCCTGACGATCCACACCGAGCCCCAGGGCGCGATCGTGACGCTGAACGATCAGGAAATCGGCGTCTCGCCCGTGACGGTGCCGTTCAACTGGTATGGCGACTACTGGGTCCGGATCAGCAAGGACGGCTACGAGACCCTCAACACGCACCGCAAGCTCAAGGCCCCGCTGCATGACTATCCGCCATTCGATTTCTTCGCCGAGATCCTCTACCCCGGTCGGATCGTGAACACCTACGAGTGGACCTTCGACCTGACCATCAAGGAATACCCGACCCGCGACGAACTGATCGAGCAGGGTCAGTCGCTCCGCACGCACGTTCCGTGACGGCGCCCGCATCCTCTCAGCCGAGGTTGAGGCGGTACCAGTCGATGGACCTCTCCAGACCTTCCTGGAACAGGACAACCGGCTTGAAGCCGATCAGCTTCGTGGCCGCGGCGATGTCGGCCAGGGAGTGCTTCACGTCGCCGGCGCGGGCCGGGGCGTAGATCGGCTTGACGTTCTTGCCCAGGAGCCGGTTGATCTCGCCGATGATCGCGTTGACCGTCACGATTTCGCCGCAGGCCACGTTGACCACCTCCCCGGCGGTCTTCTTCGCCCGGGCGGCCAGCAGGTTGGCGTGGACGATATTGTCGATGTAGGTGAAATCGCGGCTCTGTTCCCCATCGCCGTAGATAGTCGGCGGCCTGTCCTGCAGAATCGCGGTGACGAAGGCGGGAATGGCCGCGGCGTACTGGCTGGCGGGGTCCTGACCCGGCCCGAACACGTTGAAATACCGCAGGGAGATCGTCTCCAGGCCGTAGACCCTGGCGAACACCGAAAGGTAGTACTCGCCGACGAGCTTGCCGACGGCGTACGGAGACAAAGGGTCCGGACGCATCGTCTCGACCTTCGGCAACGTGGGCGTATCCCCATAGGCGGAGGAGCTGGCGGCGTACACGAACCGCTTCACCCGGGCGTCGCGGGCAGCCATCAGCATGGTGAATGTGGCGTCGATGCAATGTCGATGAGTGAGATCCGGCTCGTCCACGCTCCGCGGGACCGACGGCAGCGCCCCTTCGTGCAGGACCACGTCGATCCCCTTCGTGGCCGAGCGGGCCACCTCGGGATCGCCCATGTCCGCCTCGACGAATTCGATCCTGTCCATGATCGGCGCGAGATTGCTTCGTTTGCCGGTCAGAAGATTGTCCACGACCCGCACGAAACACCCGTCCGCGACCAGTCGCTTGCACAGGTTCGAGCCGATGAAGCCCGCACCACCCGTCACCAGGAACTTCTCCATGCTTTCAAACCCCTCGCAGAACATCGTTTTGGAAGAAGCGAGCCGCCATTCTATGGTCGAAACGGGGGAAGGGAAACCTTTTTTTCGACGTCAGGCGGCGCCGGCCGCCAGTTGCCCTTTGAGATACTTGCGGTAGGCCTTGAACTGCTGACGGAAGTATCCGCCCTTCATGGCCTCGGCTCCGAACAGCACACATCCGACGACGTTGGCGCCCACTTCCTGGAGTTCGAAGATCGTCCGCTCGGCGGCCCCCCGCTTCGTAGCGGCCGCGTTGAAGACCAGAATTGTGGCATTCGCAAGACGGGCCAACACCTTGACGTCGCTGACCAGCAGAACCGGCGGACTGTCGATGAGGATTCGATCGTAGTCCTTTGCGACGCTCGCCAGCAGGTCCTTCATCGGATGGCTGGCCAGCAACTCGGCGGGATTGGTCGCAGTCGGACCGGCGTAGATGATGTCCAGACCGGTCAAGCCGCTGGGCCTGACGGCGTCCGGATACTCGCATTCGCCCGTCAGAATGCTCGTCAGTCCCAGGCGGGGTTCGTCGCCATAGGCGGCATCCTGCGGAAAGGCCACATGCAGACGCGGCTGTCGCAGATTGGCGTCGATCAGCAGGACTTTCTCGCACTTGGCTACAAAGGCCTCGGCCAAGTTGCACGCGACAGCGGTCTTGCCGTCCCCCGACTGTCCGCTGGCAACCAGCAACGTCTTGTACCCTTCCTCGGTGGACAAGTCGAGGTTGGTCCGGCACCGTCGATAACACTCCCCGACCAGCGAATGAGGGGCCTCCTCCACAACGTGGCACAGATCGACATCGTCGACCGCGCGGTCCTCGTCGGCGTCCGGAATGATGCCCAGCAGCGGAACGTGCAGGAACCGGCGAATGTCGCTCGGCGTCCGCACGAGGTCGTTGAGCATCTCCACGAGGAACGCCAGCGTCAGTCCGAGCATCATCCCCAGCATCGTTCCGCCCGGTCCCCACAGCAACAGACTGCGGGAAACAATCATCTCCAGAGGCTCAGGCGCCCTGCCCAGGAGTTGCACTTTGGGCGTATCGGGGTGCTTGACCATGATCCGCAGCTTCTCGATCTGCGTTTTGACCTGGTTGAGCATCTCGACGCGTTCGTCGCGGATCTTCATCTGCCGGCCGTAGGTGGCGCGGGCATCGTCCAGCGCCGCCTGCTGGACCAGCGCCGCCTGACGCATCCGCTCGAGTTCCGTCAGACGCGCCTCGAACACACGGAGGCTGTCCTGGGCGTTCTTGAGATTGGCCCGGCGGGTCTGTTCGCCAATCTCCGTCTTGCGAACCTCTCTCTTGGTCTGAAGCTCGTGAATCGTCTCCTGCAGTTGCAGGACGCTGCGATGGCCTTCGCCGAACCGAGAGAGCCGGCCCGACAACTGCGCCTCGGCCAGCGCGATCTGCTGCGCCAGCGCGAGCATCACAGGGTCCCGCTCGATCGCATAGGCGATCTGCTCGTTGATCGGCCCCTCGGCCAACCGACCGAGGTTCTCGATGTCCGTCCGGAGCTGGTTGACCGCCAGATCCAGCTCGTTCTTCTGCAGCTCCAGATCGTTCAGCCGGATCGTGATCGTGTTCTGGAAGTACCGACCGCTCGCGGGCACTTCCAGATCCGTGATCCCGGTTTCCTTTCGCACCTGGTCCAGAGCGGTCTCGCTGGTCAGAAGGTCCTTCTCGATCTCGGTCTGGCGGGCGGTCAATTCCACGAGCTTGTCGGTGACGTCCTGTCTCTCGGTGTCCCCGTGTTCCTTCACGAACAGCCCCGCCATCTGGTTGACGATCAGGGCGGCCTCCGCCGGATGGCCGCACGCCATCGAAACCATGATGTGCTCGGCCTCCCGATGCGGATGAACGCGGAGGTTCTTCTCCAGGTATCGCACCGCCGCGACGGTCCCCGCACGCCCCTTGACGGTCTGTCGATACCAGTTCGTGGACTGAACGGCCTCGCGCTGCAGGAGTCTCTGCAAACTGCTTTGGCTCTTCATCAGGTTGGCGAGCGAAACACGATGACCATATTGGATGTCCTGCTGAACCTGGGATGCGACGATTTCCATCGGGTCGGTTTCGACCGGGGGCAGGACCTTGATCACGGTTTCAGCCCTGTAGAGCGGCAAGTAACGACGAACGAGGAACCAGCCCCCCCCGCCCACCGCCGCGCCCACGACGGTCATGAAGAGGATCAGCCAGACGTGCCGGCGCACCATGCCGAACACTTCTTTCGGCGTCAAGGCCGCTTCGGACGCGCCTCGGGCCTGCGTCTGTCTCGACGTTGCGCCCGCAGCCGCTGGGTTTCTCTTCATCATGTCGCATCACCCCTACTGCAACCGCTGAATCGCGGCGTTGATTCGTTGCTTGACCCCATCCGGCGTTTGGTCGCCGCCCACCTCCAGCGCGCGACGATAGGCCGCAAGGGCTTTGCTCTTGTGACCCAGCGCTTCGTTCACCATGCCCAGGTGCTCGTACACCTCCGCAGGGACCGCACCGCCGGCCTGATACTGCTGGATCGCAGCCGCCAGGGCCTCGGCCGCTTCGGCATGCTTTCCGTTCTTATACAACACATAGGCATAGGTGTCCTGGTGGCCCGCCACGTCGGGACTCTGCTCGACCGCCGTCCTGGCGTACGCCAGGGCCTCATCGAGTCTCCGGTCGCTTTGCGCCAGCATGTAGGCCAGATTGTTCAAAACACTGCTGTTTTTCGGCATTTTCGACAGCAGACTTTCGTAGACCGCAATGGCCTGTCCAAGATAGATGTTATCGGATGTTTTCTTGTGGGCGATAGTCAGGAGATCGGCTTTGCGGATTGTATGCTCGATGCCGGCCGGCGTGTCCGGCCCGGAGAGCCGGATGCAGGTGTCGATGGCCGCGATCGCCTCGGGGTACTTGTCCTGAATCTGGGCGAGGTTGAACAGGACAAGGGGAGCGGTCAGAGAACCCGGCTCCTCCGCCAGCCGCCGGCGGCAGTATGCCGACACTTCCTCCTCGCCCAGCAACATGTAGATGCGGAGAAGGACTTCCACGGCCAGGCGCGGATGGGCCCAGGCCTTGTCCGCCGCCTGTCGGCTCAGATCGCGTGCAGCGTCCACGTCTCCCGCCTTCTTCTTGGCCTCCGCCATTCGGAAGAGGACCACAGGAGCGTACGGCGTCGCGACGTACTGCTGACCTTCCTGGAACACCTGATCCAGTCTCTGGGGCCGCCAGTTTCCCGCGTCGGCGGGATCGCCCGCGTCCAGAATCAGCGACCGGAAAAGGCCATCCACCGCGGCAGAGTACTCCGCGTCCGGCCCAAGACGTGGCGCATCCTGTCCCACTGAACTCTCGCGGCGGAGTTCAACGGCCTTTCGGAAGAGCTCTTCTGCATGGCCGTACTGCCGTTGGTCCAGGGCGAACGCACCCGCCCGATTCAACCAGAAAACGCTGTCGGGAGACTCGGCCAGGGCATTAGCATAGAACTCTCTGAGACCGTCGATGCGTCCGAGTCTTCGATAGGTGGCTTCCAGCAGCGTCATCGCCTCGAGGGGAGCCTGAGGCGGCCCGGCGGCCCGGCGCAGTTCGACGATCGCCTCATCGTTGCGACCGGACCACAGGTACGCCTTGGCCAGACCGATCGCTGTGACCGGATTGTCCTCGATCTCGCGGCTCTTGCGGAAATCGAGAATCGCCCGATCCCCATCCCCCATGAGCAGGGAAATTTCGCCGCGGAGCTGCCAGGCGGCTGCATTGCGTTGATGGGTTTCCAGACCGCGGTTGACCAGGTCCATCGCCTGCTTGAGCTGCCCCTGGCGTTTGGCCACCTGGGCCTCCAGCAGCAGGGTGTTGGATTCGCTGGGATACTTCTCTTTGAACCTCCGAAGCTTCGGTTCGACCTCGCCGACGAGTCCGACGTTGAGATAGGCCCTCAATTGAGCGAGGCGATTGACCCCATTGTCTTCGAGCGAGATCAGTTCCTCCGAATGGGTCTTCACCCCCTGCCGATCGCCGGTCTCTTCGGCAACCAGGAGCAACCCCTTGAGGGCGTCCACCCGACTGTCGCTTTGGGCATATAGCTTTGTGAGCAGCCGTTTGGCTTCCGCGAAGTCGCGGACGCGAAAATAGTGCCGCCACAGGAGCCGGCTGTCGTTCGATTCGACCAGCAACTGTCGGGCTTTGTCGTTCTGACCCCGGGCGCGGAAATACGCTGCATGATTCTCGAGCAGGAACGCATCGCTCGCGTTCATCTCTCGGGCCTGCTCGAACGCAGATTCCGCCACCGCAAAGAACGCTTTCTTCTTCTGCTCATTGGCCTCCTTTTGCGCCGCCTCGGTCGCCAGTCGTCCAAGCATCACCGCGTTCTGAAGGGTCGGCGCGTTGACGTGGATCGTCTGAAGAATCGCGATCGCCTTCATCGGGTCTTCCTCGCCCACCAGGCCGGCGTAACCCGAGAGCAGTTGAACGTCCCGCGGGTTCAGATGGATGGCTCGCTCCAACGCTTGCCGGGCCTCGCTCTTCTGTTCCGACGAAGCGCTTCCGCCCAGCGTGTTGTTCCGCAGATGCAGAGCGTTGGCCAACGACTTGGCAATCGTCGGGTCCGTCGGATTCAGACGCGACGCCTCGCGGATGTCGTCGATGGATTCCCGCTCCCGCCCGAGAGCCGCCTTGACGTTGCCTCGAAGCAGGTATCCCTGGGAAAAGACCGGCCGGTGCTTGAGGCACTGGTCCAGGTGGGCCAGCGCAGCGTCGTACTGCTGCCGCGAGAAGGCCAGTCGGGCCGCGTAGAGAGAGCCGCCGCAATCGTCCAGATTCTCGCGTCGCGCCAGATTGACCATCTCCTCCGCAAGCCTCCCATCCTCCCGTTGGCGGGCCAGATCAAAGAGGTTGCCGACCGCCACATGGCGAGGACTGATGTTGCGAATCTTCAGATAGGCAGGCATGTCCTGCGCCGCCTGCGAAACCGTAGCGTCCAACACGCTTCGCCACTGTGCGGCCGCCTGGTCCGGTTGCTCGGCTTGTCGATAGAAGACGCCGAGTTCCAGGGCCCGACGAATCGGGTCCCGGATGGCGCCGAGCGCCTGGCCCTGAATTTGCATCCGTCTGGCTTGGGAACAGTTCTTCGGGTCCGGCTCCGCCAGGAAAGCCCGGTAGAACAAGGCCGCGGGACTGTCCGGCAACTGCTGGAGATAAGCATCCGCGACGGTCTTGGCGGCTCCGATGTCCCCCTGTTCGACCAACGACTCGCAGAGACGCACGACGTGTTGTTCCTCGACCGCATCGGGATCGACCTTCAGCAATCGCTGCGTGAGGTCCGCCTCGCGACGATGGTGACCGAGCAGTTGGGCGGTCAGACCACGAACGGCGTCGGACGGCTCCTGATCACGTGCCCCGGTTCCGGACGACGTCCTGCCGGCGACCTGTTGCTGATGCATCGCGGCTTGCACCTGCGTGGTTTTGCCCCGAACCAGATCGAGATGCAGCGACAGGACCGCGGCTTCCTCGGCCTTCAGTTGTGCGAGCGCGTCCTCCGCTTCGGAAACGAGGCCCTTGGCGATCAGAGCCTTGACCCGCAGCCGCCGGCTCCGGTCGGTGGCGCCGTACCGCTCATCGAACGAGCCGGCCGCGCCGAACGCTCCGTCGTACGTACCGGCCGACAGCAGCGCGTCGCCATAGTCCAGAATGGCGTCGGGTTTCGTATGAATGATCCCCGCGCCCAGCGCGGTGCCCAGAAAGTCGATGACCGCGCCGATCTCCGAAGTCTCCTTGAAGATCGAGGCCAGCGTCATGGCGAGGTAGGGATCGCGCTGTCCCGGCGCGTTGGCGGCCTTGTTCTGCTCGTAGGCGGCATAAAGGCTTGTGACTGCTTTGCCTGATTGTCCCCGGGCCAGTTCGAGCATGCCTCGCCATTTGAGGACCTCGGGGTCGTCCCCGCTGCCCTGGATCTGTCCGATCTGGCGAACCGCCTCCTCGGCGCGGGCCAGCAGCTCATCTCTTGCGGGATCCGAAGCGGGCATCGAGAGAACCCGTTCAACGCAACCTCGCGCCAGCAGCGAGCAGAGAGACAGGCGATTGACTCGTCGGGCTGTCTGCGTCGGGCCGGGCGTGTCCTGCGCGTCCGCCAATTGCAGCGCCCGATCCGCCAGATCGATCATGGCCTCCAGGGCCGACGCATCCTTGTAGATCGAGGATTTCCGGTAGTAGTAGCTGGCCGACAGGATCGCATGCTCGGGGTTCTCCGGGTCGAGCGTTCCCGCCTGTCGGGCGGCGACGATCGCCCTGTCGAGCTTGCCCTGGGCCGATGCCGCGTCGAGGTACGCTGCGAAGAACGAAAGGAACTGGGCTTTGGCCGCGTGGGCCTGCGCGCTGGACGCAAACCGCTGGGTCATGGCGTCATACTCGGATTCCAGGGCCTTCATCTGTTCTCTCGCCTCGGAGATCGTCCCCCGCTGGACGACATTGAGTTTTCTCGCCAGAACGTGGATGTGCGCCTCGGGGAAATCGCCCGCGGCGCGCAGTCCCTCGGCCAGGATTTCGTCCGCCCGCTTCTCGGCCTGGCTCTGTTCGCTGCGGTTGCCGACCGACGCGGCGATCCTGCCCTGCACCACGAAGACCTGCGACAGGCAGTGGTACACCTGAGGATTGGTCCCATCCAGCTTCTTGGCCTGCTCCAGGTCGGCCTGGGCCTCGCGGAGCAAATCGCCGGGAGAAGCAACGGCGCCCATGCCCGCCAGTTCCATCGCGGCCCGCCCCTTGACAAAGTGCAGATGCGGACCGAACGTTGCTGCGCCGCGGCTCCATCCTCGATCCTGGATCTGGCCGAAGGAAGGCTCCCATTCGACCCGCGCGGCCTCCAGCAACCCGGCGGTCTCGATCACGTTCAACGTCTTTCGAGCCTGCGTAAGGACCTCTTCCCAATACCCGCTGACGCTTCGCCCCACTACCCCCAGACTGTCGACGAGGACATAGGAGTACTTGAGCCGGCCGAGATGAGCTTTGACATTCTGCGGATCGATCGTGACGATCGCCTCCCAGCACCCCTGCACCTTGTCCCACAGGCCCAATTCCCGATAGACATCCGCTCGTTTGAACAACAAGTCAATCCGCATCTCGGGCGAATCGACCAGGCCGTACGCCTTCTCGTAATTCTCCCTCGCCGTTTTGAAATCCTTCGCCGCCCAGGCGACATCGCCGTCGGCGATCAGGGGCGCCGGGTCGCGATTGAGCCGCAGGAAGACGAACACCACCATCATCACCAGCAGCAGGAGCACCGTCGTGCCCATCAGCGCCGCCTTCTTGTTCAGGCGTCTTCTCGCCATCGGTAATCCCCTTTCCCGACCTCGTCAGGACGCACGAGAGCACGCGTCCTGGCGGAGCCGACGATTCCTTTTACTCCCAATCCGGCCAATGCTCCTGTTCCAGAACGGGCAACAGCGCCGTCAGGATTCGTTCTCCCGCGTCCACCGCTTCCTCCTTTGCCGGAGCGACGCGCGACTGATTGAAGACCAGCTCGATCTTGCAGAAGTACGAATGTTCACGGAAGATGTTTTTGTTCAGGGCCATGCGGGCGTCATCCCGGCTCCCGGCGTACTCTCCATTGACGCGGAACAAGTACAGCACGGGAAACTGCTGCAACGCCAAGGAGAGGTCCCCCGCCTTTTTGTTGAAACGCAGGTAGCGTCCAGGAATGGCCCGACGGTCGTCAGCCTGCCCGATCTGAAAACTGACGGCATCCGTGTTCAGACGTTGATAGCCGCCACCGGTGTAGCACTCCTCCGGCACGTGAGGGACCCGATCGGGGAGCCGGTAGTACGTGATGAAGACGAGCGCTTCCCTCGTCGGGCTGCGTGCAGGCTGGCAGGGATCCTCCAGGACCCATTGGATGTAGTCTTCGGTTCCAAGGGATTCGAGGATGTCCGCGTTCTCGATCTCGTGTCGGGCCGTGACGCGGAAGGGTGAGAGCTTCCCGGCGTCCAATGCGTCCAGCGGCGTCTTCAGCGGCAGCGGCTCTTTCTCGAGATACAGGCCCAGCTTCCGCGTGGCGACGGACATCCCGCCGGCCGCCAGAGCCAGCACCGCGACGCACAAAACGAACGAAGGCTCCACGCGCGCCGCAAGATGGGCAAATCGCCTATCCATTCGCCCGCCTCCTGACGACGACGCCCTGGCCGCCCCCTTCGTCTTCTTCGATGAACAGGCTGGCCATGAACCACGCGAGCAGCCCGTACAGACCGAAGGCCAGAGGCAGCATCGCCAGACCGAGCATATCGTGGTAGATCCCTTGCGTGTATTCCTGGCCGACCAGGACGTAGAGAAACCCTGTGACGGTCACGCGAACGATGTTGCAGAAGATCGCGATCGGCGCCGTGCTGGCCAGCAGGACCAGTCGCTGCCAGAGAGGCCGCTCGTGCAGATAGGCCATCGCCACGCCCAGGGCCAGAAACGCCATCAACAGTCGCATTCCGCTGCACGCCTCGGCGACGTCCAGCGCCGGATCGAGACGCCGCCCCCGGTATACAACCTCGATGACCACGCCGCTCGCGGTGACCTCGAGATCCGGGATCAGGTTCAGCAGCGTCGTCGCTATGGCGGCCGAGAGCTGTCGCATGGGCATCGTCAGGCCCAAGTAGTACCGACGGGGCAAAGGGATCGCGAAGACAAAGAACGCGATCGGAAGCCACGTGCAGCGGACCATTCGCCATCCACCCAGGAACAGGACCACCGCCGCTGCCGTCGCGATCATCGAGATCGGCCGCAGATAGGCGTATCCCGCGGGACTGACGACATTGAAGACGTAGAAGGCCAGGATCAACAGCAACAGCGGCAAACCGAGGTAGTTCGCGCGGGTTTGATTCGAGAGCAACCGTTGCGGGCGACGACCGGAGAGCCGTTCCCACAGCGGATCGCGCACAGGATCGAGGCTCAGGATTTCACGTCGCCTCTGATGGACGAAATACAGGCTGAACAAGGGGATCAGGACGCCATGCGACCAGCTCGGGTCGGTCAGCCACAAATGAACCATCTCCCCGATCTCCGTGCGGAAAAGGACGCCCAGCAGTCCCGCAAGAACGAGGATCTTCAGCCAGACATGCGGCCCCAGCTCGCTCCACGTCCGATCCGCCACGAACGGACCCGCGTCCTGTCCTGGGGTCCGCGAGGGATCCGCCACGGGAGCCATGCTAGAACCAACTCGGCAACTGGAATCCTTTTCCGTAATCCGCATCGGCGAAGTTCCGGTCGTACACGAAGCCGAACCCATAGGTGGCTCGGAACGCGTTCCGCAGCACGGCACGCCACCGGGCGGTCGCGTCGGTCCCCACATTGATCAGATCGTTCGGCTTGATGAAGAAATCGGGTTGCTCGCCCTTGGCGATCCGGTCCAGATCCACCATGACGATCTCCTGCTGCTTCGTGCCGATCCTTCGGGTCACTTCCACGCGCCGCGGCATCGCCAGCGGTCCCAGCCCGCCGGCGGCGGCAATCGCCATCATCAACGTCATCGGCCGGCCCGTCAGATTGATCACGCCGGTCTTGTTGACGTTGCCCATGATGAAGAACTCGCCGATCAGATCCACCGGAACGTGGATCGTGTCGCCGGGCTTGATGACGATATTGTAACGAGAGTCGCCCGCCAGCAGCTTGTCGGCCGGGATGCGGATCGAACGAGTCTGCGAAGCCAGCTCCCAGTCCAAGTCGATCGGAGGCGTCGTCGGCAACGCGGGCGCGACAACCGCCGGCGGCCTGGCGCCCGGGGGCTGAGGCTGTTGAGACTGAGGCGGAGCCTGGCCGCGAGGCACCTGGACCCAGGCGCCGTTGCGGAGGACCCATTCCGTCTGCGGCACGTTCTGCAACAAGGTCTGCGCGGGCGTCGGGATCGAAGAGCGAGCCTGTAACGGCGTCTGCGCAGCCGGAGGCTGCACGACGGGAGCGGACCCGCTCTTGGCCGGGACCTGTTTCCACTGGGTCCCGTCATAGATCCATTCCATTCGCGGAGCGTTCCTGGCGTCGACGACCGGATTGGCCGCGGAAGCGGAATACGAAGGCCCGAACTCGACAGGCGATTGCACGATGCCCTGGGGCGCCGTTCTGAGCGTCCCCTGAGACGGGATCGGAACCAGCACGCGGAACCCGCCCGGCAACACTGAGGCCGTCATGTCGTTGTTCGCCTGAAACGCTTCGGTCGGGCGTCCGATCACCTTGTCGCTCTGCGGCCATGCCCTCGCCTGAGGCGAGATCAGATCGAGCATCTCTCGCTCGTTCTCGTACCTCTGCGCCGGTTCCGACGGCTCCGCGATGTCTCTCCTGGACGTGGCAGGGCTGCCGGGGACTGTCGGAATCGGCTGCCCCACCGAGGAACCGGGTTGAAGGGTCTCCAGCTCGGGCACCTGCCCCGGCCTGGGTTTCTCCGAGGGCCGTTTTTCGCCCGCCCCTTCTCTCCGCGAAACGTAGATATGGCTGACGTTATACTGCATCGCCACTTGAGCCGTCGCCAGCGCTTCGGTCAAGCGGTAGTCGTAGCGGGGAATGAAGTACCGGCCGGGCGCCGGGACGGCGTTGCCGAGGATCGAGAACGCCCGTTGCTGCGAGCTGTACAGCATGACCGTGACCGAAGGATTGCGAAGGATGTTGGGCGAAAGAGCCCGGCGGATCGCCTCCTCAAGCTGGGACTCTGTAAGCCCCGCGGCCTGAATGGGCCCGACCTCGGGAATCGAAAGCTTGCCGCTTTCCGTGACGGTGTAGTTGTTGATGACCGCAGCCCCCTCCTGGAGGAGTTCGAAGATCGCCACCTGCACGATGTCGCCCGGCTGCAAGACATAGTCCCCGGTCTCGGACCGGATGTCGTCCAGTCGGGGCTCTTCTGCGGTCTCCCAGGCCAGGGGAGGCTCTTCCGCCACGCCCAGCGAGTCCAGAATGACGCTCACCGCCGGCGTCGGACGGAACCGACCGATCTGGCTGGGGTCGAGGACCCTGTTGTTGCATCCGGCCAGACCCGCCACGACAACCGCGACGATGAGGGACAGCCCCGCTCCGCGGACACTCCTGCGAACACGAATTATCAAGCGTGCGCAATCCATTCCAGAGGTTTATCGGTTCTCCGCGGGACCCGCTTAAGCTTTTTGAGGGTCTGAGAATCGAATATGGCGCAGCGAAACAACCGTCCTGAACCCTCGCGTCCCCCCGGATAACCGCTGGAAGACGACAGGTCTCATAACGACCGGTCGCCCATCACTGGGGACAGATCATTCGATATTCCCCGGCGCGTGGCGATGCGCCAGGGCGCGGACCATATAGTCGTCGAGCAACTCGATGCGAAACTCCGCAATCATGTCGTCCACGGAGACCGCCTCATGTTCGCTCGTGATCAGCACGGAACCCAGGAATCCGGGATCGCTGATCGTGACCTGCGGGCCGTACTTGCTCTTCAACTCGCGGAGCCGGGACCAGTTGTAATCCAGGTGGGCCAGGCGGCAGTCAAGGTTGACGTCGGCGACCGCGTAATCAAAGTAGTTCGTGCTGGACGCGAGGACCTCGCCCTGGGGATTGCGGATTTCGCACGGCAGGCCGTGAATCGCCCCCACGAAATGCGCCCGGCAGGAGTATGCCCAGTAGGCTTGCATCAGGCCGCCGTGGTACATGGAGGAGAACACGATCAGGTCCGGCTTGGCCTTGACGTACTTCAGCCGCAACTCATCGAAGTTCAGATCGAAGCAGATCGCGAAGGCCACCCGTCCGAAATCGCACTCGAAGACCGGCGCCTCGCGCCCGCACAGGATGCCCGACTCGGTCGTCTCCTCGATGACCACGTGATTCTTGTTGTAGACGCCCACGACCTGCCCCTGCCGATCGATCAGGACGCTGGAATTGCGCCAGGTGCCGTCCTCCACCTGCCTGGCGGCCGAGTAGACGAGATAGCAGCGGTTCTCCGCCGCAACCTTGGCGAAATAGTCGCGGACCTGGTCCTTTCGCACGCGGTAGTACTCGCCCAGTCGTTCTCGCGACAACCCTCCGACGCGGTCGCAAGCCTCCGGCACGACGATCAGATCCGGCCGGTCCGGCAACACCTGCGAGAATTCGCGTCTCCAGTGGGCGATCACCTGGGCGACGACCGCCTGCGGTTCAGCAGCCCCGGCGACCGACGGCGACCGCGGCCCCAGAGTCGCGATTCGCACGTGTCCCCTCTTCTTGGGAATCGGCAGGGAGGCCGATGTCCCTTCCTGCGTCGAAGGCTGGTTCGGCTCGACACCGAGCGCCGGTCCCGCCGACAACAGAAGCCCTGCAAGAATCGTCAACGCAGCAAGATCTCGTACGCCGGGTGTTCTCATGACCGTACTCCTTCGAGAATCATCGACAGCCGACTTGCGGCTGAGCAAGTCGCCGACCGCCGCCCATGATCCCAGCAAGCCGTCGCCCCGTCAAGTCGAGATCCTCTCGAAGCCTTGGAAGATCCCCTCAAATGAAACCGGGCGACAGCGGCAGTCGTCAGACTGCCCCTGTCACCCGGAGGAGGAATCTCTCACGATGTGTGGTCGAAAATCAGACCGCGTTGCGACGCCGCAGCCAACCGACGAGGCCGGTGCCAAGACTGGTCAGCATAATCGAAAGCGGGGCCGGCACCGTCACCGGGGGGACAACCATGCTCAGCTCCGGATCCGGGTCGGGAATCTGGGCCAGCGTATAGTAGACATCGACGGTGATCTGGGTCGCTTTCAATCCGCTGTGGCCCTCAGTGCCGACGCGGAAACCCGCCTGCAGACCGTCGATCGCACTGTCGGTCCAGGCCATGTCCCCGTTGGGATTCGTGGCATAGGTCTGGCTGTAGGTGTTCCAGCCCTTGTTGGAGCCGGCCACCAAGGGAGCCCAGTAGTTCGTGCCGCCGGTGCGGATGCCGAAATAGCCATTACGCATGCTGTCGTTGTCGAAGCGTATCACAGCGTCCACCGTGATGTAGTCGATCGTCGCGTCGAGCGGCAGATCCAGATTCTGGAAGGTGAACATCGAGACGGCGCCGTTGGTGCTGCTGTAGATATACGACGCGTTGCCGTCATGCGTGCCGACCTCGTCCACCTTCCGCCAATCCGGTCCGTTCGAGGGGGAATCGCTGAAACTCGAAGAGTACCCGTCCCCATCCACATACAGAGTCACATAGGCCTGCGAAGAAGCCGTCATACAACCGATCAACAGCGCCGCCACCAGAACCCAAACTCTTTTCATACCCATCTCCATCTCGCGTGGCACGGGACGCTTCATCGTTAACTGGAACAATACGAGACCCTGGAACGACCACGATCCCTGCATCTGTGCCTGGACCCTTCGTGACACTTGGCAACACTTCGGAAACTGTTTTGAGACGTGTCCTACGGCCCACCCTATTTGATACGTCAGATTGTACCCCAAATCCCATCGCATGTCAAGATCAATCTGCCCCCATTACAGTCTTTCTCACTCCGAAACTACCCTACCCGTCCCCTGGGGAGGACACTCCCCATAATGTCGCCCCTGCGGCGGTCCCCAAGCAGACCTCTCGATCCGAATGCCATCCCCTCCGCGACGACGGAGATCGCCACAAACGCGCCACAATCCAGAATCTCCTGCGACTCCGGATGGTTGACGGCAAGGAGGGAGAATGAAAGAATGTCCGGCAGACCCTTGCCGAACCGGCACAGGGAATCGGCGTAGAAGAACACCAGGGACATTTGAGTATTCTCACAGGACAATGAAGGGATAGGCACATGGCGCAGCAAGAGACCGCATCGAAACCGAAATACGACATTTCCATCATTCGCCCGGAGATGCGGGCCGAGCAGTTCGCCCTGCGTGGAGAAGGCTTTGCTCCCGAGCGTCTGGCCGCGATCCGCAAAGGCCTGCGGACGTTGCACACGCTGGAACTGATGGCCCAGACGATCTACAAGTTCCAGATCACCAAAGAGCGCAGCGAAATCAACAGCATGTTGATCGCCGCGATGTGCAACGAGATGGGCCACTACCAGGATTTCCAGGTCAAGCTGTACGAATACGGCTTTCGACCGAGCATCCTGAGGCCCGCCTTTTGGATGGTGGGTTTCGCCTTCGGCTTCGGTTCCCGTCTGCTGGGCAGGGAGGCCATCTTCAAGACCGGGGTCTGGGTCGAAAGCAAGGCTGTGCACCACTACGACGAACTGCTCAGGACCATCGAGTGGGACGACGAGACCCGCAAGGTGATCGAAAAGGACCAGGCCGACGAGGATGGGCACATCAGCCGCTGGAAAGGCATGCTCGCAGGCACAGAGACGACCGGGGCCAAAGCCTGACCGGGCCTCCGATCTGTCTGTTCCGTCGAGGGATACGACGTCACCCCCCATCGAGCCGTGAGATCCGGCAGCCGCTGCGGCTTGCCCTGGAAGCTATCGTCAGAGTCGGTCGTATCGGGGCGTGCGTCGAAACCAGCAAGAAGAAACTCCAAGCGGTAGATGCAACCACAGCGGCTGCCGGTCCCACAGAAATCCGTCGAAACATGCACATCTCTCAGGCGTATACCCCGCAAGAGGATGCACATGGTTTCTACCACAAACCAGAAACCCCGGTTCGACGAATCCGGCCTTGAGCGGCTTTTCTCGCGAGAAGCTTGGGCTGCGGGCTGTGAGTCTCGACGGTCTGCCGCGGCCGGGATCGGATCAGGTGGATTCCAGCGAAAACGGAGGCATCGGCCCCAAGGGATTGTGGGAGCGTTGGCGTTTGGGAATCCACGCGCCCTGGAAGATGGCGCTCACCTGTTTCTGCATGCCTCGTCGGATGCGATCCTCCGCGGGCTCTGCGGCTTGCGGAGCGACTTGCAGGATCTCGGCAGCCAACGCGCGGTAATCGACCGCGGCCTTGCTGTGCGGGGCGTACCGCAGGACCGGTTCCCCGGCGCTGGGCGCCTCCGCCAGCCGGACGTTGCGGTGAATCACCGTCTCGAAGACCAAATCGCCGAAGATGCTTCGCATCTGCTGCTGCACCTGCCGACTGAACGTGGTCCGCTCCTCCACGAAGGTCAGAAGCAGGCCGATGTTCTCCACGGAACACGGGTGAAACCATTGCCGCATGATGCCCACGGTGTCGAGCAGGCGACGAAGCCCTTCGAGGGCGTAGTAGTGAACCTGAACCGGCACGACGAGATCCGTGCTGGCGACCAGGGCGTTGAGCGTCAGGATGCCCAGAGAGGGCGGACAATCGATCACACAGACGTCGTAGGCGTCCCGGACGCCGCGAAGCCCTGCGCCCAGGAGAAGCTCTTTGCCCGAGACGGTCGCCAGTTGCAGCTCCGCGCCGGCCAACAGCACGTTGCAGGGAGCCAGGTCCAGGCGGTCGATCGTCGTACGAACCACGACGTCCGCCATCGCCACGCCGGGCTTCGTCAGAACATCGTATATGGTTCGCGGGAAAGAGTTCGGATCCCGCCCAAGCCCGATGGTGGCGTGGGCCTGGGGATCCAGATCGATCAGCAGGACCCGTTTGCCCATGTCCGCCAGGGCCGCCGATAGATTGATCGCGGTCGTCGTCTTGCCGCAACCGCCTTTTTGATTGACTGTAGCGATGGTCTTCAACGAACTCACCCACCTCTCGATGATCCAGGAAGGCGGTGCGAAGGCCCCCCTGCGTCGATCCCTTGTAGAGTATAGTATACCTCCTAAGCAGGACCTTGTCAATCCAAAATGAGGACCGGGCAACTCGGGGACAGCGCGACTCCGCGGGGCAGGATCCAAAGACGCAGACGGAGATGGGGAATCGAATCGGCACAGACGCTACGAACATCACCGCCGACACAAACCGCCAGGGACCGTCCCGTGAGGAACAGTCCCTGGCTGTCGGCACGAACAGGTCTCAGATCGGGTCGCCGGTTCCGGGCGGAACGACCGCAGGCTTCTCGGGGGCGGGCCCCTTCTCATTGGGCGTGTCTTTCCTGTCGAGGAACCGCTCCAACATCTGGCGGTTGCGTTCCTCCAGAGCCTGCATTCGCTCCTGGAGACGCTCCATCTGCTCCTGAATCCGTTCCACAGCCCGATCCGTCCGTTCGGACAGACGTTCCATGTCCGGGCGAGGAATCGAACGGAGGTAGTTCTGGTACGCCTCCGGACGGGGCGGCTCAGGCAAGCGGAATCCTCTCCCGATGACTACATCGTTCCTGACGTCCTTGCGAGCGTTCTCAACCGCCTCGCGCGCCCGGTCGCGGTACTTCTGGGGGAGCGTGTCGAGTTGGCCCACCGTGGCTCGGTATTCCTCCCCGCCGGCCTGAACGATCACCGTGGCGTCCTCGTCCTTGGGATCGCCTTCGATGGTGATCGTGAAGTCTTCGTTATCCGCGCGGTGGCGGAAGACACGCATCTCTTTGAAGAACCGATTCACGTCCACGTTGAAGTCGGGCATCTTGTCGAAGGGGACCTCCATCCAATCCTGCCCGTCAGGACCGATCTTGAAGACCTTGCCCGGCCGCCAGGTCGTCATCGCTTCCGGCTCCGCCGGGTGCTTGAGCTGCCGGCTCTCCCGAGCCGCTTCGAGCTTCAGTCGCAGAGTCTTGCGCTGACCGAGCTGAATGACATCGAGCGACACCTCGTCGCCTACCCTTGCGGCGTGAACCCCTTCGACGATCTGTTCCACGCCAACGACCTTGTTGCCCTGGAAGCCGACCACCAGATCATCACGCTCCAGACCGGCTTTGTCCGCCGGGCTGTCGACGATGATGTTGCGAATCCTGACACCCTGTCCGGCCTCCAAACCCAGATGCCTGGTCAACAGCTCGGGCAAGGGAGCGGAATCCAGTTCCACGCCCATCAGAGCCCGCTGGCCCTGAGCAACGCACGCCGAACCGACCATCCACAGAACCACGCATCCGAACAACAACGCACTTCTCTTCATAGGATCTCCTTTCATCATAGACCGCCGTGATAGGAGGCGGGTTTGACCACGCCCTCACGGTACCCTTCAATGAGCCACTGATTGCCCGCTGGATCGGTGAAGCCATACCACTCCACCTCGCGGGTGACCTGGTCGGGAGTTCGCGGCTGCAGCCCTCGCCAACTCTCTCTGAGGCCCTCCGCCTGGACGGGCGTATCCCCTGCTACCACTTCCCGGCCGGCCAGATCCGTGGGAGGCTGAAGACCTCCGTCCGGCACCAAATGCACCGCCAGTCCCAGGAGCAGTCCGGCCGCCACCCCGACCGCGAACCGAGACCAACCACCAAGGCGGATGATCCGCAGCCGGACGGAGCCCTGGCTCTGCCGCCAGGCCCGCTCGAAGACCTCTTCCGGGGCCGCCCCCCCCTGATGCACATTGCGATCTGCGATCTCACCACCGCATTCGTGCAGCACGCGCATCTGCTCCAGAAGCTCCCGGGCTCGACTGTCCTTCTCCAACTGGCAGTCGAGAACCCGTCGCTCCGAGGGGGAAATCTCTCCGTCCAGAAGTTTGCCGATGAGGATCTCCAGTCTGTCGTCTTGGGTGTTCATGTGTCATGCACCTTCTGCTTGTGGTATTCCGCGATCGCCCCGTGATACGCAGTCCAGTTGCGGGGCGATCCGGTCCCGGATCATCTGCCGGGCCCGGACCAGGCGAATCTGCATCGTCGTAATCGGAACGTCCAGCGCCTCGGCCATCTGCGCGTAGGTCAGTCCGCCGGAATGGGCCAGCATGAAGACCTCGCGATACTTGGCAGGCAGCTCTCGAACCGCCTCCAGCACCCGCCCGAACAACTCCTTCTTCGCAACATCCTCCGCAGGATCGATCGCGTATTGGGGTTCGTCCTGCCCAACAGGCTCGGGTTTTCGTCGGCGAGCGGCCTTGATCGCCTCGCGCCGCGCCAGGATCGCCAGCCAGGCTCGAAACCGCTCGGGCTCGCGGAGCGTTTGGATCCGGGTGATTACGCGGACGCAGATTTCCTGCATCACGTCATCCAGATCGCTCGCATCGCGGAGCACACCGTACACCAGCCCCCTCACCCAGCTCCAGTTGCGACTGAGCAACGTCTGGAGGGCGTCCTTATCGCCCCGACGGGCGGCACACACCAGCATCACCTCATTGGATTCGCGATCGTTCATGCTCTTCTACCACTATAGATACGTCCCAGGGATCGCTCATACATGACTTTTGCATCTTCTCTGGCAGTCTGGGTTGTCAGTGGAGCCGGCCGCCTGGCAGGATGCAGGATTTGTGAGTTTTTCCGCGAGTTGGGACTTGACGCCAGGAGCCGGTTCGGCTTAACTGAACTCCTGAAATGCGCCCGTGGCGTGCTGACAGGCATAGACAGCGGAGGCGGAACGCACCTGTGCAGGGGGCCCGGACCGGTAAAGAATGCGTTGGCAGTGCTTAAGGAGGCCTTTAGGATGACACGGATTGTTACAACCACAGCGGCGATTCTCATCTTGACCATCGTCGTAGGATGCCAGAGCAACACAGGGATCAGCCAGCAGTTGCCGCAACGGTCGAGCCCGTATATGAACACCGCGGAGCCGGTGCCGTTGGCGACACCCAGTTCTTCCGATCAAATCGACTTGGTCGAGCAGTTGACCATGCATCGCCAAGCTTATCGTCGCAGCCTGCAGGCCCTGATCCAGCATTACGACGCCATGGGCGACCACGAGAAAGCCACCTGGGCTAAGGATGAACTAACGGCCCTGGATCGCATCCCGATGTACCGTTACATCGTCGAAGCCCAGATGCCGGCCACCCTCAGGGCCAGCGAGCGCATCACGGCGGCCGACGAACTATACAACGAAGCGGTCCGGCTCGAACGCAGCGCCGGTCCGCTCTCGGCACCGATTCTCAAGAACGAAGAAGTGCTCCGGGCCGCGCTGGCCAAGTACGGCGAGCTGATCCGCAAGTACCCTACGAGCGACAAGATTGACGATACCGCCTACAGAATGGGCCACATTCAGGATTACTTCAAAGACTACACGCTGGCGCTGCTGTCCTTCCAGCGGGCTTATCAGTGGGATGTGAACACGCCATATCCCGCCAGGTTCCGCGCCGCCAATATCCTGGACCGAAGGCTCCAGCGCCGCAGCGAAGCCCTGAACCTGTACCAGGAGGCCATCATCAAGGAGGCAAGCTTCGATGAATGGCGCATCCCGGCCGAGAGACGGGTCAAGGAATTGACCACGTCCGGAACCAACTGAGTTCCGGTCGGAGCATTCGACAGGTCAACGGGTCTGACACAGCGTCAGACCCGTTTTCATTTGGGAATTCGCAGCACGTGCACGACCGCCTCACAGACAAGGTGTTCGAGTTCATCCGCCTGCAGGGCATCTTCGCGGACAACAGAGCGATCCTGGTCGCCGTCTCCGGCGGCGCCGACTCGATCTGCCTGCTGCATGTGCTCAGGACGCTCCGAGTCCCGGGACGCCTTGAGGCACCGCTGGTCTGCTGCCACATCAATCATCACCTGCGAGGGACCGATTCCGACACGGACGAGCGATTCGTCGTCGAGCAGACGACCGAGATGGGCCTGCCCGTCGTCGTCAGGAGTGTAGACGTGCCGTCCCATGCCAAAACGAACCGGCAATCCATCGAAACCGCCGCCAGGCAATTGCGGCTTGCCGCTCTCGAGGAGATTGCGCGCGACCGCCGTTGCGAGTGGATCGCAACCGGACATCAGAAGAACGACAACGCCGAGACGGTCGTCCAACGGTTGCGGCGAGGAACGGGTTTCCGTGGCTTGGCCGGCATCCGACCGATACGACGCCTCGGCGAGGGACTGTCGCTGGTCAGACCCCTGCTTTGCGTCACCCGCGAGGAAGTCATCCGCTACCTCCACGAACGCAACCTGCCCTGGCGGGAAGACCACACGAATGCCGACGTCGCCTACACCCGCAACTACATCCGCCGCCGCCTGCTGCCCCTGTTGCAGCAGGAATCCGAGGCCTTGCTCGTCGAAGAACTCGCAGACCTGGCAGCATCCGCGGGCAAGCTCCACGACCGAGCCATCGAGGAAGCTCAGCAGGCGTGGACCACGATGGCTCAGGCCGACGACGACGCGGTTCGCATCGACGCATCAGGGCTGGCTTCCTTGCCGGAGTTGATCGCGGTCGAGTTGATCCGACGTGCGTTGATGAGCCTGGGCTGCGGCGAACGGGACCTGACGGCAGCACACTACCAACGCGTTCTGGGATTGGCGAGATCGAAGGTACAGGCGAAGCATACCTCCCTGCCGAGCGGGTTCATCGCCCGTCTGGAATCCCGTCAGCTCGTTCTGCGGCCCGGCGTCGAAGGATCGAGTCCCAAGGCCCACGACGCTCCCTCCCCGTTGAACATCCCCGGCAGGACTGCCTTTGCCGATGTGGAGATTGATGCCAGGATTCTGCCGCATTGCGAAATCGAAGGGGCGGAGATCACGGGTGACAAAGGCCCATTTTGCGAGTATCTTGACTGGGATCGGATCAAGCCGCCCGTTGTGGCGCGGCCGCGCCGACGCGGCGATCGGTTCCATCCGCTGGGTATGGACACGGAGAAAAAGGTCGGCAAGTTCCTGACGGCGGCCAAGGCGCCGCGCCGGTCACGGGACCGGACGATCGTCTTCGCCGACCGGGATCGGATCCTCTGGATCTGCCCCGTTCGCATCGCCGAGCCGGTGAAGATCACGGATGAAACGCGACTGGTATTGGAGTTGACCGTTCGCAACACCTGAGTCATCAGGAGAAATCGCAACATGAGCAGCGCACTTGCCACACGAAGGGAATTCCTCCGAACGGCTGCTGCGGGAGCTGTCGGGCTCATGGCCTCTCGAAGCCTGCGCTCCGGCGCGGGAACCGGCGAAACGCCGCGACATCTCAACGTCGTCTTCATCCTCGCCGACGACCTGGGCTGGGCCGAGTTGGGCTGCTACGGCAACACGTTCAACGAGACGCCCCATCTCGATGCGCTGGCCCGCGATGGGGTGCGATTCACGGCCGCCTATGCCGCGGCACCGGTCTGCTCGCCGTTCCGGGCGGCCCTGATGTCCGGCCAGTATCCCGCAAGAACGGGCATCACCGACTACCTGCGGCCGAACGACCCCAAACACCTCTCCAAAGACCTCGTGACGCTCCCGGAAATGCTCAAGCAAGCGGGCTACGTCACAGGGATCGTCGGCAAGTGGCATCTGACCGGCTACGCAAACCACGGTGCTGCGGAAACCCCGCCCGGCGAGCACGGCTTTGACGAGGTGCTTGTTTCGGAGAATCGGGGCATCGCCGACGGAAGCTACTTCCACCCCTACCGTTTCAACCGGGAGATCGAGCAACGGCTACCCGGCCGGGAGCATCTCGTGGATCGCTGCAATCTCGAGGCGATCGAGTTCATCGAGCGGCACAAGGATCGGCCGTTCTTCCTGTACCTGAGCCATTACGCCGTTCATACCCGGCTCAACGGCAAGCCCCCGCTCGTCGCGAAGTACGAGGCCAAGCCGAACGCCGGCAAAGGGTTTCAGGCCCCTCGGAACAACCCGCACCTGGCGGCCCAGCTCGAATGCATCGATCGCGGCGTCGGCCAGATCCGGGACAAGCTCCGCGAACTGGAGCTGTCGGAGAACACGGTCATCGTGTTCACCAGCGACAATGGCGGCGAGACTCGCGTCACCTCGAACGCCCCGCTGCGTGAGGGCAAGTCCTGCCTCTACGAAGGCGGGATCCGCGAGCCGCTCATCGTCTATTGGCCCGACGTGACGCGCCCCGGCGGCGTGTGCGAAACCCCGGTCTGCACGATGGACTTCTACCCGACGTTCGCCGAGGCGGCCGGATGCGTACTCCCGCGAGCGCACGTCCTCGACGGCGCGTCCCTGGCTCCCATGTTGCGGAACCCCCGAACCGCGATGGACCGCGAGGCCCTGTACTGGCACTACCCGCTGGCGACACCCCATTTCCTCGGCGGTCGCTCCGCCGGGGCCATCCGCAAGGGCAATCTGAAACTCATCGAGTTCTTCGATACGAACACAGTGGAGGTGTATGACCTCGCCGCCGACCCGGGCGAACAACGCAACCTGGCGGACACGCAGCCCGACAAGAGCAGCGAACTGCTCGCGGAGTTGCGAGAGTGGCGCCGCCAGGTTCGAGCAGAATCACAACCAACGGAGAGAACCAATGAAACGCAATGAAACCACCCGCCGCGACTTCCTGAAGACTATCGGCCTGGGGGCCGTGAGCGTCGCCGTGAGCGGCTCAGCCGGCCGGGCGACAGACGCCAATCGGCCGAACATCCTGTTCTGCATCGCGGATGACTGGTCCTGGCCACACGCGAGCATCGCCGGGGACAAGGTCGTCAAGACGCCGACCTTCGACCGCATTGCGCGCGAGGGTGTGCTGTTCCGCAACGCCTTCGTCACAGCCCCGTCTTGCACACCGTCACGAGGGTCGATCGTCACGGGACAGTACCACTGGCGGCTAGAGGAAGGCGGCAATCTCTGGAGCACCCTGCCGGCCAGGTTCGATATCTATCCCGATCTCCTGGAAAAAGCAGGCTATCACGTCGGGTGCACCCGCAAGGGCTGGGGGCCGAACCCGCAATCCCGCGGGACCTTCATTCAAGGATTTCCAGACCTTCCTCAAAGCTCGCCCGCAAGGGTCCCCCTTCTGCTTCTGGTTCGGCAGCAACGACCCGCACCGGCCCTACGAGCGGGACTCCGGCGTCAAGAGCGGCATTAGACCCGAAGATGTCCAGGTGCCGCCGTACATGCCGGACGGCGAGACCGTGCGGAAGGACCTCTGTGACTACCCTAACGTTGCATAAACATGGACGGGTCAGACGTTGGCTGGGATTTGATTGAGGATCTGTAACAGGCGCGTTTTGATCCAAGTGTTGGCACTGATCGTGAGTGTCAGAAGGCCTTGCGGCCGACTGAGGCGGCCCGCA
>DATIKY010000096.1:0-6719 GCA_035476995.1 Sedimentisphaerales bacterium | reverse complement strand
CCCGCCTGCGTGGCGGTCTGCTCGATGGCCCCCGCGACTTCCGACAACAAAGGGCTCATCGGCAGCACCATCTGGAAGGAGGCCTGCCCCTCGCCCACCTCCACCCGAACCCCATCTTGGTTGAGGTCCTGCATTTTCCTTCTGGAACGACGTGTCTTTCTCTGGTAGCTTTTGCCCATCATGCGGTCCTTTCTACGAGTAACAGTTTCGGTTGTGTGACACCTATCTGTTACCCGGACCGCATGACCTCTTTCAACTACTTCTCAACGCCAACCGGGACATCCTCTCGGCCGAGAGGATTGCGGCCAGTCACAGGAAGCAGATCCGAACCTACATTCGCTCGCTGAACGTAAACTGGGCTATTTGCTGAACTTCGGTAAGGTCCTGATGAAGAACGGCATCGTCCGTGCCGTCAACGGCCTGCAAGAGTGATTCTTCTCTGCGTCTCAGCGTCTCTGCGCGAGAACAGATCCTCTGAATGATGGAGAGGGGCTGTCTCTCGTGCAGCCGGATTGCTTCGATACACACCGCTACGCACTTTTCTGCGTCGTGGGTCCCATATTCCTCTGATCGCCAATTCAGGCTCTGCGGGATGTGGAAAATGCATCGCTGTGTTCGTGGTGTTGTTCGGTTTTTGTTTGGGTTTCTCCGGGCCGGCGGCCGATAGAAAGGATGGAGAAAAAGAAGGACCCAGAGCAAGGAAACCGCTCGGAGGATATCTAAGGATGGACATGCAGAGATTTGGACGGATCGAACCGGCATGCAAATTCGGGCCTGGGGGCGACTACCAGTCGGTCTGGCCGGGACGGACGATGTCCGACGACCCCTCGTCGGGCCATCTGACCCGGGTGCTGGAATCGATCAGAGAGATCATGGGCACGCTGGCCGGGACGAGGTGCGTCGAGATCCACGACGTGCCCGCCGACAGCAAACCGTTGATTCCCCAACCCCAAGCCACGACGTGCCAGGAGAAGACGCAGGATGCGGCCGAGACGCGAAGACCTCATCGACGGTTTGACCCCCAAGCAGCTTCAAGTGCTCCGGCACATCGCGGCGTTCCAGGGCAGCCAACGCTATTCCCCGACGATCGCCGATCTGGCGTCGCACCTTCGCCTGAGCCGAAGCACCGTGTTCGAGCATCTCGGCGAACTGCAAAGAAAATCGCTGCTTACCACTTCGCCGGGCAAGGCTCGCTCTTTGAAGTTGACGGCCCAGGGGCGACGGCTGCTTGAAGACACGCAGGGCCCCGAACCGGAGCAGGAGGAATCGTCAGACGAAGGCATTCCGTTCGTGGGCCAGGTGGCGGCGGGATTGCCCGTCGAGGCGGTGGAGAATCACGACGATCTGTCGCTGCGGTCCTGTTTCGGCACAGGCGACGAGCTGTTCGCCCTGCGGGTCTCGGGCGACAGCATGATCGAGGAGAACATCAGGCCGGGCGACTACGTGATCTGCCGACGCACCTCGCGGGCGGAGAACGGCCAGATCGTCGTCGCGCTGATCGACGAGGGGGAGGCGACGCTCAAACGCTTCTATAAGGAAGGCGATCGAGCCCGGCTCCAGCCCGCCAACGCTCGGTACGAGCCTATCTACTCGGACAACTGCCGGATCGAGGCGGTAGTCGTGGGACTGGTCAGGAAGTTCTGACCAAGTGAGAAGTTGGAGGTGTGAAGGAGTAACGGCCGCACTATGTACTTGAACCTTCAAACTTGACACTTCACACTCTCCGATCCACATTCCCCTTGCATAATCCGCTTGTACCGTCAGAATATCCCCATCGGGGGCGCCGCAGGTCGCCACAAGGCCGGCCCAGGAGCCGGATGACGGAGCCAGGAATGCAGGAGTGCCGATGGGTAGACGGGTCGAACACGCCGGAGAGGGGTACGCGGATCAGAAGATCGTGTTGACGCTGGTGCTTGCCGTCTGCGCTTCAGCGAGTGCGGACAACTGGCCGCGTTTCCGCGGGCCGAACGGGCAAGGGCTCAGCGACGACAAAGCCATCCCGGTGAAATGGTCCCAGGAAGAGGTCCGTTGGAAGATTGGCCTGCCCGGTGGGGGACATTCCTCGCCTGTGGTCTGGGGCGACAGGGTGTTTGTCACCAGCGCGGATGAAAAGTCGCTCACGGGCACGCTCCTGTGCGTGGACGCCGCGACGGGAAAAGAGTTGTGGCGCAGGCAACAGTCGCTGGCCAGGATGCCGATGAACGGTCTGAACAGCTATGCCGGCGCGACGCCCGCTCTCGACGGGGAACGCGTCTATGTGGCGTGGACGGGCACGGAGCAGACGACATTGACCGCCTGGACCTTCGAGGGCAAGGAAGCGTGGACCGCCAAGCTGCCTGGGACCCGCGCCCGGCATGGAGCGGGCAGCTCTCCAATCCTCTACGGCGATGCGGTGATTCTCTCGTGCGAGCAGGACAAGGCCGGCGGCGTCCTTGGCGGCTGGTTTGCCCTGGACAGGCGGACAGGGCAAATGCGATGGCGATGCGAACATCCCGAGAACCCCAATGCGTCCTACTCGACGCCGTGCGTGTTCGAGGACGGGCTGGGGCGATCTCAACTGGTCTTCACCGGCAACCTGTACGGCATCGTGGGCGTGGACCCCGCCAAGGGCGAGATCCTGTGGAAGACGCCGAACGCGCTGCCGGCCCGCGTGGTCAGCTCGCCCGTCCTTGCAGGGGGGCTGATCGTGGCCAATTGCGGCGAGGGGGCTCGCGGCATTCGGATGGCCGCGGTCAAGCCTCCGACCGGTGATTCACCGGTGGGCACGGAGGTCTACGCGATCGATCGTGGAGTTGTATCGTATGTGCCGACGCCCGTTGTGCAGGGTGGCTTGTTGTTTCTGTTCCACGACCAGGGCACAGTGTCCTGCCTGCATGCGGACACGGGCGAAGTTCTCTGGAGCGAAAAACCCGCAGGGCGGTACTACGGCTCGCCGATCTGCGTGAATGGCAAGCTGTACTGCGTGACAGTCGATGGCGACGTCGTAATCCTGGCGGCCGGGCCGAAGTACGAATTATTGGCGGTCAACCCGCTGGGCGAGAAGAGCCACGCGACGCCCGCGGTCGCCGCCGGCCGGATGTACCTGCGGATCTTTTCTCATCTGATTTGCGTCGGCGGACGAAGATAGGGGCTGCAACATGAGGTGCAAGATGACTGCCGCAGTGGTTGCCTGTGTGGCGATTCAGTGGGCGACTGTCTGGGGCGGGCAGGCGGCGATGCCGCAAGGGTCGGTGAAGCGGACCCTCGCGGAGATTGAGGCGTTGATCCAGAAGGTGGGGACGACGCAGCCGGACTGGTGGGATTCGGTTCCGCTGACGTATCCGCCGACGCTCGATCTGAATTGGCCTCTGCGGGACGACGGGCCCTGGGATGCCAGTCGAAACGTCGGCCAGTACCTCTGGGACGTCATCAACCCGAACCCCGACCGTTGGAAAGAGGGGATCAAGCTGGTGAACCATCTGATGATTCGGCACAAGGACGACCGGGCGAAGCTGGCCCGTTCGACGGAGACGCTGGGCCGGATGTTCCACGATCTGATGGAGGACTACGCGCGTGCGGTGTTCTGGTGGCGAATCGCCGCCAAGTACGGCGGCTACGTCGAGCCGATCGATCTGGCCCACTGCTACTGGAGGCTGGGTTGTCGGGAGATGGCGGTGGAGACGCTCGCGCAGGCGCCGAGCGACTATACCCGCCACGGCGCTCTGATCAAGCTGTGGGCGGACATGGGGGAATTCGACAAGGCCCTGAAGCTGGCCGAGCAGAAGGCCAGGGCCGGCATGCCGACAGTCGGGTATCTGGCCGCCGGCGACGCCTGTCGTCTGGCAGGCCGGTATGACGAAGCGCTGGCGTATTATCGCAAGGCCCTGGCGGGCCAGGATGCAGCCGGTCGCGAGGGCGACGTCAAACAGGGCAAGGAGCGGGCGAAGGCCAGTATCGAAGGCATCCAGTTGTTCGATGCCCTGGATGTCACGCGGGTCCCGGACGGCACGTACACAGCCGCCAGCCTTGCCTACGCCGGTCCGCTGCACGTCGAGGTGACGGTCCAGGGCGGGCGCATTGAGGCGGTCCGCGTGACGAGGCATGGAGAGAAACAGTTCTACTCCGCGCTCACGGATACGCCCAACCAGATTATCGCGAGGCAGGGCGTCAAGGGCGTGGATGCCGTCACCGGGGCAACGATGACTTCGGAAGCCATCATCTACGCAACGGCCAAGGCCCTCGCCGGCGGCATGAGCAAGGCGGGCGGGCGGTGAGCGGGAGGATAGCACGGACGCTCACGGACTCGCACGGACCGGCACGGATGTTGCCCGTGCGGCGACTGATCCAGGGGACGTGCCTCGCCGGCTTCCTGGCTTTGTTTTTCTGGATGTGCTGGCCATATGGCTCGAAGCAGTACGCGGAGGCGTTCCGGGCCCGGGAGATTGTGGACGCCGAATTGTTCCTGACCCTGGATCCTCTGGTCAGCGTTAGCACGGCTATCGCCGGCAGGATGTTCGTTTGGTCCCTTGCCGCAGGAGCAGGCATGATGCTCGTGGGCGTGCTGCTGCCGCGGGCATTCTGCGGCTACGTCTGTCCCCTGGGGACGCTGTTCGACGTCTTTGACCGCCTCATCGGCAGACGAGGGCGACCGTTTGGCCGGTGGAATCATGCGAGGTTCGTGCTGCTGGCGATTGTGCTGGTCGCCGCGGCCTTTGGCGTGTTGTTGTCGGGGTTCGTGGCGGCCATCCCCGTTCTGACTCGGGCACTGCTCTTCGTGCTCGCGCCCGTTCAGACGGGGTTCCTGAAAGGCTGGTACCTGGTTCCGCCAGCGAACGTCGGCCACGTGCTTTCGATCGTGCTGATCGCGCTGATGTTCGCCCTGAGTCTCCTGGGCCGGCGGTTCTGGTGCAGCTATCTGTGCCCCACGGGCGCGTTGCTCTCTCTATTCAGCCTTCTTCGCTTGACGGAACGTCGGCTGACAGGCAAGTGCGTCAAGTGCGGATGCTGCGTCGGGGCCTGCTCGTTTGCCGCGGTCCGGGAGGATTTCTCGACGCGGACGCTGAGCTGCGCGTCCTGCCGGGCTTGTCGCGGTGCGTGCCCGGCGGGAGCTATCGAGTTCCCGTGGCGATGGAGCGGCGCCAAGAACGCTGGCGGAGTAGACCTTTCGCGTCGCGGTGTCCTGGCCGGGTTGGGCGGTGCGGCGGCACTGGGTGTGGGTGTGCCTCTGGCGATTGGGGACGGCATAGAGCCGCGCGAACTGCCGATTCGGCCGCCGGGCAGCGTGCCCGAGGACAAGTTTCTGCAACTGTGCGTTCGGTGCGGGCAGTGCATCAAGGTCTGCCCGAACAACGTGCTGCAGCCGGCCGGCTTCGAACTTGGATTCAACGGGCTCTGGACGCCGAAGGTGGTTGCGGACTGGTCGGGCTGCGAGCCAAGCTGCAACAACTGCGGGCAGGTCTGCCCGACCGAGGCGATACGGGCCCTGAGTCTCGAAGAAAAACGAGCCGCTCGGATCGGGCTGGCCGAGATCAATTGCGGTGTCTGCCTGCCGCACGTCGGACGCGAAGCGTGCCAGATGTGTGTGGATGAATGCCGGATGGCAGGGTACAATGCCATCGAGTTTGTCCGCGTCGGCAGCGAGGTGGATGAGAAGGGCGAGCCGCTCGAGGGCAGCGGGTATCTCGCCCCGGTAGTTCGCGAGGACCGGTGCGTCGGCTGCGGGCTGTGCCAGATGCGGTGCCGGAGCATCAACGTCAAGAGCCGAAAGCTGCTGGATGGCAGCGCGATCCGGGTCGTCGCCGGGCCGGGCAAAGAGGACCGTGTCGTGAGCGGCTCGTATCTGGACCTGAAAGAGGAACGTGCCAGACAGCGTCAGCAGCGGAACCGTGTCGAAGAAGAGACCGGTGGGACCGAGTATCTGCCGGATTTCCTGAGATAGAAAGGGGACTGTGATGGCTGATAGCAGGGGTGGACTGACGCGACGGTACTTCATGCAATCGGCTTCGTCGGGATTGGGGATGGTCGCCGCGAGTGCGTCCGTGTCTCCCGGGGAGGGCCGGCCGGCGGCCGGGCCGGTTCGGCGGGGGGCTCGCCTGCCTCGCGAGGTGTGGATCGCGAGCGTCTCGCAGAATGGGCTCCAGGCTGATTCCGTGGAGAGCATGAGCCGCCAGATGTTCCGGCGCATGCAAGAGGTTGTGCCGTTTGAGCCGGACATCATCTGCCTGCCGGAGGTGTTTCCCTTCGTGAACCTGTCCTCCGGTCGGCCGCCGCTGGCCGATTCCTCGGAGGAGCCCATCGGGCGGTTCTCGCGACCCTTCGCGGACTTCGCGGCCAAACACGAATGCCACGTCGTCTGCCCGATCTACACGGTCGAGAACGGGCGGTATTACAACGCCGCGGTCTTCATCGACCGCAACGGCCAGTCCCTCGGCCAGTACCGCAAAATGCATCCGACGACCGGCGAGATGGAGGGAGGCATCATGCCCGGCAGTCCCGAGCCGCCTGTCTTCAAAACGGATATCGGCATCCTCGGGGCGCAGATCTGCTTCGACATCGAATGGTACGATGGCTGGCGAAAGCTCCGCGAGAAAGGGGCTGAACTGAATGGCACTTCCATAAGAGCTATGTCGTATTGAGCAGGCGTGCTTTGGCGACAGATCGAGGCTCGGTCAGGTACACCTGTTTCTTGGGTCGTCTCTTCACCGCCCGCGGCTCGACGCGGTCGGGGCGGTTGTTGACGC
>DATIKY010000095.1:0-2966 GCA_035476995.1 Sedimentisphaerales bacterium | reverse complement strand
AGGAAGGCCAAAACCATGATACCGATCTGACGGCGCAGAGCAAGATCTTCATCCACGATGAAATGGCACCACAGCCTCTGGCACCGCCGCCCAAGCTCCGCGCCAACCACGATCAAGGCAGTGCCATTCGTGTCAGGTACTTTTGTTGGACTACCCCTTCTATTCAACCCCCGTTGCTTCCCGCCAAGGGCATGGTTGAGCGGGCCCGACGGACACGCCCGGGGCGGGCGTGGAAGGGAGATTTTCCGCTTTCCGCCAGCAGCATGGCAGGCGTGCTTCGCACGCGTCGCCGACGACCTGTGACCGGCGGCCCGGATCACGAGTTGCGGGACACGGGGCACGGCTCCATGCCCCCCGTTCCGCCAATCTTCGCGCCCTTCGGGAGTTTCGTGATGGAGGATCGATCCGCAGCGGTCCGAAGGCAAGACCTGTTCTCGCGACTGGCACCACGAAGAACGCGAAGGCCACGGAGAAGAACGGGGTCAAGCATTGAAATAGGAGGCCCATGCGGTTCTTGCGTGCTTTTCTGTGCGATGGGGGCGCTGCCCCCCGCCCCCCGGTCGCGGGACGTTGTGCAACCACAGAAGTGCGCAAAAACCGGATGAGCCAGTTTTGTTGTTGCTTCCATCGAGCCCTTTCGTGATAATTGTCCCCAGAAAAGCGCCCTGATGAAGCGGCAACGAAGCGATTGGCCGGGTCCCGGCTTGTCGGACGTGTCTGGCGAGGGCGAGATGTGTGGATCATCGAGCCGCGATAGAGGAATTGGAGGATTGCATAAGGTCATGCAACGGGAAGTGACTGCCAGTGAGCCCATCAGGCTTTACGGCGACCTGGCGGATTGGTATCCGCTGTTGACGCCGGTGGGCGACTACGCCGAAGAGGCTGCGTTTTACCGGCGCTTGTTCGAGATCTACTGCCGTCAGCCGCCCCGGACACTGCTGGATCTCGGCAGCGGCGGCGGCCACAATGCCGCCTACCTCAAGGAAACACTGGCCTGTACGCTCATCGACGTCGCGCCGGCCATGATCGGCCTGAGCCGTCGCCTCAATCCGAAGTGCGAGCACATTCTGGGAGATATGCGGTCGATCCGGCTCGGGCGAGTCTTTGATTGCGTTCTGGCGCACGACGCGGTCAGCTACATGACCTCGCGATCCGATCTGGTCAGCGCCATCGCCACAGCCTTCGCCCACACCGCTGCTGGCGGGGTCGCGCTGTTCCAGCCGGACTTCGTCTCGGAGACCTTCGAGCCGGGCGCCGAGACCGGTGGCAGCGACGGGAATGGGCGCGCCCTGCGCTACCTCGAATGGCGGTGGATACCCGACTCAAGGACCGACATATACGTGACCGATATGGCGTATCTGTTGAGAGACGTGAACGGAGCCGTCGAGGTCGTCCACGACCGTCACTTCATGGGTCTGTTCCCCAGAATCGTCTGGTTGGAGTTGATCGCAGCCGCCGGCTTCGAGCCGCTCGCGGTCCCTTTCGAGCACAGTTCCTATAACGACACCGGCCACAAGGTGTTCCTCGGGCTGAAACCTGTCGCCTCCGAAGGATCACAATAATGAACGAGTGTTCCCCGCAATTCTGGAGGATCTTCTTCGAAGTCTTTGAATCTCTCTCCAGGCAGGGTCCGGGCAACCGCGACGGCGCCGCGAGGGCGCTGGCCTTCTGTCGGGATCTGCCGCCCGAGCCAGACGTGCTCGATCTGGGCTGCGGCGTCGGTGGGCAGACAATACACATTGCCGAGTTGACTTCGGGGGCGATTGTCGCCCTCGACAACCACGCCCCGAGTATCGAGCGACTGCGTGCGACGATCGCGGTGCGAGGGCTCGCCGAGCGGATTCAGCCTGTGGTGGGTGACATGGCCGAACCCGGACTGCCTCCCGCGAGTTTCGACCTCGTCTGGTCCGAGGGGGCGCTGTATAACATCGGCATCGGGAATGCCCTGCGAATCTGCCACGGACTCCTCCGCCCCGGCGGCTACCTTGCCTTCACCGACGCGGTCTGGCGCAAGGACAATCCCCCGTCCGAGGTGAAGAAGAGCTTTGACTTCGATTACCCGGCCATGGGCCGGGTTTCAGACATCCTGACGGCAATCGAGAGAAGCGGTTTCTCGCTCATCGGCCACTTTACCCTGCCGGACGAGGCGTGGTGGGATGATTTCTATACGCCGATGGAGATTCGTATCGAGGAGTTGCGCGGCAAATACAAGGACGACGATGAAGTGCTTGCTGTGCTTGATCAGCTCGCGCAGGAGCCCGCCATGCACCGGAGGTACTCAGAGTACTATGCCTATGAGTTCTTTGTGGCGGGCAGGCGGGGGCGCGTCTGAAACGGGGACGTCCGCGGTCAGGCATTGAAACGGGCCATCACGGCTGCCGGACGGCGATTGAATTCTCACATCGAGCCACAAAGCCTCTCCAATTCCTCCGGCGTCATATCCTTCATGGCTTTGTGTGAGCATGTCTTTCGGTTGCGGCCGAAGGCCGGGAAGCGGGTTGGCCACAGAGGGCCCCATGTGGGGCGTGGCCCGTGACCGGTGACCCGTGACCCGTTCGGAATCGGGGGGACCGTCGCTCGTCTCTCGTCGCTTGTCGCTCGCAGGAGTAAGGCGGTGGGAGGAGCCCACCCTGCCGCTGTCGCTGCCTCTCGGCGTCCTCTGGGCCCTCTGTGGCAGAGGATTCTTTCCGGGCGTTTCGTTAGGCAGTGTCGGACAATAACTGAATGATTCAGCCTGCCTGGCTGTGGTTTCCACCCCGGCAGAAACAGCATGATTCGGCTGGGACAGAAGCACCAATTCATTCAGTTATTCCCTGACACTGCCTTAGTCTCTGTCGGACAAGGAGTTAGGTGAGCAAGAAATATTTACCTGTTTGTTGGGTTTCTGTTGAAACGCTCTGCTGTCTATGGTACAATGCACATATGTTTCGCCCCGGTCGGGGCGTGAAGCGTGATTCGTGAAGCGT
>DATIKY010000094.1:0-2968 GCA_035476995.1 Sedimentisphaerales bacterium | reverse complement strand
GCGATGGTCACGACAAGGTGGACAGCGAATCCTCAACTTCCGCTGCTACGTCAAATCCGGATTGTGGAAGGAATTCTGGGATACCTACAGTCGGCTTCGCCGCTGTGCGTAACCCGGTACGTAAAATGAAACCTGCACCCCTGGTTTGTTCTTCTTGACGGACTCGCGGAACCGGTAGCTCTCCCCGTTCATACCGATCCGCGAAGACCTGGAACAACAGCTCGGCACCGGTGCGGCTGAACGAGAGGTATCCCAGTTCATCACAGATCAGCAGATCCACCCGATCGAGCTGTCGCAGGAGGCGGTCCAGTTGATACTGCTTCTGGGTTTCCTCCAAGCGGGTGACCAGCGCGGCGGCGGTGTAGAACCGGACCCGCCGACCGGTCCGGCAGGCCGCCAGGCCCAAGGCAATCGCCAGATGCGTTTTTCCGACTCCAGGCGGTCTCAACCAGAGGCAATCCCGCGTTTCGCGGATGAAGCGGCCCGTGGCCAGATCGTACACCAGCTTCTGCTGGATCGAGGGGTTGAACTGCCAGTCGAAGTCCTCCAGGGTCCTGAGTTCCCGGAACTGGGCCGCCTCCTGTAACCGGACCTCCAAAGACACCAGCATGCCCGGCAGTCGTAGTTGCCGTACGGCCGTTTGCCATGCCGAATCTCCCGAAACCGTGACAACCTCGATTTCGAGAAGTCTCTGCGACAAACCGTCAGTTACTCAAAGTGGCTGGTTTTGCCCGATCCTTGACATGAGTCCCCGAGCAATTCTATACCGGCAAGTGCCCGGGTCGTGTGCCTCTTCGCACGTGATGCTGGAGTCAGCACTCCTTCGTAATCCCGGGTTGTGGCGGCGCATACAGGCCGTCAGGACCCGCATGAATGGGGGCGGGCGTTTCGAAGGTCATGCGGTCGATATCCGCCACGAACTGGAACTGCGAATTCACCGCCTGATCCCAGGTGATGAGCTGGCCGGAGTGTGTGGCCATGCGCCCCATCAGTGCGGCCACATCCGCCTCGCCGGCCCGGCGGGCCTCGTTGTGCGGCTTGTCCTGACGAATCGCATCCAGTAATCGCTGCCACTCGACCACGTACGGGTTGGGATCACGGCCGGCAAACTCCCAGAGCAGATTGTCCTGCGTCATCTTGTGGCCTTTGAAGATCTGCGGCCTGGGCTCACCCAGGGTGGCCATCAGCACGGCCGAGCCCTTGGAGCCGTGAGCGTAGTCGGCATACGTCTCCCAGCAGTTGTGCATGTGCCGCGAGAAGGTGAACAGTTTCGTGCCGTCGGCGAAGGTGTACTCCACAGTGTAGTGGTCGAACTGGCTGCCCGCCTGTTCGAAGCACCGGCCGCCCATGCCCTGGGCCGAGACGGGCCAAGCGCCTTTCGTCCAGCAAGCCACGTCGATGTTGTGGCAGTGCCAGTCGATGTAGAATCCGGACGAGACCCAGGTGAAGCTGTTCGGGTATCGAAGCTGAAAGACCAGCTCATTCGTGTCCTTGGGCAACGGCGGGCATTGAACGGGTCCGTGCACGCGATAGATCCGCAAGGTATGCACGTCGCCGATGGCCCCGTCGTGGATGCGTTGGATCGTCTCCTGCCTGGCTTTGGAGTGACGCCACATGAAGCCGACGCCGACCTTCAGTCCCTTCCGTTCGGACAGCTCCGCGGCCTTGAGCCAACGTCGAACGGCCGGGGCATCGGCAGCAAACGACTTCTCCGCAAAGATATTGACCCCTTTGCTGACGGCGTACTCGAAGTGCATCGGCCGAAAGGCGGCATGCGTGGTCAGCAGCGCCACATCTCCGGGATTCAAGCAGTCGATAGCCTTCTTGTACGCATCGAATCCGACGAACTGGCGTTCCGGCGGGACGTCAACCCTATCGGCATGCGCCTCCTTTGAGATTCTTGAGGCTGCTCTGCGTGCGATCCTGGAAGAGGTCCGCCACGGCATAGAGCTTCACCGGCCCACCCGTCGTCGCAAAAGCATCCGCAACGGCCCCCGTTCCCCGGCCTCCGCAACCGACGAGGGCCAGCTTGATCGCTGCCCCCTCGGCGGCATACATGCGAGGGACGATTCCCGCCACAAGGGCCGAGGAAGTGGCCATCCGGCCGGACCGTTTCAGGAATTCTCTCCGAGAGGTTGAATTGGCACCGTTCGAGGCATTCATAGTCGACTCCTTTGACAGCAGTTGGGAACCCATCGTATGGTAGCACAATCGCGATGTTCGGGCAAGCCTGTACGAAAAGGCCCTCCTGAGGGCTTGGGGGGGGCGTCAGTGGCACCTGGCGAGTCTCGTTGAACTGGCTGCCCGTGGAGGGGGTCGTCCGTGCATGGCGGGCGAAACCATGTGGCAGGAGAGTCGCGGACGGGTATCGGATGATCTGCCGGCGTCTTTCGTGCATAGAAGCGGCCAAAAAGAGGTATGTGATAAGCGTAGGGGGAGGTAGAATGCCACCATGGGTGTAGGGCCGACTGCATCCGTTGACTGACACGATGAACAGATACGCTGAAGCTATGCGTCGCCGGACAAAAGTGCATGGAGAGAGCGTATTGTCAAAGGAGGCTGAAGATGAGTGCCCATGGAACTCCATCGAGTATCGCGTCCCAAGGAGTCAGCCGGAGGGACTTTCTGACTGCCGGCTGTCTTGCTGCCTCTGCCGTAGGAGTCGGCGGTCTGGCCGCTCCGCTTTCTGGTGGGCAAGCGCTTGGACCTGAGGGGATCCAGGACATTGATCCGGGGTACATCGGGCCGCAGTTCTTCGATGAGCGGGAACAACAGGCGTTGCGGGAGGTTCTGGAATCCGGATCGCCATTTCGTTACTGGGGACCGGGTACACCCTAACGTTGCATAAACATGGACGGGTCAGACGTTGGCTGGGATTTGATTGAGGATCTGTAACAGGCGCGTTTTGATCCAAGTGTTGGCACTGATCGTGAGTGTCAGAAGGCCTTGCGGCCGACTGAGGCGGCCC
>DATIKY010000093.1:0-7815 GCA_035476995.1 Sedimentisphaerales bacterium | reverse complement strand
CCATCTCAACTGGAACAGATAGTCCCGGCACGATTCCTCGGTCGCGAAGCGGGCCTCGAACTCCAGCAACGTAGCAGGGTAGTCTTCCATACCCACCTACACTACATGTGGTAGCTACATCAGTCAAGTAAATACCCACTTTGCCGCAAATGGGGATGCCAAACGAGGACGAGGGCGGCCCCGAAAGTCCTGAACTGCATAGATTTTGCAGAGAGAATAATGCAGAGAGTTCACCATTCTCTCTTGTCTATGAAGAAGAAAGATGCCGTAACACCTTTGTTTACCCCGGCTTATGAAAATGGGCGATATAGGATTCGAACCTATGACCTCACGGGTGTGATCCGTGCGCTCTAACCAGCTGAGCTAATCGCCCGAAGTGCCGCTATTAGAATCGATCGCCCCCTGCCCTGTCAAGCATCAAATCCGGCCAATTTCGGCAGGTCCGATCAGGTGGCGACCAGATTGATCCGGCCGAGCTTGACGCCTTTCATGCTCAGGATGTTTTCGCCCACGCGGTTGATCTCGCCGACCTGTCCGCGAAGGACGATGATCTCCAGGCAGTCGTGATGGTCCAGGTGGACATGGAGCGAGGAGATCGCCTGCAGCAGGTGCGAGTGCTGGATCGCGATCAGTTTCTCCGCCAGGTTGGCGGCGTGGTGGTCGTAGACCAGGAAGACCGCCGCGACCGCCTGGGTCTCGGGATCGGCCAGCCGCTCTTCGCTCAACTGCTGGCGCACCAGATCGCGGATCGCCTCCGAACGGCTCTGGTAGCCCCGACGTTCAATCAGCTTGTCGAAATCCACCAGCAGGTCTTTGTCCAATGAGATGCCTATGCGTTCAAGCTCTGCCATCGGTCGTTCTCCGGCTCGTGACGGACCTGTGAAAAATGAACATTGGGCCTACTTTAGGAAGGAAGAATCTCTTTCCTCGATTCTTCCTTCCTAAATCTCAATTACCATCTCAAGATGGGCCCGCGCCGATTCTTCAAGGAAATCGAAGAATGAGATTTCCTTGAAGAATATAGGCCCAATGTTCATTTTTCACAAGTCCGGCTCGTGACGTAAATTGCCTGTTCCGCCAGTAGATTAGCCGCGAAGCGGATCGGACTGGCGCTCGTTTCGACCAGCGGAATCCGCTTTTCGACGACCGCTCCGATCTGGCGGCAGAATTCATCGAAATCCTTGAGCGACAGGAAATGGATGTTCGGCGAATTGTGCCAGCGGAACGGAAGCTGCTGTGTAACGGGAGACCGCCCCCCCAGCAGCAGTTGCAGTCGGCACCGCCAGTGGGCGAAGTTCGGGAAGCTGACGATCACCTTGCGGCCGACGCGAAGCAGTTCCCTGAAGATCCGCTCGGGATCCTTGATCGTCTGCAGCGTCTGGGACAGGATCACGTAGTCGAAACTCTGATCGCCATAGCTGCTCAGCTCGCGATCGATGTCGCGTTGGATGATCGCAATCCCCCGGCAGACGCAGCCCAACACGAGCGACTCGTTCAGCTCGATGCCCTTGCCGCGAATGCGTTTGTCGTTGGTCAGTCGGGCCAGCAGTTCGCCGTCGCCGCAGCCGACGTCCAGAACCGTACTCTCCGGTCGGATCAGGGACTCGATCAACTCGTAGTCCACGCGGACCCGATGGGCATGCTCGATGCCGGCAACCGAGCACTTCCCGTTGCAGCAGTTGCCGAGGGGGCCGGCCTTCACGCCGGGACGATGCGTCGCTCGGAGGAAACTCGAAAGAAAGGCGCCCAGCGTCTCGCCTTCCAGAAGAAAGGCGTCGTGGCCGTAGTTGGAGGCGATATTGCAGAAGCTCACGTCCTTGCCGTTGGCGACGAGGGCGTCGACCATGGCCTCGGACTGGGCGGGCGTGAAGAGCCAGTCGCTGCTGAAGCTGACCACGAGGAACCGCGCCTTGACGCCGGCGAAGGCCTCCTTCAACGAGCCGTAATCCCGCTGAAGATCGAAGTAGTCGGCCGCCTTGGTGATGTAGAGGTAGCTGTTGGCGTCGAACCGGTCCACGAAACTCTGGCCCTGGTGGTCGAGATAGGTCTCGACCGCGAATTCCGAGTCGAAGTCGTAGCTGTATTGCTCCGCGCCGCGAAGCTCGCGTCCGAACTTCTGACGCATGCTCTCCTCGGAGAGGTAGGTGATGTGCCCGATCATGCGGGCGATGGCCAGACCCTGGCCGGGGACGTCGCCCTGATGGTACTGGCCGCCGGCGAAGTTCGCATCGGCCAGGATGGCGTTTCGTCCCACGGCGTCGAACGCGATGGCCTGGGCCCCCTGGTGCGTGGTCGTCGCGATGGGAATGGCGGCGTCCATCATCTCGGGGTAGGCGATCGACCATTGGATGGCCTGCATGCCGCCCAGGGACCCGCCGATGACCGCCAGCAAGTGCCTGACGCCCAAGGCGTCGAGCAGCATCTTCTGGACCTTGACCATGTCGGTGATGGTGATGATAGGGAAGTCCAGGCCGTAAGGCTTGCCGGTTCCCGGGTTGACCGACGAGGGCCCTGTGGTCCCGGAGCAGCCGCCCAGGAAGTTCGAGCAGATCACGAAGTACTTGTCGGTATCGAGGCCTTTGCCGGGACCGACCATCCCGTCCCACCAGCCGGGCTTCTTGTCGCTGGGGTCGTTGTACCCGGCCACGTGGGCGTTGCCGCTGAGCGCATGACAGATCAGGATCGCGTTGTCCCCGGTCTCGTTGAGCGTGCCGTAGGTTTCATACGCGACGTCGATCGGTCCGAGCGTCTTGCCGGATTCCAGCTCCAACGGCTGGTCCTCGCAGACCACGCGAATGAACCGGGTCTCCACGATGCCCACCGAGCCTGCACTGCTGCTGTCCTTTGTCATATCCTGCCAAAATATAGCATGATACTATGCGCTGTAAAGGGCCGCCGGACGTTCGGCGCGTCGGTCTATCTACTATAGACCCCGGCCAAAGGTTTGATCATCGATCGCGTGGGCGTCCCTCGCACAGACAGACCGCAGTGGGGATTCAGAGGAAAGGGCGGGCTTTCGACATGGGTTCTCTTGCGTTTCGAACACGGCACGAACCAGGAGACTCGTTTGGGGTCTTCCTGAAATCCGTGTCCATCCGGGTGAATCCGTGTCGGAAGGTTTGCAGGGTTCTTCTAGGCGACGGCCATCTGGCGCTGCCCATGACCGACGCCCGGATTCTCGCCGGCGGCGAACAGCTCGTACACCGCTTGCGCCGAAGACGCCCTCTCCAGGGCCTCGCGGAATTCCAGGTCAAGCATCATACGACTGATCGTCGCCATGGCCTGGATGTGCGCGCCGGTCTGCCTGGCCGGCGAGACCAGCAGGACCACGATCGACACCGGATTGCCGTCCACGCTGTCGAATTCGACCGGGGCGCGCGGAACGCCCACCGCCAGGACCAGATCGTGGACCGATGCCGAGCGCCCGTGCGGGATGGCGATGCCCCGGCCCACTCCGGTGCTGCGGATGTGCTCGCGGTCGAAGATCTCCCCGAGCGTCTTGTCCCGGTCGGGCAGGAACCCGTTCTCGTGCAGGGAATCGACCAACTCGGTGATGATGCCGTTCTTGTCCGTTGCTTCCAGAGGAACCTTCACACACGAAGGCGACAGCGCCCGTGCCAAAATCATGTTCATCACCCCCAAAGAGCCCTACTTCTACCCAGGGACAATCTCCCTCGTCCCCAAAGCATACGAAACTCCAGATGTAAGCACAACCGCGTCGCGCGACCGCCACAGAAGTCGCCACCAACACAATCCCTACCATCCGAACGTCACGCTCTCCCACCGTAGCCGAGGATAGTTGAAGACCTCGCAGATCGTCCACACGTAGCTGCAATCTGATACGGCGAAAGTCTCCTGTCTGTTCATCAACGAGGGTGGGATTGCCAACGGTCGCAGGGGCGACGCCTGCATCCCCCATGCAGGAAGACAACGCCTTACGGCGTCACTACGAGCGGCTCCCGGCGAGCTGGCGGAGGACGTCAATGAGGGCGTGGGTGCCGTCGCGGCCGCGGCCTTGGGCCTGGAGCACTGCGAAGAGCTGCTTGACCAGGGCCGTGCCGGGCAGGGGTTGGCCGATCTGTTCGGCGTATTCGAGGACGAGGCGAAGGTCCTTCTGCTGGAGGTCCACCATGAACGCGGGTTTCAAATCGCCCGCGACGACCTTGGGGCCCAGTACCTTCAGCGAGTGGCTGCCCGCGGCGCCGGCGGTCGTGACTTTCAGCGTGGTCTCCAGGTCCAGGCCCGCTTTTTCCGCGAAGGCGAGTCCCTCGGCGACGCTCATGATCGTGTGGATCACCATGACCTGGTTGGCGAGCTTGGTGGTCTGGCCGAAGCCGAGCGGGCCGCAGTGCGTGACCGTTCGCCCGAGCGTCTCCAGGATCGGACGGACCTTCTCGACCGCCTCGGCCGGTCCGCCCATCATGATCGAGAGCTTGGCCTCGATCGCGCCGATCTGCCCGCCGCTGACGGGGGCGTCCAACAGCGTGACGCCCTGGGCTGCGAGGGCTTCGCCCATCTTTCGGGTCTCGGCGGGCGAGATGGTGCTCATGTCGATGCAGATCAGGCCGGGACGGGCCGCCTCGATCACGCCGCCGGGCCCGAGCAGCACCCCACGCACGTCGGGCGTGTCCGTCACGCAGGTGATGACGACGTCGCTGGCGTGCGCCGCATCCCTCGGCGCATCGGCCCACCGGGTGCCTTCCTGGAGCAGAGCCTGGGCCTTGGCTTTCGTGCGACTGTGGAGAGTGACCGTGTAGCCGGCGCGGCACAGATTTCTGGCCATGGGCTCGCCCATGATGCCGATGCCGATGAAACCGATGCGTTGCTTGTGCATAGCTTCCATGCCTTCAACGTGCGGCGGGGCCATCGATTCCAGGATGGCGGCCGTCGCGTCGGAGCCGCATTGAAACGGGACCTCATTGACCGGATTGACCCCACTGACAACGGGGGCAATACGGTCCTCTTCGTACCCCGAAGAACCGGCGCCGCCGGCGGAACAGCCGATGTCACGCTCGCCGCGTCAGATGATTTCCAACCTGCGGAGGATCGACTTGGACCAACCCGAACTGCGAACCTGGGCCATGATCATCAGCAACAAGACGACGAGCCACAGGCCGGTGAACCGCAGGTAATAGAAGATCAGGTTCGGCACGCCGGCGCCCTTCGAATCGAGCCAGCGGAGCAACTCGTCGGACCCATAAGCGACGCCGACGACGTTCGAGCCCAAGAGCCGCTGCCAGGGAATGATCAATGCCGCCAGGATCAACGCCAGAATGAAAGCGCGGGAGATGTGGTTGATGCCGCCCAGACGACCCACGAGAGAAACCATCAGGCAGAAAAAGACGGTCAGGGCGAACAGGATGCCCGAGACGATGAGAATGCCGTTGGCCACGCCGATCACGCGGCCGACCAGGTCGAAATCGAGTTCGCCCAGGACACTGTGAAGCAGTCCTCCGTCGGCGGATTCCTCGTCGGCCGACGCGGTCGCTCCGGGCTGCGCGGTCTCAGCGGGTTTGATCGCCCCCGGCGTCTCGATAAAACCCAGATCCACCGCCCAGAACGCGGCCTGGGTCAGGAACAGACAGATCACCACGATCACGAAGAAGGTGTTCTTCCAAGCCCGGAAAACACCCACCGCCTCCAGACTGTCGCTCGTTTCGACCATGTTGTTCGGGTTGACCGGACTATCATTCATCTCTCAGACTCCCCATTCTCTCATCTGCCGGACAAACAGGCACAAACGCTCTCCGCGGCATGGTTGGCCGGAAATCCAGCCCGACACAGAACGGCAAAACTTCACTATCAGCAAAAAGGACGCAACTATTATTATCCGATATTCCGGCAACCGATACAAGGGAATTATTTCAGGGGGCTACCCACCGGGTGCGCCCGGACTACTCGCCTGAGACTTGCGGCACGCGGGCCCCGCGGATCGCCTGCGACAGGCCGCACATCACCGGCTCCACCCTGCGAATCTCCTCCGAAGTCACCGGCAGCGGCGCCGGACGCCACAGGAGCATGAACCCCAACGGCCGGCCCAGATCGCTCAGCGGAAGCGTGGCAACCGAGAATCGCTGAAGCCTGTGGAAGTCGCCCGACGGATCGAAGTTCGTTATCTCGTCGCCAGTGCAAATCTTATTGGACTTGCAGATCCCGTCGACCAGCTCAGGCGTGAAGTGTTTCTGCGGTCCCGACTGCTCGCAGGCGAACATCTCGTCGCCCACAAAGGAATGAAGATCACAGCCCTCCGATTGCCTGAGGTAGAAAGCGACGCCGGTCCCGGGCAACTCCCGGCGGATCATCCGGTCGGCTCGGGCCAGAAGATGGTTCAGGTCCGGACTGCCCAGCAGCGATTTGTAGAATTCGGCCGCAAAGCTGATCGTGTACAGCCGCTGGATAAAGGCCCGCTGAGCGGAAATGAGGTCGTTGCAGAGGATATCGATCTTGCCGGCCTGCTGCTTTCGCTGCTTGTTGAGCTTGGTCAGAAGCAGACGCAGTCGTCGGTGTCGTTCGGTCTGGCTCATAACTCTCCACGTTCAAAGACGCCCGTTCGGGCTCCCCGACGCCGAACCTCGCGTCGGACCTGCATCGTCACAGGGTCGATGCCCACACGTAAGTTCGGTCCCGCGTGGAAGATGCTTTAGTCCCTGGCCTGGTGGAAAGAAGGAAGTGTCCGTCGCCCCATAAACACACCCCTATCATCGGTAGTGCCCGCTCGAACTGCGATCGAATCGTGGAAAGCCGCGGAAGAATCCGGACCGCGACCCGCAACGGGCGATGTTTTCGGACCCGCCGGCACGAAGCCGGTCGTCCGTGGTTGTGTGACAGTGGGCGTTCGGGCAGGCGGAAAACAGGAAATCCCCGCAAGCACGGTGTGGGGCGCAGGATCACTTCGCAACCCCACACCCTGCCTGCCACAGAGCGTCTGTCGTCATAACCGCAGGCTCTGCCTGGGACGTCGCCACCTTTCCCTCCTGGGACAGGTTCGACCCAGTATAGAGGAAGCCGTCCATGCGAAACAATTGCGCAAAGTACGTATTTCTCTCCAAATTCCGCCAAAACAACGTGAGATATTGGAGAAGACAAAACGTTCCGGGGTGGGGCAGACGGGAAATGGCGGCCCGCTACCGTCTTTTGCATGTGGGGCATGGACCTACCTCGGCCGTCCAGGGCAGCATTGACCCTGCCTGCTTGCGGTGATACAATGTCCCTTTGATGTGGAACGTAGAAGACGACTCTCATGCAGTCCGTCCAGGAGACCTCCGGCCATGATCACGAGGCTGAGCATAACGAATTTCAAGTCGATCCGGCAGTTGGACCTCGACTGCAAGAAGGTCAACGTTTTCATTGGCGAACCTAACACAGGCAAATCCAACATACAGGAGACGATGGCGGAGTTCTTTGAACGGTACGGGTTGATCTTGGCGCTGGAACCCAACGAGAGGGTCTTCAAACTGCAGAAGGAGAAGCAGGGCAAACCTCGGATCATCGTCAACTATCCCTATGTTTTGCAGTCCGACACCCTGCAGCGAATCATCTTCTATACTATTGCGATGGCCTCGAATAAGGACTCCGTATTGGTATTCGAGGAGCCCGAATCCAATGCGTTCCCGTACTACACCAAGTACCTCGGAGAGCGAATCGCTCGGGATGAGACGAATCAGTTCTTTGTTCTTTGGGGTGCAGGTTTGAGTTTACGTAGGATCTGAGTGATTTGGACGGAGGTGGACTCCTTTTCGTAGAACTGCAAGTTGTTGTCTGAAAACAGTTTGCGGTTTGGTGAAAGGAGTCCAACGATGATTGTATCGGAACTGA
>DATIKY010000092.1:0-4696 GCA_035476995.1 Sedimentisphaerales bacterium | reverse complement strand
AGATCCGCGTCCTGCAACGCAAAGCCTACGGTTTCAGAGACACGGAATTCTTCAAACTCAAGATCTACGCTCTGCACGAAACCCGCTACGAACTCGTAGCGTAACCCACCATGAAAAGTACGCAAAAACCGGATGAGCCTGCATAATCGTACTGGCGTCCATACCGATGACCTCCCAAGAGAAGTTTCATTCCTATGGGATCATCGGTTGGCCGCTTAGGTTCTCTTAAGCTTTTGTAGCGTTGTAGTATTAGGGACTCCTCCGGCAAAGGACACAACGGTGCCGCCGTCGGCGGACCCACCTACGCCGCAGGCGTGGACGGCCAGGGTCTTCGCCTGGATGGGACCGACGACTACGTGACGGTGGGCAGTGTCGGGATCAGCGGGGCCGCACCGCGGACGATCTCCGGCTGGGTCAAAGCCGACAACACGACGTTCACCGACTGGACGAATCTCTTCGGCTTCACGAGCAAGCCGGATGGCGCTGCGGCGCAGAGCTTCGACATGAACAAGATCGGCGGCACCAACCAGTACGGCATCCACGCCTACGGCTGGGAGCGGACCATCCTCACCATCGATCTGGAGTGGCACCACCTCGCGGCCACGTACGACGGCGCGACGATCGCCTGGTACGGCGATGGCCAGTTCGTCGCGAGCGAAGCCTGGGTGCTGAACACGCAGGACAACTTCCAGATAGGCAAACGCGCGCACGCCGCGGGCGGAAATTTCCCCGGCCTGATCGACGAAGTCCGGATCTACAACAAGGCCCTCTCGGCCGAGGAGATCGCCTGGCTCGCAGGCAGAAGACTGCCGATCCACAAGCCGCTGTGAAACGGCAAGGCAGAGGGGCAACCCTGCGATCCGACGGGGCCGCGTCCACAAGACACGGCCCCCGCTTTTTCAGAATCCGGACACCCACCAGACACAACTGCAACAAGATCCCTTCAAGCAAGTGGTTTGGTGCAATGGAAATCGGCATGTAAAAGGGACCCACCGCGAGAGACCTCGTCAGGCAGGCTGGCGAGAAGGGGTGAAACCATCAGAGATGGATTCAGAGCGATGGATGAACTGGGTCACTGAGCGCCAGGGATTCCGGACACAGGTCCGGATCGCGAACAGTCTCCGGCAGACCTGCTGCACTTGGTGGTTGAGAAATCGGCCTGTCGTTATCGGGCATCGAGGACTCTGGGATGAGTCATGGATTTGGCCTTCACTCCCGGCCAGGTCTGGTAGCCCTGGAATTCCTCCTCGTGCTCCTCGAAGGCCCTGCGGTTCTCCTCGGAGATTCGCTTGAGGTCCTCGTCCATGTTCGCCAGGACGTCGGCCGGGCGTATGATCTCGGCTCGCACGAAGATGTACAGCATGCTCTGCACGTCGCTGTTGTCGATGCTGCGGAAGACTCCCCCGATCAAGGGCAGATCGCCCAGGATCGGGACCTTGCTGCCGCCTTTGCTTTGGTTGAGTTTGAGCATTCCCGCCTAAGATGATCGTGCTGCCGTCAGGGACCGTCACCACCGTGCCGACATTGCTGCTGGTCAGGTCCGGCGGCTTTTTGTCTGATTTGTTCGTGAAGTCCGAACGGCTCAAGGCGACCTCCAGTCGCAAGAGATCCCCTTCGCTGATATGCGGCGTGATCTCCAGGGTGATGCCTGCTTCGTAGGATTGGTACTGGAGCGAGGTCTCGATCATGTTGTTCTGCGTGCCGGTCGTGCCGCCGGTTACCGGCACCGAAGAAGTCGTCGCCACATAGGTCGTGTCCGCGGTCTTGATATTGCCCTTCTCATTGTCGTTGACGAGCACCTTGGGCTTGGCCAGGACCCGTCCGTAGTTCTTCGCCTGGACCGCCGTCAACAGGACCTGGATGTGCTTATCCCCGTAGAAGCCGATCCCCTTGCCGGACTTGACCTGAAGATCGATAAACTGGGATCGATTCGACTGGGCCAGGGCGTCGGTCACGCCCGTATTCTCATCGGCCATGAACCGCTCGGTCTGGCCGCTGGTGCGCGTCAGATCGGGAATACTCGCGACCATATTCAGATCGTAGTTGAACTCGTCGTTCTTTCGGATCTCCACCAGCGTAGCATCGATCAGAACTTGCGGGCGCCTCTTATCCAGCGACTTGATGAGCTTGCTGATCCACTCCTGGTTCTTCCTGCCGGCATAGACGATCAACGAGAAGGTATTCTTGTCCGGCACAATCACGATTCCATCGCTTACCCTTCGGACCACCTTCTCGACCTTGGCGTCTTTGTCCTTGATGGTCTCCTGAAGAATGCTCTGAAGCACCTGGGCCAGGTGCTCGGGATCCTGGCTCTCCAGGAAGTAGATCTCGTAGGGAATCGCCTCCTGGCGGGCGGCCGTATCGACGTACTCGATCACGCGGGCCATCCGGGCGTGCTGAAAGGGGGTGGCGTTGACCAAGAGCGAATTCGTCGTCTCCAGAACAGTCACTTGGATCTCATCCATCTCGGCGGTCGCGATGGCTTCACTTGCGGTCGGCTTCTCCGAGGAAGCCTTGGACACAGTCAGTGTTGGCGCAGGGGCAGTCGCCGGGCGAGGCTTGCCGATGACGTCCAATTCCTCCAGCTTGGCCTTGGCATCGGCGGCGCCGAGATTCAGAACCGAATAGACCTTCAACGCTCTCGGATCGTGCTGGGCCACATCCAGTGCGTCAACCACGTCTTCGACAATCGCCAACTGCTCGGCATGGCCGATCATCAGAATATGGTTGGTCCGGCCGTCCGCGTCGAGGTAGACAATGTTCCGCTCGGAAGTATCGGCGCTCTCACGTTCGGTGATCTTGCGGGAAGCAGATGTCGAGGGCCCCAGAGGAGCACTGACGGCCAGGATCGACGAAGAGAGCTTCTGCTCCATCGGAGCGATCTTGACCGGGATCGTCTGAAGCTGAGCCACCAGGACTTCCACCTTCTTCGTGAGCGTATCGGCCATCGTGTACTTGAGCTGGCGGTACCGAAACTCCCGGGGCCTGCCCGGCCGATCCACCATCTCCAGCAGTCGCTGGATGCGTTCCATCCGATGGGCATAGCAGGTCACGATCAACGTGCCGGTCTCCTCGATGGGCGAGGCCGCGACGCTGAGCTTCATGCCGTCCAGGAGATTCATCGCGCTGGCGGGGTTGACGTAGTTGAGGTCGAACACACGGGTGACGACCATATCCCCTGCGCCTAAGCTGGTGTCGTTGGCATCCAAGAGCGTCGGATCGATCTGCAAGGCATCCTCAGCCGGCACGATCGTCACAAGGTTAACAGATAGGTGTCACACAACCGAAACTGTTGCTCGTAGAAAGGACCGCATGATGGGCAAAAGCTACCAGAGAAAGACACGTCGTTCCAGAAGGAAAATGCAGGACCTCAAGAAGGATGGGGTTCGGGCGAAGGGGGCCGAGGGGAAGGCCTCCTTCCAGATGGTGCTGCCGATGAGCCCCTTGTTGTCGGAAGTCGCGGGGGCCATCGAGCAGACCGCCACGCAGGCGGGTCTGCTGATGATGAAGGCGCTGATCGACGAGGAGGTCGAGCAGATCGCCGGGACGCGGTACGGGCATCAGGCGGATCGGCAGGCGATCTTCAGCAGCACAAACATCATCGAAAGCTGCTTCTCGCGGGCGGGCGACCTGAGCCACAACGTCAAGCGTTGGCGGGATGGCAACATGGCCCGCCGATGGGCGGCCAGTGTCCTGCTGGAGGCCCAGAGTCGGTTCCGTCGGATCCAGGCGTACAGTCAACTGCCGCAGTTGATCAACGCGATCGCCACGCTGCTTGACAAGAAGGAGGCCGCCGCATAGAGTTGTCGTCCGTTACCCGGCCGCAAGCCGAATTCCAACGGCAAGCGGGCCAACCTCCCGCGGCGCGATCCGCTTCGGACCTGCCGCAGTACATGGGCCCACTCACGAATCGCGACTACCCATATTGACTTCGCAAGCTAACGATGCTATTCTGAGCCTGTAAGGGAAGAACGAAGCTGGGGATTCCTGACCATAGGTGAACCTATGCTCGTGCATGCGAAGGCAAACAAGATGGGACGAATCGTAACGCAGGTGAGACTCACGAGCTTCACGGACCCCGACAAGACGCTGGCGGTCAGCGCCCTGGTCGACACGGGCTCGGCGCACATCACGCTGCCGAACGTCTGGCGGGAAAGCCTCGGCCAAGTCGAGGAGTTGGGCGAGGTCGAGCTTGAAATGGCGGATCAATCCGTGAAGAAGGGAGTAGTTTGCGGCCCGGTCCGAGTGCGAATCGGGGAGTTCCGCCCCATCGTCGCCGAAGTTCTCTTCCTGGACATGGAGCCCAACGAAGACGGCGAGTACGAGCCCCTGGTCGGCTACATCGCGCTCGAACAAATCGGCGCCGCCGTGGATATGCTCGGCCACCGACTCGTACACGTCAAACGAGTCGATCTGAAATGAATACCGCCACACATGATGGCATGGGCAACCCGACGGGATTCCGAGGCGGCCAACGACCCACGGCTATGAGAACTGAATTGGATGCAGATGACACATGCGAGTTCGGCTTACTAACACACAACAAGAAGGTGGATATACGAATGGCACTGCCTTGATCGTGGTTGGCGCGGAGCTTGGGCGGCGGTGCCAGAGGCTGTGGTGCCATTTCATCGTGGATGAAGATCTTGCTCTGCGCCGTCAGATCGGTATCATGGTTTTGGCCTTCCTTGGCCGA
>DATIKY010000091.1:0-1801 GCA_035476995.1 Sedimentisphaerales bacterium | reverse complement strand
CCATCTCAACTGGAACAGGTAGTCCCGGCACGATGCCTCGGTCGCGAAGCGGGCCTCGAACTCCAGCAACGTAGCAGGGTAGTCTTCCATACCCACCTACACTACATGTGGTAGCTACATCAGTCAAGTAAATACCCACTTGCTGACAATACCGATGATGATGCACATATGAGATCGGTTCGGGCTGCAATGACTATCGGGAGTACTTCGACCGGGGGGTCTCGTCGAACAGGCGGACTTGCTGGAGAACGCGGCAAGAGTGGCTGCCGGGGGGCTTTTCCTGCATGATTTCGCCTCGCCAGTCTTTGGCGGAGTCGCCGGAATAGCAGAGCCAGGCCGTGCGGCCGTCGTTGCTGAGAAACTTCGTCGGGATGTTCAGGAAGTAGTCTTGCTCGCCGAAGTCTTTCATGTAGGTCGCGAGCCGCCAGGGGCCCGTCATTTCGTTCGCTTCGAGGATGTAGGAGTCCACTAATTCCACTTCCTGTGATCGACAGCCGCTCGACGCAGGGCCTTGCCTAATGACGCCGCAAGGCGTTCTCGTGTCGAGGACGTCGCGTCCTCGAATCACGGGCAGGATGCCCGCGACACGAAGATATGCCCTTGCGGGCACACGACAAACGCGACGTCCTCACATGGGTTATTGCTGGCCTTTGCCGTTGGGACCGAAGAGGGCTTCGACGAAGTTGGCCGGGTCGAATTCCGCGATGTCCTCGGGCTTCTCGCCCAGGCCGATGAACTTCACCGGGATGTCGAGCTTGTCCTTGATCGCGATGACGATGCCGCCGCGGGCGGTGCCGTCGAGCTTGGCCAGGAAGATGCCGGTGACGTCGACCGCCTCGGTGAAGAGTTTGGCCTGGGAGATCGCGTTCTGGCCGGTCGTCGAGTCGAGAACCAGCAGGACCTCGTGGGGTGCGCCGGGGATCTTGCGGGTGACCACGTCGCGGATCTTGGTGAGCTGGAGCATAAGATCCTTGTTGACGTGCAGCCGGCCGGCGGTGTCGAGGATCAGGATGTCGGCGTTGCGAGCCACGGCCGCGTCGCAGGCGTCGAAGGCGACCGCGGCGGGGTCGCTGCCGGCCTGGTGCTTGACGATTTGCACGCCGATCCGCTCGGCCCAGATCGTCAACTGCTCGACCGCGGCGGCGCGGAACGTGTCGCAGGCGGCGACGATGACCTTCCGGCCGTTCTTGTGGAACATGTAGGCGAGCTTGGCGATGCTGGTGGTCTTGCCGGTGCCGTTGACGCCGGCCACGAGGATCACGGTCGGGCCGGCCTGGGCAGTGCGAAGCTGCCTGTCCTGGTGCGGCCAGTAGTTCTTGATCGTCTCCTTGAGGAACGGGATCACCTCTTCGGAGTTCGAGATCTTGCGGGCTTTGTAGGCCTCGCGCAGCTCGGAGATCAGCTTCTCGGTGGTCTCGACGCCGATGTCGTCGCGGATGAGGGTCTCTTCCAGCTCGTTGAGCAGTTCGTCGTCGATCTTGCGGCCGAAACTGAGCACGGTCGTGAGCGACTCGCTGATCTTGGCCCGTGTCTTGCTCAGTCGTTCCTTCAAGTATTCCGCGGTTTTCGAGAATATGCCCATGAGAGTATCCTGTGCAAAGAGTTTTGATGCCGATGATACGGGGATTCCGGGAAAATGCAAGGTCTGGGCGGGAAATCCGAGCCGCTTGCGATGTGTGGAAGTTGCTGAAATCCAGAGGGTTGGGACGGACGCCGGAAACGACTTCCCCGCAGACAGGGCCGATTTCGACCGAGATTTCCATGGGACCGAAGATATTTTCGGATTTTTCGACCCGAAGGG
>DATIKY010000090.1:0-4392 GCA_035476995.1 Sedimentisphaerales bacterium | reverse complement strand
CCATCTCAACTGGAACAGGTAGTCCCGGCACGATGCCTCGGTCGCGAAGCGGGCCTCGAACTCCAGCAACGTAGCAGGGTAGTCTTCCATACCCACCTACACTACATGTGGTAGCTACATCAGTCAAGTAAATACCCACTTTGGCGCAATCAGGCTCCAGGAATTCGTTAGGCTGATCGGCTTTCTGCGGTTGTCGTGGCGCCGTGAACCGGCCGAACGACCATTCGCGATACTGGCGAATCCGTCTAATACCAGGAGAGCGGGAATCTGGCGGCATTACCCGCAAACCCCATTTCAGGGCGAATACCGGGGATTTTGGTAGTGCAAGAAGTGCCAATTGATGCAGTCGAATGCATGCCGTTTGTCAAAGCAACGGTCAAAGCAGAATATTCCCTTGACATCAGGACACCGCCTTCTTGGTGTGCTGGTGCTCACACTCAGCCGGCCATGGATACTCAGGCAATCGCTCAATAGCCTCGCGGATCTCGAACTCCGTCAAGTGAGTGTAGAACCGCCTACCGACGCCGGTGGGCTTGTGCCGCATGATGTGGTCGGTCACGGCTTCAGCGACACGGGCTCGGACAAGTTCGGTCCGCAGCGTGTGCCGCAGGCTGTGAAAGACCAGTTCCCGGCCCTTATCATCCATCAGGGGAAGGCCCACCTCGGTCGCATCGGCCTGAATCATCCGGGCCGTCTTTGGCGTTCTGAGAACGAACACCGCATTCGTGGGCTCCCTATCGGACAGAAAGCTCGCCAAGCGTGAGGCCAGGGCCATTGTAATGGGTTGCGTGGCGTCCCGTCGATCCTTGCAGAATTCCGCAGAGAGCCGCACGACCGCCTTCTTCAAATCGAAGCAATCCGCCGTCAAGTGGGCAAGCTCATTCCGCCGAAAACCGGTCTCGATTCCCAACCGATACAGGACGGCTCGTTCCATGCCGGTCAGGCCATACCGTTCCCACGCGTTGGCTGTCACCTGCAGAAGCCGGCTGACTTCATTGGCGGCGAGAGGCCGACGTTTCTCCTTCTGCGGTACTGTGACTCGCTCAAGGTACTGTACGGGCGAGAATTCGGCTCGACCGTCCCGCACCACCCAGGTGCAGAAGGGCTTGAAGGCGGCGATGTAACCGTTGTAAGTCCCCGGTTTGACGGATAGGGTTCCAAGATAGGTTTCAACTTTCGACTTGGTGATGTCGCCCCAGGTCTTGAAGTCGCACCCCTCGACGACCGCACGGACCCTGCTCATCGTCGTGCCGATATGGACGGCGTTTCGCCGGAATCCCGATTTCGCCCGGCTCTTGTCGAGCCATTGCTCGAATTCCTCGATCCAGTCCGACAGTCGGTCGAATGGGCAAAAGCCCGAAAGCCATTCCGGCTCGGCCAAGTCCAACTTGATCAGTTTGGCCTGGACATCAATCGGCAACCCCTGCAGCCAGTTCCAAAGACAGTCCGTCGGCAGGACCTTGCGTTTGCGACAGCGCACCAGATCGTCGAGCATGCGGCCGAATTCAGCCGTCGCGTGTTCGTCCGCATCACCGGCGAAGCGTTGCCTTGTGCCATGGTGGTCGCGAAAATCGATGTACCATCGAGGGGTTTCGCGAAACATACCGGTCTTGCGGTCTTTGAATTTCGGTCGATAGAGGTTCATATCCCACCTCCTTTCGGCCGGAGCTGTTCATTGCTCTCGATCCGCTCAGCGATATGTACAGCAGTCTCTTGTCTCGATCTCATGTTGTACCTCCTCACGTAGACGGACCCGGCAATCAATGACGCTCAGTACGAAACGCGGCCAGCCTTACGGATAGGCCTCGCCCAGACCACAACAGTTGGATTTGCTGACGGTATACATCGTACTGATTCCATTCTGTCCAGAGTTTCGGCCGACGTGCGCATAGTCAAGTTGTATTCTCCTGTCATGGCACTTCCCATGCGGTGTGGGCTTGCCATGCCACCTTTCAGAAATGTTGCTGACAAGCGTATGACCTTCTGTCTATCCTTTGGCATGCGGTCCGGTATGGGTGAGTCATCCCTCGGCCCATCGGTCACGGCCTGCCGCTCAGAACTAAGTCAGCCATCAACTCACGCATCATGCCGCCGCAACCACTCGTTGCGAGAGATCGGCCGCCCTACGGCCTTGCTCGCATACCACCACCGCTCGACTTCCTTGCGGTCCCACCGGCTCAGCCTTACCCCCAAACGTAATGGCAATGGTCCCAGGCTGCCCGCCTGGTGCATCGACCAGATCTGACGCACCGAAACTGAGAATAGTGCTGCCAGGTCGTTCGCGCTTACGGCCAAGGGCTCCACGCCAGACGTATTCATCGACCGTTCCTCCGTTGTGTCCGTCGGCCCGGGGAGTCTCAGCCGCATCCCCGACTTCAAATTCGTTGTGTGCTCAATGGAGCTTTGAATACCCGTACGCGTGAAGAGTCGAAAGACCACGCGAAGGCCAGAGGTATATGGCTAGCGCACACTCTGGCGTGCCCGCTGATCACCGAAGCCGGCAAGATCGGTCCAAGCGGCTCCAACGATGCTGCACATCTGGATAGAGACGCTCAGGGCGGCCTGTCACGAAGACACGGTCGTCTTCTCGTCCCCCTGACAGAAGGGCCTGGCGCTTCCGTGGCTCGACAGCCATTCCAGAGAGAGAGCGTGTGTGTGTATAGTCCCAGTCACGACCGCGGGGCCCCATCATGGAGCCGCACGTCGTCGATCAGGCTGGACCAAGGCAGTCCATTCGTGTCATGTCGGTCATCAGCCTGGTGGATCAGCCCCGCGTGTATCGCCTGTTTTATCAGGCCGGTGAGGTTGGACACATGCAGCTTTCGCATGATGCTGCTTCGGTGCACCCCGATCGTTCGAGGCGAGCGACTGAGAGCCGCAGCGATCCCCCGCGTTGTGCGGCCCTCCAGCACGTGATGCAGCACCACTCGTTCCATCGGCGTCAATTCCGCAACTGGTTCCAGGCTATGGCAGTCGACCACCCGACGAAACTGAGCCACGGCCGAGCTCATTCTCGCCGGCGCGATCGGTACTTCGATGCAATCGGCGGCGCCGGCCTTCATCGCCTCCACCGCCGTCGCCACGTGGCCGGAACGCACCAGGACGAGTATGGGCAGATCGGGGTGTGTCTTCCGGACCTGCGACAGCAGGGAGAGTGCGCCGTGGCTGCTACCGCTGGCGTCGAGCACCACGAGATCCCAATCGGCCATGTGAAGCAAGTGCAGACATTCCTGCCCCTCCCCGGCCCACTGCAGGCGCAGCCCCTGTTCCTCCAGGAGCAGGCCCACCATCTCGGCCGGCCGGCAGTGCTTCTCGGCAACCATCAAGCATCTCATGGCTTCGCGATGTACGTCCATTCGTTCGGTATCCGGGGCCAGTTATTCCAGGGGGCCGGGGGCTCCGTTTCCCCCGGCCCATTCCGAAAATACAGGTACCACGTGGAACTGCTGTCCACGTCATGAGTTCACAGGTTGGTCGCAGACACATCGGGGATATAGAAGAATCGCACCTCGCTCAGACCGGTGGACGGGGAGACGCCGCCCCAGTTGGCATCAATGGTCAGCTTGACGTACTTGGCCGAGACCCCACTGAAGCTGATAATTGTATTTGCTGTGCAACCGGCTTGGCCGGGGGCCCTGGCAAACTCAGGCACTTCATCCAAGGGCGTCCACGTCATGCCATCAGTGGAGTACTCGATCTCAACGCTCTTGGCGCCGAAGCCGATGATCGGTTCGATCACCTGGTTCGAGTTCCACACCCACAACTCGTGCAGAGCATAGACCTTGTCGAACTCGAATTCGATCCAGTGCGGCCCAACAGTCCCGCTCTGCCACATATCCTTCACGTGCGTCGAGTGCCCGTCGTAATTGTCGAGCCCCGAGCCATTCACGGTGTTTTCAGGCCCCACGCCAGGCTGCGAGCTGGATGCCGTAGCGATGATGTTCGTGATCGGATACGCAACGGCTTCTGTCGTGAAGTCCAGGACAGGCCCTCGGTACACAGTGAACGCAGGGCCTGCGCCGACATAATCGACACGCCAGCAATAGGTCCGACCGAATTCCAGAAGCCCCTCAGGGTCGTAGAGGGTCTCCGCCTGCCCCTCGCTGACCAACACGTCGCGCGGATTGTCGCGGCTGGCGCTGTTGACATCCACAAAGGATGTACCGAAATACATGTCATGGGTCTTGGCGAACCGGGGCGACGTCCATTGCAGGACCGTGTCGAGAGCCACTTCGGAGGCGTGCAGACTCGGACTTAGTAACTATCTCAAAAGGCTCAGGCGATGGAGACGGCGATACCAGAGCAGGCCGCAACACAATTGGATCAGGCCCAGGTAGTTGCATGATTTCTTGGCGTATCGAATCAGAATCGCGCGACACTTGCTCATCCAGC
>DATIKY010000089.1:0-1840 GCA_035476995.1 Sedimentisphaerales bacterium | reverse complement strand
CGATTCTCTTGCCGAATCTGAACCTCACCTGTGGTGAGATTTACGAATCGGCTCCTCGGTTACGAATCCACGCCTCTTTCCCGATGAAAACTGCACATTCGCAAGACTTGACGGAGTGCCTTATGCAACTGGAGGGTTCAGCTACTACAATGTCTCGATCGACAGGAAGAACTTCGTCCCGATGAAGATGGAGTTCCACGACAAAGAGGGCAGGCTCTACCGCGTCATCGAATCCAGGAAGGTCGAAGAGATCCAGGGCTTCCCCACCGTGACCGTCTCGCTCGTCCAGGACCTCAAGAGCGGCAGCAAGACCGAGATGACCTTCAGCGACGTGAAGTACAACATCGGCGTCGGCGACATCTTCGAGGAGCGGTATCTCCGCAGACCGCCGCAGGAGGTCACGAAATGACGACTGGCGATCTATTGGCCCAAAGCGAAGAATGCCAGGGGTTTGGGGACAGAGTCCCCAAGATGCAAGGAATAACGCCGAACGAGAACGAGTCACGAGGACTTCCTTTCGGCATGAGCCTCGCGGCAGTTCTCCTTGCTGTCGTGTTCGCTTGGACGACCAATGCCCAGCAGGAACCGAACGAGCCGCAGGAGAAGAGAAACGTTGTCCGCGAGTTCTTCGAGAAGAACGACATCGAGTACCACGGCTTCTACGAAGCCCGAGTCGGAACCCGCCTATTGGACGATCCCCACCAGAGCAAAGACCTGTCAATCGGCGAGGCCCGATACCAGTTCGACCTGTTCTCCGCACGCGATTGGGGCGACATCAAGGTCAAGGGCGACGCCTATGGCGACTTCGTCGAAGAGCAGGCGGATTTCGACCTGCGCGAAGCCAATGTCTTCCTGCGCCCCACCGACTCCGTCGATCTCAAGCTCGGCCGCCAGGTCCTCACCTGGGGCACGGGCGACCTGATCTTCATCAACGACGTCTTCCCGAAGGACTGGGTCTCGTTCTTCATCGGACGGGACACCGAGTACCTCAAGGCGCCTTCCGACGCGGTCAAGGTGAGCTGGTTCTCCGATGCCGCCAACCTCGACGTGGTCTACACGCCGGAGTTCGATTCCGACCGCTACATCACCGGCGATCGACTCTCGTACTACAACCCGATCCTCGGCCGCCGGGCGGGCGAGGACGACGAACTGATGATCTCGCGACGACGCGAGTTCTTCGAAGAAGACGAGACCGCGATCCGCCTCTATCGCAACGTCCGCAACTACGAGCTGGCCCTCTACGGATACTGGGGCTACTGGAAGAGCCCCGCCGGCTTCAATGAAACGCTGACCCGCGCGACCTTCCCCGAGTTGTACGTCTACGGCGCCAGCGCCCGCGGCACGCTGGGCAAGGGCATCGCCAACGCGGAGATCGGCTATTACGATTCCGTCGACGACCGCAATGGCGACGATCCCCTGGTCAACAACTCCCAGATGCGATACCTCATCGGCTACACCGAGGAGCTCGCGAGGGATTTCACCGCCGGCGTGCAGTACTACGTCGAGCAGATGCTCGGTTACGACGATTACGAGAACAGTCTCTTCCCCGGCAGCCCGACGCAGGACGAGTTCCGACACGTCACGACCCTGCGCCTGACGAAGCTGCTGATGAACCAGAACCTGATGCTCTCGTTGTTCACCTACTACAGTCCCTCGGACGAGGACGTCTACCTGCGTCCGATGGTCAACTACAAGGCCAGCGACGAATGGCACTGCCTTGATCGTGGTTGGCGCGGAGCTTGGGCGGCGGTGCCAGAGGCTGTGGTGCCATTTCATCGTGGATGAAGATCTTGCTCTGCGCCGTCAGATCGGTATCATGGTTTTGGCCTTCCTTGGCCGA
>DATIKY010000088.1:0-1835 GCA_035476995.1 Sedimentisphaerales bacterium | reverse complement strand
TTGCGTTGCGGACGACGCCCGGATAGAATGGGAGCATGGCGAGGGCGCAGCGGATCGAATACGAAGGGGCCGTGTATCACGTGACGGCCCGGGGCAACGAGCGTCGGGCGATCTTCCACGATGACGCCGACCGCGAGCGATTCTTGCGCATGCTCGGCGAGAGCGTCGAGCGGTTCGAGACACGCCTGTATCTGTTCTGCCTCATGACCAACCACGTCCACCTGGTCGTCGAGACGCCGCGGGCCAACCTCGGGCAGTTCATGCACCGTCTCGAAACGGCCTACACGGTCTACTTCAACCGCCGTCATGACCGGTGCGGGCATCTCCTGCAGGGCCGCTACGGCGCCCGGCTGGTCGAGAAGGACGCCTACATCCTGCGGCTGAGCCGCTACGTGCACCTGAATCCGGTCTTTGCGGCCGCCGCCCGCAGACGGCCGGTCCGCGAGCGGGTCGTGATGCTCCGGGAGTATCGCTGGAGCAGCTATCGCAGCTACATCGGCCGGGATCGACGGCTGGCGTTTGTGGACTACGATCCCATCCTGGCGACGGTCATCTCGGGGCCGGCCCGGCGGACCCAGGCCTATCGGCGCTTCGTCGAGTCCGCGATTGGGCAGGCCGATGAGGAATTCCTGGAGGTCAAGAGGGCTTCCCCGTTGAGCCTCGGGAGCGAGGGATTCCGAGAGAGGATTCTGTCGCTGTACCACGATCTGCTCGACGCCAGAGACGGGCGGCAGGACGTCGCATTTCGACGCAGAGTCGCCGTGTTGTCCCCCGAGGAGGTCCTGACCGTGGTCTGTGCAGGGCTGGGCGTGGAACGGGCCCTGCTGCTTCGACGGAGGCGGAACTCCTTCGATCGGGCGGTGGCCTCGCGGATGCTCTGTCGGTACGCCGGCCTGACCCAGCGACAGGCGGCCCACGTGGTCGGCATCCGCAACGGAGCGTCGGTCAGCGGGCAATTGAATCGGCTCGCGAAGGAACTCCAGTCCAATCGCAGCTTGCGGAATCGCGTCCAGAAGATGGAGGACGACCTGAAACGTCGCCGGAACGAATGCTAAAGCGTAAACGAAGGGCTGACCCTCGGAAGTCCCCGACCGTGGTTTCCTTTTCGCAAAACATAGGATGTGAGCACCATATGAAGAGACAATCCGACGTAGCAAGCACGTCCAGCTCGATATGTGATAAGAAAGACCAGTTCCGGTATGTTCACCTGACATTGAGCGGAAGGGCTCTTGATCCAGATCGTGTTACAGAGTCGCTGGGGATTCATCCAAGTAGCTCATGTCGGCGTGGGGATAAGTACGGAAGGAACAGGCGAGCCGTCCTGGGTTGCTGGTCTCTTGATGGGCGACCGACTCAATCGCGGATTGAGACGCAGATACGGAGCATTCTGAAGAGACTCGAACCTGTCAAAGAGGAGTTTCGGGGCCTCGTAAAAGGCGGGAGTGTAGAACATGCCTATGTGACAATCTCCTGTACGCCGTCCGATTGTGTTGCTGTGGCCTGTTACTACCTGCCCAGCGGCCTCGTCAATGAGTTTGCTATGTTGGGAGTAGGCGTGGAATTCTCGGTGCACGTACCAGAGAGATCTAGTGAGGTAGTAGGCGAAGAGCGGGGCCAAGCATTGAAATAGGCCGTAGCGAGGGTGACATGACGCGGTCTTTGGCAGACCTCCGGGGTCAGGTACTCGATTACGCTTTAGTAACTATCTCAAAAGGCTCAGGCGATGGAGACGGCGATACCAGAGCAGGCCGCAACACAATTGGATCAGGCCCAGGTAGTTGCATGATTTCTTGGCGTATCGAATCAGAATCGCGCGACACTTGCTCATCCAGCCC
>DATIKY010000087.1:0-3245 GCA_035476995.1 Sedimentisphaerales bacterium | reverse complement strand
GGGCTGGATGAGCAAGTGTCGCGCGATTCTGATTCGATACGCCAAGAAATCATGCAACTACCTGGGCCTGATCCAATTGTGTTGCGGCCTGCTCTGGTATCGCCGTCTCCATCGCCTGAGCCTTTTGAGATAGTTACTAAGGCCAACACCATCGTCGATTTGGGCGGCGTCATGGCGAAGTTCGTCAGACTGACGATCAACAGCAATTGGGGCAGTGCCGCGCCGACCAGCCTGAGCGAAGTGCGGTTCTTCTACGTCCCGGTCCAGGCCCGCGAGCCGCAGCCGGCCGTCGGGGCCAGCGGCGTTGCTCTCGATGCCGAACTCAACTGGCGGCCCGGCCGCGAAGCCCAGTCGCACAAGGTGTACTTCGGTGTCGACCAGGCCGGTGTGGCCGCAGGGTCCGTCGCGGCCCAGACCGTCACCGAGCATCGCTACACGCCTGCCTCCCTGAACTTCGGAACGAAGTACTTCTGGAAAGTGGATGAAGTCGGCGACGCCGGCACGTATGCGGGCGATGTCTGGAGTTTCACCACGCAGCAGTACGCAGCGATCGATGACTTCGAGGGCTACACCGACGACGAAGGCAGCCGGATTTACGAGGCTTGGATCGATGGCGTGACCGACGCTGCCAACGGCGGTTCGACCGTGGGCTATATGCAGGCCCCGTTCGCCGAGAAGACGATCAAGAACAGCGGCGGGCAGTCCATGCCGTTGTCCTATGACAACAGCGCTGCGCCGTTCGTCTCCGAGGCGGAACGGGTATTCGACACCGCCCAGAACTGGACGACCAACGGGGCCGAGAATCTCGTCGTCCACTTCCGCGGTCAGGTCCCGGGCTTTGCCGAGCTGGCCGACGGCAAGATCATCATGAGCGCCATCGGCAACGATATCTGGAACAACGCCGACCAGTTCCGCTATGCGTACAAGACCCTCAACGGCGACGCCACCATCGTGGCCCGCGTCGAGAGCATCGCCAACAGCAACGCCTGGGCCAAGGGCGGCGTGATGATTCGCCAGAGCACCGAGCCGGGTTCCGTGCATGCCTTCATGCCCATCACCCCGAGCGGCGGCAACGGCGCCAGCTTCCAGTACCGGCTCACAGCCGCTGGGGCTTCGACGAACAACGACAACACCGGCGCGGTTGTGGCGGCTCCCTACTGGGTGAAGCTCGAACGCAAGGGCAACGCCTTCACAGGCTTCATCTCCCCCGACGGCGTCGCGTGGACCCAGTTGGGCACCGCGGTGACGGTCCCGATGACCGGGCCGGTCCTGATCGGTCTGGCGCTGTGCAGCCATGAGACCGCGATTTCCACAAGCGCGGTCTTCTCCAACGTCCAGACGACCGGCAATGTGACCGGCTCCTGGCAGCACGCGGAGATCGGCATCGAACAACCTGTGGGCAACTCGCTCGAAGGCCTGTACCTGTCCGTCAAGGACAGCGCCGGCAAGACCAAGGTTGTGCAGTCCGCGAACACCGCGGCGACCGCGACCGTAACTTGGCAGCAGTGGAAGATCCCGCTGAGCGAGTTCACCGCAGCCGGGGTCAAGATGAATGCCGTCAAGTCAATCGTGATCGGCGTGGGCAACAAGGCCGCGCCGAAGGCAGGCGGCACCGGCATGGTGTTCATCGACGACATCGGATACGGCCGTCCCCTCCCATGAGGGGCCGTCGGACGTAGCATCGTGCTGTCCACGAGAGGCATGACGGGTCCATAGAGCATAGGCGGGGCCTCCGTCGCAAGACAGGGGGACCCGCCTTTTTTTCTGTCCTGGGCGTGCGGATCGGTCCCAGACGTGTTCTGCCGCCGCACGTGATTCTGGTCGCGACATTTCTGTGTTCGGCGGTCAAATGCCTTGGCGGGCGGCAATCCGCTCGACGGCTTCGTCCAGAACCGGGGCCAGATGCGGCCACTCGAATCGGCTCAGACGAGTTCTCAGGGATTCGGTAGTGTCCAGCAGCGAACCGTCACGTTCCAGGCGGGCGGCCAGGCCGGCCAGCCTGTCCGCGAGGTCCTCCACGGTGCCGCTGTAAAGGAAATCGCTCTCTGCACCGCCATCGGGCCAGGCGAAGATCTCGGGGTACGCCAGGCGGCAGGGGACCAGCGGATACGCGCCGGCCAGCGAAGCCTCCACCGCGCTAAGTCCGAAGAATTCATGTCGGGCGGTCGAGACGAATACGTCGGCTTCCAGCAGGGCGGCTTCGTAATCGGCTCGCTCCTGTTGATAGCCCCAGCGGTCGATGTGGTCGGCAAATCGCGTTCTGGCCTGGCCGAAGACCTCGGGAACCTCGCGAAACTGCTCGCCGACGACGCTGACCCGGAACGGGACGTTTCGCTCTTTGAGCTTCGCGAGGGCTGCGAAGAAGTCCTGAGGGTTCTTGTCGTGCTCCCACCTTGCGGCCCAGAGAATTCGCAAGGGGCCCGGGGTTCGGGTCTGCCGAGCCGGACGAGGAGCGACACCCGGCGGATGAACCTCGGATTCCTCGCGGATCTGCGAGAGGGCTTCGAAGGGCTGATGGTCGGGCATGCGTTTGAGCAGCGAGTCCAAGGCGTTCAGGAACGAGTCCCGATGAAAGGCGGAGTTGAACCAGACCGCGTCGGCCGCCAGGGCGCTGGTCAGATTTGTCATCGCGAATTGGTAATCGCGTTCGTTTTCGCAGCGAACCGGATACGTCAGTTGGTTCTCGTGGAAGTAGACGACCGTGGGCAGATCCCGGACTCCGCGGGGGGCCAGGCCGAGGAACTCCGCCAGATTCAGCATATCCGAACACAGCAGCAGGTCCCAGCGGTCTCCTCGGGCGAGTTGTCGCTCCACCTGGTGGGCGAAAGTGACGGCGGCGTGACGCATCCGCCATTTCCATTTGTAGGGAGGCAGCGACAGCACGGACCATGTGTGTCGTCCCGCCTCCGACCATCCATCGAAGAAGGCCTTGTGGCTGCCGCCGTAATAGGGCTCCAGTGCCAGAATCCGCATCGGTATGTCACCCGGTCGCGTTCGGTTCCTGGCCGAAGCTCGGGCGGGTCTGTACCCGTCCGAAACGGACTGCTCCGACCGTGCTGCGACCCAGTGTACCAGTGCCCATGACGAACGCAAGTCGCTCCGACGTCTAGTGCTCCATTACCCATCCATTGATGGATAGAGACGTTTCAGCTTTGTCCTGGCGTCTGCCGTGGTGAACTGCCAGTTCACTTTCACCTCGGCCCCGTCACGGCTCTTCTCCCATGCGGCGGTTTCCTCACGCAGTT
>DATIKY010000086.1:0-7882 GCA_035476995.1 Sedimentisphaerales bacterium | reverse complement strand
GGGCTGGATGAGCAAGTGTCGCGCGATTCTGATTCGATACGCCAAGAAATCATGCAACTACCTGGGCCTGATCCAATTGTGTTGCGGCCTGCTCTGGTATCGCCGTCTCCATCGCCTGAGCCTTTTGAGATAGTTACTTAGCCTTTGGCCCGGCCGCCGTAGGAGCCGTCCTCGGTGTTCACGCGGACGACCTCGCCGATCTCGATGAAGGGGGGCACGCGGATTCGCAGGCCGCCTTCCAGCGTGGCGTCTTTCATCTGGTTGGTGGCCGTGGCGCCTCTGGGAACGGGAGTCGTTTCGGTCACCGCCAGCTCCACCACCTTGGGCAGTTCGAGCGAGACGATGTTGCCCTCGTGCGTCAGCGCGACCACCGTCGTATTGGGCTTGAGGTACTTGATCGAATCCCCCAGCACCTCGTCGGACACCGACAACTGATCGTAGGACTTGGCGTCCATGAAGATGTGCGAGTCCTTTTCCGAATAGAGGTACTCCATCTCGCGCCGGTCGAGAAAGGCCTGCTCGACGTCCTCGGTGGACCTCAGACGTTTCTCGATGCTCGTGCCATCGGAGATCCGTCGAAGCTTGGCCTGCACGAACGCCCGGAGGTTGCCTGGCGTCACGTGCGTCGACACCGTACAGACGTACAACTGGCCGTCCATGATAAAGCCCATTCCCGGCCTCATTTCACTTGCCTTCACCGCTATCACCTCAGATCAAACCAAGCTCTTGGATTCCGCCGCGATCGGTCTGTCGGGAGGGATCACCCGGCCGATCACGACACACACAGAAAGACGCCGCCACCGCGTCGGGCGACGACGGTGAACAACTGTTAAACCATGCACTATACATCCGCCCGAACCCCTTGTCAAGCAACACGTTGCCGCAATTTGAACGACTCTGCTGCCCTGCGGCCCAAGGGTCTGATCCACAGGGCTCCCCGGACGAAAGACCCGCGTTCGGGGAGCCCTGGAAAATCAAGCCGGGCGGCTTGTCGGCCGATATCACATAGGGTACTGTGGTCGGACGCAATGTGATATGAGAGCCGGCGAAATGGCATCGACAGCGATATCGGACGTTCATGCCGACAAGACGACCGTCGGCGTACAAGCGGTTTCTATGTCCCAGTCAGCCAAAGAACCGAGGGATGACCAGGCCCTCAAGCCCGTCAACGGGAACAACGGTTCCTTCACGCTCACGGGCCGCTTGCACAGCTTCCGCAACGCCTTCCGCGGCGTCGCGTTGATGCTCCGCTCGCAGCACAACGCCTGGCTGCACGCGTTCGCCTCCATTTGCGTCTTGACCGCAGGAGCGTTGTTCCGTCTGAGCGATCCGGAATGGTGCAGGATCATCCTGGCGATCATGGCGGTCTGGACCGCCGAGGCGCTGAATACGGCGCTGGAGTTTCTTGCCGACGCAGCCAAGCCGGAGTTTCACCCGCTCGTCAAGTGCGCCAAAGACGTCGCCGCCGGCGGCGTACTGATTTCCGCGGTCGGCTCGATCGCGATCGGTCTGCTGGTTCTCGGCCCCCACTTCCTGGATTTCCTGCGAGCTCACTTCTGAGCCATCCGGCGGCGCGCCGCCTTGCTCTCCCATGCAAACGTTCTTTCGCAGCGGCGACGATAGGGCTATAATGCCCGACGTCGGAGAACCGTGGCCCTGAAGTATGGTCTTGCATGGAGAACCCGCATGTCCAGCCCCCATTCACATCCGCAGCGACGATTGTCGAGCTTCCTCTGTCTCGGCGGGATCACAGTCGTTTGTCTGACGGGCATGACCGTCCGCGCTTCGAACCAGGAGTTGCCGGCCACGTTTGCGGGCGTGCTGTCGGACCGCGTCACGCAGGCGACGTTGAAGAACTCGCTGACGTCGTACCAGGAGATCGCGGAGTCCAGGGAGTATGCGTGGCCGCTTTCGACGCTCGTGCCCAACGTGTTGTCGGCGTTCGATCTGCCGGACTGCTACCGGGCGCTGGAGGCAAAAAACCTCCGACAGATCGAGCCTTGGGGACCGGTTGCGAAACCGTGACCGGACGCAAGTGTCGGCGACGTCATGGCCGAAGAGCATGCCTGCGACGGGCGACTATCGCTTGACCGGGAGGATTGTCGGAGGTATCCTACTTGCAGGATTTTGGAAGGGATTCAATGATGTCGCGAATGGCAAAGGTTGTGTTGGTCAGCATGTTGCTGATGGTCGGGGTCGGATGTGCGAACATGGAGGAGTCGATGAGCCTCCGCAAGCCGACCGCGCGGGTGATGGGGATGCAGTTTCGGGATGCCGACGCCTACGGCGCGACCCTGGTGTTCGACGTGCAGATCGTGAACCACTATCCCGTGGAGCTGCCGCTGCTGCGGTTGAACTACGCGGTTTCCAGCAGGGGCAAGAGGTTCATGGCCGGCCAGCAAGAGCTTGCGGTGCAGATCCCTGTGAACGGCAGCCAGATCGTGCCGCTGCCGGTTCGGATCGACTACATCAGCACGTTGCGTCTGCTGGGCGGCGTCCGACCGGGCGCGACGATCCCCTACGAGGCCCAGGTGGACCTGACGGTCAATACGCCCCGCCTGGGGGCGATCATGCTGCCCCTGCAAAGCATCGGCGAAGTGATGTTGCCGTCGCTGCCGGACGCGGACGTGGAGAAACTGCTCAGCGGCAGCGGGGCCCTGTGACGCTGTGAGCAGAATAATAAGGTCGCACCCATGAAGAACGAGCGGCAGACCGACGCACAGACATTCGAGACGATCGAACCGATCGGCAAGCGGGTCGTGATCCGCAAGGATGAGGACAAGAAGGAGACCAAGGGCGGAATCAAGCTGCCCGACACGATCGAGATTCCCACGATCACCGGACGCGTGGTGGCGGTCTCCGCGGAGATCGAGCACACGCCGGATATCCCCTTGCGGAAATACGACAAGGTCCTCTTCAATCCCAAGGGCGCCATCCCAGTCGATTTCGAAGGCGACAATCGCCTGTTCGTGGTCGAGGTCCAGAACGTCGTAGCGGTGTTCCGAAAAGGCTGAGTCCGAGTCTTTCAACCGTGTGGCGTACAGGAAGCTGTCAGAAGGCAGTTCGCGAACCGACAGTCTCTTCGATTTGCCTCGTCGCTTATCGACCGGGCCCTCGAATTGCCCTTTGCAGAGAAGCTGCCGCTCGGGAGGAGGGCAGCGCCGCGCGGACCGCCTCGATGGCGGCGATCGCTTCATGGGTCAGGTCCATCTGGAAGTAGACATAGGCCAGCAGGAGTTGAAGCTGCGGCGAGGCGCCCTCTTCCACCAGGTCCTGGAGTCTGGAGATCTGCCGGACGAACAGGTCCGGCCCGCCAAGGCTTTCGACCAGATCCCGCTTCTGCGTCACATACCCGGCGTCGAGTTCGAGAGCTCGTATCAGAGATATCGCGCTGGCGACGTGGTCGCCGGTCGCCAGCAGAGCCAGGCTTCTGCCGAAGTGCGGACGGGGGTCGTGTGGGACATAGACGCAGGCCAGGCGGAAGGAATCCACAGCGAGGTCGTACCGATCTTGTCGCATATGCGATTGTCCCGCGGCCAGATACTGGTCGAACTGCCTCCGGTTGATCGGGTCGGAGTTCTCGTAGGTTCGCTGTCCCGTTTCCGACGGGGGCTGGGTCGGCGCGGGTCCCGCGGTTTCCTGAGGCGGACGCTCGTTCGAGGGCGGTTCGCCCGTTGCGGATCGAGGGGCCGATTTGGACCTATCCTCGACTCGCCGCAGGGCGGCAACGTCCTCGGGTTTGGCCGCAGTGTGTCGGTCCTCGTGGATCGATGCGTCGTCCGCCGGAGGCGCCTCGTTCAAAGGCGTCGGAATCGTCACCTGACGGATGGCGGACGGATCGTAGAGTTCCAGTCGCCCCTGGACAGGGGACAGGACATCCTGTTCCGGCGCAGGCTGCTTTGGAAGCGGGACCGCGGTGTCCTCCGGTCTGGGGTTCTGCTGGAGTTGCGACAGCCCGCCCTGCACCCTTTCGATGCCCTGGAGCAATTGATCCAGTCGCTGCTGATACTCCTGCGGCGACATGAGCGAGTCGCTGGCGGGCGAAAGGGGACGGCGGTTCAGCAGATCGCCCGGCCTGTTCGAGGGAGTCTCGCTCGTGTCCATCGACATCGGGACATGGCCAAGGCGAGGCGAAGGCTGGACGCTCCAGCCGTCCCGCGCGGAGACCTGGGGTTCGGCCACTTCGGTCATGGCCAACACGTCGAGGGGCTGGCCCGTTCGAGCCTGGCCCGAACCGCCGACGATGCGGGGACTGATGGGCGAGAAGACGCCTGGGTAGCCGGGCAGGGTCGTCGTCACCGTGCCCGTCGGAGAGTAGAAGGGATTGTACCCCTGGGGATAGCCCGTCTGACCGTTCGGCGCCGCGGAGTATCTCAGGAACGAATCCAGGCTCGTCGAGCCCAGCGGGGCGCCGAAGCTCGTGGTCGAATTGTAGGGGATACTGCCGCGGAAGTGTTTGCCTCCGGCGACGTTGCCGGTGATCGGCAGGTTGCCGGAGCGGTCCATGGGGTTGGGAACGCCGGTCAGGCCGCTTTGATAGCTGCTCGGCGGCAGCGTGACCGGCGAAGCGGAAGAGAAGGCCGGAGCCGTCGCCGCCAGCAGAACCAGCAATGCGGCCGGGAGCCGCGCGCGCGGGCCTGTACGGAGGAACGCCAACCTCCACGAACGACGTGGTTCGCGTCGCTCCCTCATCGATGTCTTCCCATGCAATTCCGATCTTGTCATGCGTTGCTCCGAATGCTTACCGCCGGCCGGGTCGCGTCAGGCGGTCTCGCCTGCATACCGCGGGTTCCTCGCCCAGCCGAGCTTCGTGGCCAGCGTGTCCCAGCGGGTCCGCATGGGGTTGTTGACCACCTTGAAGCCGGTCGGTTCCCGCGCGATCCGGACCACGTCGTCCAGCGTCAAAACCGAGGAGACCTGGCCGTCGATGGAGACGGTCGTGCCCTCGTTGATCCGCGTGCAACTGATCTCTACTACGCTGCCGGCGTCGATCACGATCGGACGAAAGCTCAGCGAATGCGGACAGATGGGCGTAATCACCATCGCCTCCATCGAACCGTCGAGGATCGGCCCGCCGGCCGAGAGGTTGTAAGCCGTCGAGCCGGTAGGCGTCGAGACGATCAATCCGTCGCTGACGCAACTGGCCACCCGCTGGCCGTCCACGGAGATTTTCAGCTCGATCACGCGAAAAGGCGGTCCGGCGGTGACGAAAACATCGTTTACAGCCTTGGAATGGAACTTCTCGCGGCCGCCCTGCGATCTCTCGTACACCCGGCAACCCAGCATCATTCGCGTTTCGACGGGCGCTTTGCCGGCGATGATGTCGGCGAACCTCTCCTTGAACTCCGCGACGCTGAACTCCGCGAGAAACCCGAGTTTGCCCAGGTTGACGCCGATGACCGGGACCTCGGCCTCGCTGAGATTCCGGGCGGCCGAGATGATGGTGCCGTCGCCGCCGAGCACGACCGCAAAATCGCAGTCCCGCAGGACCTCCGGCGTGCACTGGGCGATGTGGCACTTGGCAATGATCTCGGCCCGGTTCTGGAGGAACAGGGCGAAGTCCTGCATGGCCTCGGCAACAGGACCCTTCTCAGGGTCGCCGAATAGGATCAACCGGGGCCGCGACGGGCTCCCCGACCGGTCCTGCCGAGCGTCGAGTTGACCTGATTTGCCGCTCAATAGACAGCTCCTTGGCCGTTTTGACTATTTCATCGGCAGTAATCCGGGCCTCCATAAGCTGCGCGGACCGGGAATGATGACCGATAAAACGCCGGGGCGCTCCCAGGACACGGACGCGGCCCAGCTCGCAGCCGCGGGTCGCGGCCAGTTCCAGCAGGGCCGAGCCGAAACCGCAGGACAGATAGTGGTCCTCGACTGTGATCAGCCGCTTTCCCTCCGCCAGCAGGTTCAGCAGGTCTTCGTCGATCGGCGCCGCGAACCGGGCGTTGATCACGTCGGCCTCCATTCCCGCGGCGCTGAGCCGTTCGGCTGCGGTGAGGGCCTCCATCAGTACGGTCCCATAAGACACGATCGCCAGAGAAGCCCCCGGCCCGCGCCGGACCAGGACGCTCCGCCCGAGTTCGAACGCCTTCTCGGATGTCGCCGGAGTGAGCTGTTCTGGAGGGATGGGCTCCTTCGGGTAGCGGATCACGACCGACTGGGGATGAGAAAGGGCGAACTGCAGGACCTGTCGCATTTCGACGGCGTCGGCCGGGGCGGTCAAGACCATGTTCGGCAGCATCCGCAGATAGCCGATGTCCATCAGGCCGTGGTGCGTCGCGCCGTCGGAGCCGACCATGCCGGCCCGATCCACGCAGAACACCACCGGCAGATTCTGCAACGCCACTTCCTGGAACACCTGGTCGAAGCTCCGCTGGAGGAAGGTCGAGTAGATGCATACGACGGGCCTCATGCCGGTCTTGGCCAGACCGGCCGCGATATCCACCGCGGCGCTCTCGGCGATCCCCACGTCGTAGAACCGCTCGGGAAATCGCTTGCGGAACTCCTGGAGGCCGGTCCCGTCGCACATGGCGGAAGTGATGGCGACGATCCGGTTGTCCCGCTCCGCCAGGGCGGTCAGCGATTCGCCGAACGCCTCGGTATAGCCGGCGGATTGGTTCCCGACGGCGCAGTCCTCGACGGTGTTGTCGCCGTTGATCTTGAACGGGCCGGTCGAGTGGAACCGGGTGGGTCCTTTGTCCGCGGGATTGAAGCCTTTGCCCTTCTTCGTATAGACGTGCAGAAGGACCGGATGGTTGATCTGGCTCAGGGCCTTGAACAGTCGGATGAGGCCTTCGAGGTCGTGCCCGTCCACGGGACCGAAGTACGGGATGTTGAGGCTCTCGAACAACTGGCTCTGGGGCAGCGCCATGCGGATGCTCTTCTTGACCCGTTCGATCGTCTCCTCGACGCTGCGGCCGATTCCCGGCAGGTGTTCGAGGATGTTCTTGGTGGTCGAGCGGAGGCCCTCGTACGTCTGGCTGAGCCGGACCTGCGACAGGTACTTCGCCACCGCCCCAACCGTGGCGTCGATGGCCATGCTGTTGTCGTTGAGCACGATCAGCATCTGGCGTTTGACCAGGCCGAGGTTGTTGAGACCTTCGAAGGACACGCCGTTGACGATGCTCGCGTCCCCGACGAGGGCGACGACCGCCGGCGCCTGGCGCGGCGCATCCTGCGGCGTGCGTGCCGTCGGCTGGCTGTCGCCCGACGGCTTGGCGGCCTTCAATTGCTCGCCCAAGGCCATGCCGATGGCGGTGGCGATCGAAGTGCCCGCGTGGCCGACGGTGAACTGGTCGTAGGGGCTCTCCCCAGGGTTCGGGAAGCCGCTGATCCCGCTGGCGGTGCGCAGCCGCTCAAAACCCGCCTTGCGTCCGGTGATGATCTTGTGGGTGTAGCACTGATGGCCCACGTCCCAGAGCAGCTTGTCCCGCTGGAAGTCGAAGACGTAGTGCAGCGCAAGGGTCAACTCGACGGCGCCAAGATTGCTGGCGAGGTGCCCGCCGGTCTTGCTGACCGAATTCAGTATGAACTGGCGGATCTCCCCGGCCAGTTGCTCCAGCTCGGCCACCGAGAGCGTTTTGAGGTCGGCCGGGCCGTTGATCTTATTCAAATACTCTTCTGCCATATCCTATGGGTATCCCAACAAAGCGTAAACTGAACTATTGTACCCAAGAGAATCAGCCTTACGCAGGGAAATCATCGGCCGGGTCGAAAATTTGTCGCAGAACCCCGGATTCGACTAGTGCTCCATTACTCATCCATTGATGGATAGAGACGTTTCAGCTTTGTCCTGGCGTCTGCCGTGGTGAACTGCCAGTTCACTTTCACCTCGGCCCCGTCACGGCTCTTCTCCCATGCGGCGGTTTCCTCACGCAGTTTC
>DATIKY010000085.1:0-3890 GCA_035476995.1 Sedimentisphaerales bacterium | reverse complement strand
CGCGTCAACAACCGCCCCGACCGCGTCGAGCCGCGGGCGGTGAAGAGACGACCCAAGAAACAGGTGTATCTGACCGAGCCTCGATCTGTCGCCAAAGCACGCCTGCTCAATACGACATAGCTCTTATGGAAGTGCCATTCGCGTCAGCCCGTGGTTATCCAAGGCGGCCAGGAAGAACCGGTGACGATCCGAATCACCATTCCCGAAGGGAGCGATCTCAGACTCCGATCGCCGTAGGACCTTGCGTGGAGAGGCGATTGGGGATAGAAAGGGACGCGAGTTGAAACCGACACAGGGATCTTCTGTCCAGAAATCTGAGGCATGTTATGAGAAATCGCGTCCGACTCGCCATCGTCGTCGCTTCCCTCGCCCTTTGCCAGGCCGCTGCCGGCGGCGAGATCCGATGGAGGCACCTATCCACGACCACGGGCGATCTGGCGGCCCCAAACCAGGGCAAGGAACAAACCTCCAGCCTTGTCTGCGACATCGACAAGGACGGCGTCAACGACTTCGTGATCACCGAGCGGACGCAGGCGCCGGCCGTGGTGTGGTATCGGCGAGCGGCGACGGGCTGGACGAAGTACGTGGTCGAGGACCAAGTTCTGCACATCGAGGCCGGGTCCGACTCGCTCGATATCGACGGCGACGGAGACCTCGACATCGCCTTCGGCGGCGACTGGCAGAACAACTTCGTCTGGTGGTGGGAGAACCCCGCTGCGGACTTCGATCCAAAGAAGCCCTGGGTCCGGCACATCATCAAGGACTTCGGCGGCAAGAAGCACCACGATCTGATGTTCGGCGACTTCGACGGCGACGGCCAGTCTGAGCTGGTCTTCTGGAACCAGGGCGCCAACAAGCTCTACCTCGCGAAGATCCCCGACAACCCGCGGCAGGCCAAGTCCTGGAAGTGCGTCGAGATCTACTCGTACTCCGGCGACAGCGAGATGATGCAGCGTCAGACCCGGCCGTACCCTGGGTTCAAGGGGATCAACGAGCATGAGGGCCTGGCCAAGATCGACATCGACGGCGACGGCAAGCTCGACATCATCGGCGGAGGCCGGTGGTTCAAGCACGCCGAGGGCGCGACGTTCACGCCGAACATCATCGACACGAGCTACCAGTTCACGAGAGCGGCTGCCGGCCAGCTCATCGAAGGAGGCCGGCCGGAGGTCGTCTTCGTCGTCGGGGACGGCTGGGCCCCTCTGATGATGTACCAGTGGGTCAAGGGCACGTGGGTCCCCACGGAGTTGGTCCCGGAGATCGACTGCGGCCATTCGCTGGCGATCCTCGATTTCAACAAGGATGGGCATCTCGACATCTGGGTCGCCGAGATGCGGCTCAACGACGGCAATCCCGACGCCAGGAACCTGCTCCTGCTGGGCGACGGCAAAGGCAAGTTCGAGACGGTCTTGATCTCCGAGGGCATCGCCAACCACGAGTCCAGGATCGCCGACCTCGACGGCGACGGCAATTTCGACATCCTCGGCAAGCCCTACTCCTGGCAGACGCCCCGCCTGGACATCTGGCTCAACGAGGGATCGAAGTAGGCGTCGTCAACCCATGGACATGGGGCACGCGCCGCCGGAACAGCCGCCGCAGGCGGGCAGGGACGAGCAGGAGTCGCAGGACGGACCTGCCGCGGCCTTGCCCACAGCGAAGCCCGAGAGCAGCTTATCCGTCTCGGCGCCGCATTTCTCGCACTTGGGCTTCTGGGCGTTGAGGCTCTTGTGGAGCACTTCCATCACATGGCCGCACTTGGCGCATCGGTACTCGAAAATCGGCATATTTCAGTATCCTTCAAAACCACCGCATCCGGAGGACATTCGTCTCGGCGGATGCGGATCATTTTACTACTTGCGGTTGCTCGTTTCAGTTCGAGGCAATAGGACCCATGGGACGAATGGGACTCATGGGACACATGCTCCCGCCTCGTCGCTCCGGAGAATCAGCAGCCGGCCCAATTGGCAATTCAGATGGCGGGCGAGCACCGCGCACTTGGGCTTCAGCAGGAAGAATATGTTCTTCGGCGTGTCGTCCATCGATTCGAAATTGCCCTGGCCCTTGGCGACGACCAGATCGGCCTGCTCGAATCGCTTGCGAAAGGCATCCGAGCAGGTCTCCAGGATCGTGCCCGGCGCGTCGGAGCCGTTGTCGATCACCTCGACCAGGTCCGTCAGGCCCGCGACCTGGGCGTCCGCCATCAGGGCGTCGTTGAGAATGGGAGCGCCCCGGACCACATAGGTCAGCCTCTCGCGGGGCATCCGCTCGACGAGCAGCCGGTCCAGAACGATCTCGCCGGTGTTGTCGCCGAGGAACAGGATATCCTTGGCCCAGTCGACGGCCTGCCTCAATCCCTGCAAGGCGTCGCGGTCCAGCGGCTCCGTCAGCGACCGCAGGATCGTCTCATACACCATGCCCTGCTCGACGTTGGAGTTGACGCCGAAGTCGATGATGTTGCCTGCGATGGACAGCCGGACCGCGGTCTCGAACGGATCGGGCGAGTTCTCGACCCGTTCCTTCAATTCGGGATACAACCCGAGGGCAAACTCGTTGTATCGGTTCTTCACTTCGACATATGGGTCCGGCACGCCGGTGAACTGGCGCAGGAAACGATGGATCTGCTGCGCCATCGCCGGAGGGCTTTGCCGCATGTCCATCCGCTGCCACATGCCGAGCAACTCGCGAAGCACCCGCTCGTGCATCGCCTCGTCGTCGGTAATCATCCGCACCGCGTCCAGCACCTGCCGGACCGAACACGGGACACAATCGAAATACGTCCGCATAGAACCCTATCGAACATCCTGCCCTGTCCCGGCTGAAGAACAGAGCCTCTTCCGTGAAAAGGCCGCCCGCCGGTTCTGACAGGAAGAAAGGGTATTATGCAGAGAAGCCGGGAAAAGGCAAATGCTCGCAGAGCGGAATCGCGATCTTGCCACGCCCGGCCGGCATCATCTGCGGCCGGCGAGCCAGAGTTCCGCCAAACCCATGAGATCGTGGAAGCCCGCAGATCCGGCTGCGCTCCTCTGTCGCCATTGCGCCGCCAGACAGCCGAAGTCCCGAAAATCGACCCGTCCGTCGTCGTTGAGATCGCCTTGGGCCAGCTCCCACGCCAGTCGCGGCGGACCTCCCTCCGCAGGCAGATACCAGATGTCCTGCGATCCGTTGGCCTTTTCCCCGACAAAATCCCAGCCCGCGGCCAGATACATCGACATTCGACACATTTCAAGATCGCTTTTCCCGTCGCCGCCTGCGCTGACGGTGCAGCCGGTCGTTTCGCGGTTCCAGAACGAAGTCTCGGTCTGGCTTTTGTCGTTGATTCCCACCAGACCGCCGGCGTTGACGCCCCAAACCGGGCCGCAGGCGTAGCTGCGGACGATCAGACCCGGCACATACACGATGCAATGGCAATCGGGTCCGTTGCAGCCGGCCAGACCGCCGACGTAGATCGTGGCTTTGACGTCCGCTGTGGAATAGCAGTCGCGAACGGTTCCACCGCTGTTGAGACCCAGGAGCCCGCCGGCATAGGTGCCCCCACGCACCACGCCTCCGGCAAAGGAGCGTTCGATCGTGCCTGAGAGATTCTCGCCGAGCAGGCCGCCAACGCTGAGGTCTCCACGAACGCTGCAACAGGCCCGGCACTCCCGCACCGTGACCTCCCGGCCCTCGCCGATCAGACCGCCGATCCAGTACGACGACTCAGATCCCAGCACCTGACCTTGGGCCCGGCACCGCTCGACCATGCCGTAATAGGGCTCATCCGGTTTTTGCGTACTTTTCATGGTGGGTTACGCTACGAGTTCGTAGCGGGTTTCGTGCAGAGCGTAGATCTTGAGTTTGAAGAATTCCGTGTCTCTGAAACCGTAGGCTTTGCGTTGCAGGACGCGGATCTT
>DATIKY010000084.1:0-3851 GCA_035476995.1 Sedimentisphaerales bacterium | reverse complement strand
TCACACACTACAATCTCTGCCGGATTCATCAGACTTTGAGAGTAACCCCGGCGATGGCTGCTGGCGTGAGCGATCATGTTTGGGAATTGGACGAACTTGTGGACCTGATCGACAGGAAAGATTCAAACTGACCCACTACCGAGAAATCTCTCGCGATTTCGCCTGCTCGGCGATTTGGGTCGCCCAGGTGTTCGCTCGATCCAGTTCGCCGTGGTGGAGCAGGTTGGGGTTGCCGGTTTTGTCCGGGTTTTGCATGTGGACGTAGAACGTCTCCGGCTTGGCGATTGGGTGGCCGCCCAGGCGGGTCAGGCGGGCGAGCAGCTTGGGCGAGGCCCGCAGACTTCGGAACGGCCAACGCTGGACCGTGGTGTCGAAAGCGGCGACGGACTTGGCCGTGAGGATCGACCGCGGCAGGGCGCCCAGAGCCGTGCGAACCGCCTGCGGGATGCTGAATGCGTGCGTCGGGCTGCCTGCCACGACCAGATCGGCGCTCTCCAGGTCGGAGGGGGACAGCTTGTCGATGTCGATCGCGCGGGCCTCGCCCGCCGGCGTCATCGTCTCGGCGAGTCTCTTCGTGTTCCCGAATTTGGAGAAGTACACGATCACCGTTCTCATGGTCTGTACCCTCGCATTTCGCGAGCCGTCCGTTCGTCCGCTGGCTACTCGGCGACTGTCGTCTCGGGGTAGCGGGCGAGCAGGTCGAGCATCATGTCCGGGATCAGGCTGAGCATGGGCGTGCGTTTGACGCAGTAGTAGATCAGCCAACTGTTCAGATCGGCGTCGTAATCCATGAAGTGAGGGGTCAGCACGCCCGTGTGCAACGTGTTGATGCTGACCATGCGGACCGGGGTCTTCGGATTGAAGTCGAGGTCCTTGAGGCGGACGGTCCTGACCTGGTCGCACCGCTCGGTCTTGTAGTGGATTTCGAGGTTCTTGACGTCGTGGACGATGCTCCACTTCGTGGCCTTGCCCTGGCGGACCGCCGCCAGCGTGTCGAATGCGTACTGGATCGCGGCTTGTCTCGATCCGTCTGGCCGGTAGGTCTTGAGCCGGTCCGCTGTGGCCGCGAAACGATCGAGCGAGCCGTGTGATCCCTTGAGGATTTCCTTGGTCCCGCCGAAGCCCTTGTGTTCGGCCAGAAAGGCGAGGGAACTCTCGCAGGTGTCGTTGGTGATCAATTTGTGCGGGAGCTGCTCGCCCGCGTGGGCGACCATCCTGCCCTCGATGAACTCCACGACCGCGGCCTGGCCCTGCGCGTCGGCGACGAAGAAGTGGATCGGCATCGGCATCGCCTGCGAGATCCGGATCGCCTTGTCGCTGGCGATGACTTCTTCAACAGTGCCGCTGTTGTCGAGTTGGTACTGGACCCAGGCGGTCACAGCGGGGCGGTCGTCCGGGGCCGGGTTCTGCGTATTCGGTAGCATGAGGGTCTCGATGACTAGGCCGACCTCGTTCATCCCGCCATTGGGCATTTCCCGGCCGTACTGGTTGAAGGTGACGCTGCCGTACTTGGAAAGCCACTCAGCGGCCTTCTCCAGGGGATTGAGCAGCAGGGCCCGCTTGGCGATGCCTTTCTTGTTCACGATCAGCAGGCCGTGATCCAGGTTCCAGTCGTAGTTCTTGCCCGCGATCAGATCCCCCTGCAGAAAGGCGGTACAGGCCTTCGCCGGCTGCGTAACCAGCAGGAAAGAGAGCACCGCGACTACGACCATGAGGACGACACGTGTCAACGAACGAACCCGTCTTGCCATTCTCCCTTTCTCCTCGTCATTGGCGGTTGGACAGTCTCCGGAACCTGTGCCCATCCGCTTCGACCACTACGAAAGCTTCTTCCAATTCCTCGCCGGAATAAGACCGCAACACCCTCGCCAGTTCATGGTGAACCGACTCTTGAGTGGACGGCAACACTCGCAGATAGAGAACACCCGCTCCGAGTGACTTCACGAAGACCAATGCGCCGAAATCGCGATCTCTCGTGACAAGGATTCGGTCCTGTTCCTTTGCCACTAAGAGCACCTCCTGATCGCTCGCCTGCGAAAGGCCGATCTGGGCTGTCCGCAGGACGTCGTGTCCCAGCCCCGCCAGGAACTTCGCCGTTGTCGCGTAGACATCCTGGTCAAGAAGGAATCTCATGCCGAGATTGCCTTCAGATGGATATCCTCACCCGACACCAACGCGATCGCATAACGCAGACAGGCGCGGATGTCCGCGACCGTCAGGTCAGGATAGTAGTCCGCGGTGATCTCCTCGAATGTGCAACCTTCACCGAGCAGTTCCAGAACGCTTTGAACGGTGATCCGCGTGCCGGCGATGCAAGGCTTGCCGAAGTGAATTCCAGGGTCCACCGCAATTCGGTCTATCATCTGATCACCTCAGAGAAGAACAACTTTCCAACCGGTATTCTACCCTATCGAGAGATCTGAGGAAAGCTCTGGTTCAGACCGACTGCTCAGCCGTTGAGCGTCTCGACGGCGTCCTGGACGCCGGCGTTTTCGTGGACCATCCGGCTCAGGGCCCGGACCATTCTGTCGGGCTTGGCGTGCTGCCAGGCGTTGCGGCCGATGGACAGGCCCGCGGCTCCTGCGGCCAGGGCGCCTTCGACCATCCGGAAGATCTCCTCGTCGCTGCCCATCTTGGGCCCGCCGGCGATGACGACCGGGATCGGACAGCCCTCGACGACCTGGCGGAATGTCTCGACGCTGCCGGTGTAGCACACCTTCACGATGTCGGCGCCGAGCTCGGCTCCGACGCGAGCGGCGAGCTTGATGTTGTTCACGTCGTACTCGTTCTTGATCTTGGGTCCGCGGGTGTAGACCATCGCCACCAGGGGCATCTGCCATTCCGTGCAGCGCTCGCTGACGAGGCCGAACTGCCGGAGCATTTCCTTGTCGGTCTCGGCGCCGAGGTTGATGTGGATGGAGACGGCGTCGGCCCCGAGCTTGATCGCTTCTTCGACTGTGCAGACGAGTTCCTTGGCGTTAGGATCGGGGCTCAGGCTCGTCCCGGCCGAGAGGTGGATGATCAGGCCGACGTCGCCGCCGGAGCCGCGATGGCCGGCGCGGACCATGCCTTTGTGCATCAGGATGGCGTTGGCCCCGCCGGAGACCATGTGGCTGATGGCGGTTCGCATGTCGGCCAGCCCCTCGATGGGCCCGACGGTGACGCCGTGGTCCATGGGGATGATGACCGTCCGCTGCGAGTTGCGGTTGATGATTCGTTCCAGTCGTATTGCCTTGCCGATCATGGCCAAACCTCCAGAATAACCGGGCTTGACGCCCAAAGGGACCTTTAAGTCGATTCCGTATCGTCCTACGAGGCCGTATGATGAACATTTGTTGTGACGGAAGCAAGAAAAAAACGTCCCGCGGCGACCTACGGGGGGATTGACCGGGCTCTTGACGGGCATTGAATCCGGCGTTATGGTCATCGTCGCCAGCGAACGCGGATGACGAGTTGTGGGTGGACGTGTCGAAAGCAGATCAGGCAGGCGGGCCGCCGAGTGTTGCAGGCGGGGGATAGGAGAAACGGCATGAAGACGAAGATCGCAATCAGCACCTTGATCGTATTTTTCATCGGCTTGATGATTGGCCCTCCGGATATGATAACCCAGCTTTCGCTCGGCATTGGGGCCGGGTTCCTCTGTGCGGCGTCCCTGCTGATCCTTGCCGGCCGCGGCTTCATGAAGTCGGCGTCGAAGCAGGTGCAGACGCGAATGGCACTTCCATAAGAGCTATGTCGTATTGAGCAGGCGTGCTTTGGCGACAGATCGAGGCTCGGTCAGGTACACCTGTTTCTTGGGTCGTCTCTTCACCGCCCGCGGCTCGACGCGGTCGGGGCGGTTGTTGACGCGA
>DATIKY010000083.1:0-2258 GCA_035476995.1 Sedimentisphaerales bacterium | reverse complement strand
TCGCGTCAACAACCGCCCCGACCGCGTCGAGCCGCGGGCGGTGAAGAGACGACCCAAGAAACAGGTGTACCTGACCGAGCCTCGATCTGTCGCCAAAGCACGCCTGCTCAATACGACATAGCTCTTATGGAAGTGCCATTCCGGTCTGAACCTGTTTGATCGTCCTGTTCAGCGCCGTCGGGCCCGTTCTCTTCAGTCAGTCGCTGTCCTGGACCAGGACCTACCGCTTCGCGGCCCTGATCTGTCTGATCGCAACGGCCGTTCTGCTGGCGGCCTCGTTCCGGGTCCGCCCGCCGGCGCAGGTACATCATGATGTCGGGGTTCCGCTCGCGGAAAGAAGCCAGTCGGACCTCGCATTCCCGCGTCCAATCCGGTAGGATGTCTGGGCGACAACCGAAGGTCGGGCGTCTGTCGTCGGATGCGTTGTCCGGCAGGCTCGAAACGCCCGCGTGGGTGACGCCGTCTTTCGTGGAGGCAGGAACCATGAGACAAAGGACCTTCCCATCGTATCCAAAGGCCTTTCTGCACGTCCGCGGCCCGAATATCCGCCGCGGCGTCTGGCAAGACTCGCAGACCGTCAAAGCCGGTGGTATACTCGAACTGAATAGCCCCGGCAAGGGGCACTGGGCGGCGCTCGTGATGGCTCGTTAGCGGTCGTTTAGCATTAGAGACAGGAGAACGGAAAATGCATCCAAAGAGCAATTGTGTGTATTGTGCTGCAACGGCGGCAGTCCTGGCGATGACACTGTCCTGGTGTGGAGCTCCAGCGACAGCCGATAGTGCCGTCAAGACCCTCGATACCCCCGCGGTTGGCGAGTCGATCCGTCGGACTGAGGTCGCCATCCGGGGCGACATGTTCTTCATCAACGGGCGCCCCACCTACGAGGGCCGGAGCTGGCGCGGCCACAAGATCGAGGGCCTGCTGATGAATGCGCGCCTGGTGCAGGGGATCTTCGACGATCTCAATCCGCAGACCCGCGGCCGCTGGGCCTATCCGGACACGGGCGAGTGGGACCCCGAGCGGAACACCCGCGAGTTCGTCGCCGCCATGCCCTCCTGGCGGGAGCACGGCCTGCTCTCCTTCACGATCAATCTCCAGGGCGGCAGCCCGGAAGGGTATTCCCGCGAACAGCCCTGGCACAATTCGGCCCTCGCGTCGGACGGTTCGCTCCACCCGGCGTTCATGAACCGTCTGGAACGAATCCTCGATCGCGCCGACGAGCTGGGGATGGCCCCCATGCTCGGCATCTACTACTTCGGGCAGGACAACCGGCTCGCGGACGAGGCGGCGGTGACCCGCGGCGTCGAGAACGTGGTCAAGTGGGTGCTGGAGAAGGGCTACCGCAACGTGCTCATCGAGATCAACAACGAGTGCAACGTCGCGTATGACCACCCCATTCTCCAGCCGGCGCGCGTCCACGAATTGATCGAGTTGGCCAAGGGGATCACCCGTGACGGTCGTCGCCTCTACGTGAGCACCAGCTATGGCGGGGGCACGGTCCCGCAGGAGAACGTGGTGCAGGCCGCGGACTTCATCCTGTTGCACGGCAACGGCGTACGCGACCCGAACCGCATGAAGCAGATGATCCACCAGGTCCGCGCCATGGACGCATATCGGGGCCAGCCCATCGTCAACAACGAAGACGACCGGCCCTGGCGCGACGAGCACCAGGGGTGGGGCGACAAGGGCAACAACTTCGTCGTCTGCGTCGAGAATTATGCTTCGTGGGGGTACTTCGACTTCCGCGGCCCCGACGAAGCCTTCCATGAAGGGTTTCAGAGCGTCCCGGTCAACTGGCAGATCAGCTCCGACCGCAAGCGAGCCTTCTTCGGTCTGATGGCCCGCATCACCGGCGCCGACGCCGACGATGCCGATCGGATTCGGCCCTATGGCGACAATCCTCGCTACTAGCAGGACAAGGGCAAGCCGGTCCTGCTGCTGGGCGGCGACATGGTGCTGTGGGGCCGGTTCGTAGGGAACCACAGGCAGCTTCCGTGGGCCAGTGTTCCGCCTTTCGTCCGGGTCATTGTCATGTTCCCGCTACAGCGATGATGGCACGCTGCCGTCAGAGTGGCTATACTGCTGGATATCGCTCGACCGACTTCGTAAGGGTCCAGGAAATGGGGCTCATCCGGTTTTTGCGTACTTTTGAGGCTCATCCGGCTTTTGCGTACTTGGAGATAGGGCAACGGCCGGCCGCCGTGGACGCTGTCCCCGGACCCCTGGGATTTTCCGCGTTAAGCCAGAAACATGATGG
>DATIKY010000082.1:0-61093 GCA_035476995.1 Sedimentisphaerales bacterium | reverse complement strand
TGTTCCACAACTCGTCGTTGACCTCCCAGATCGTCGGAAGGGGCTTGACCTTGCGTTTCTGCCGTGCCATCCGTGACTCCTTTCAATTGGCTCCTACGGATGGTTATCGGCCAAAGACACTGTTTTGAGATAGTTTCTTATAGGTCGGCAAGCCAGTCGCGCGGGCGAACTCCGGGACTCCTTCCAGAACCGTCCACGTGGCGCCGTCCGTGGAGTATTCGACGGCGACGTCTTTGGCCCCGAAGCCGACGAACGCTTCGATGATCTGGTTGGAGTTCCAGACCGACAGAGAATCGAGCTTGTAGACTCCATCGAACTCGTACCGTATCCAGTGGGGCTTCGTAGAGCCGCTCATCCACATCTGCGTCAACTCGGTGGAATGCTGATCGTTGGCGTTGAGGCCGGAGCCGTTGACGGTGTTCTGCGCCAATGTGTCCGCCCGGCTGCTGCTGGAAGCCGTGGCGGTGATGTTCTTGACGGGATAGGCGAACGGCTCGACGGTGAAGCTCCACACCTTGCCCTTGAAGATCGTGTTGTCCGAAGTCGCATTGACCTCGTCGATCCGCCAGTAGTAGGTTTGGCCGTATTCGAGCAGACCCTGCGGATCATACGCGACCGTCGGCTGCCCCTGGCTGGCCAGAACGCCCATGGGACTCTGCCGACTGGCGGTTTCCACATCGGTCAGGCTGGTACCGAGGTACACGTCGTGCGTTCCTGCGAACGCGCCGGGCGTCCAGCCGAGAGCCACATCCCTCGGCACGTCCTGGGCTGAATCCGCAGGGCTGGGACCTTTGGCGGTTTCCGGATTGCCACGCTGGATCTCCCGGATCTGCTCCAACGTGAGGGCGTCGCCGAAGACCTTCACTTCGTCGATCAGTCCACGGAACATGCGGTCCAGCGCCGAGTTGCGCGTCGCCACGTTGAAGTGGCCGATGCACAAACGGCTGATGTTGGTCCCGACTGCCCCCCGGGCATAGTCTCTTGCCACATCGAACGTGGCCAGTTCCGCACTGCTGCCGAAGTAGAACTTCACGTGGCCGCTGGCAAGAGTGGAATCGTAGGTCACCGCAAAGAACCGCCAATTGTCCACACCCGCGGCGGGATCGGTGGGAATCTTGCCTCCCGAGGAGCGAGGCGGTGCGCCATCAGGCCACTGGTTGATGCCCACCTGGACGCTGCCGTCGGATTTGTACACGACGTCCACGCCCTGGCCGCCATGGTTGATCCAGGTCACCAGGCGATTGCCGCCGGGACCTTCGGTGCTGTTGCGGCAGTTGGCCCAGCCCATGACGGTGAACTTGGTCAGGCCTGTCAGTTGCGTGTAGTTGGCCGGGCTTTCGACGCAGTAGTTCGCGTGGGTCGTGCCGAAATCCACACTGCTGCGGCCGCCGACGCCGGCAGGCACGTTGCTGGACCACGTGGGGATCGGCGTGGTCAGCGTGAGTGTGCCGCCTGCGGAACCGCTGTTGGCCGCTGCGGTGCCGGCCCCTTCATTGAACCCCACGTTGATGATCGGTGTGGGAACCGCGGCGCCGCATATCGCGGACGTCAGACTCATCACCAGAGCCAGGAATAGTGCGACCATGAGCCGTTGCATAGGAGTCCTCCATCGAATCAAATCCTGCTATTCAAGCGGAGGCGACCGTCGCCATCCACCATTGTTTCGATTGTCACGTCGTTCACTTGGTCGTGTGATTCCACTCCTCCCAAGATGGGGCAAAGACATGAATCCCTCGGTCAATACGGAAGTTCCTTCTTCGGCCAGGCCAGGCGGAACCCTTCGTCCAGATCCTCCACTCGTCTCAGGAGATCCACGTGGCCGTCCACGAAAACGAGGTTGGCCCCTCCTCGGTCTCGGTCTCCCGGCGTGTTGTGAAACGTCGCGTAATTGTCGATCAACCGCGTTCGATTGCCCACGGTAAAATGCGTGTCGTTGAACGGCGCGGCGCTGTATCCCTCGATGGCCCAGGGATTCTCCTCCGTGAACACCATCACCATCGCCGGGTTATAGACTTCGGTCTCTTTCGAGACCCCTTTGACGCCCGCGCCCAGCCAATTGGACCAGATCTCGCCCTTCTTGCCGACGTAGGAATTCATCACGTAGCTGACCGCCGTGTCCTGCCATTGGGTGCTCTTGGCCCACTGCGAGAACTTCGGACACAGGTGGACGTCGAGGTCTTTCACGTAGGGCCAGAACACACCGGTCGGCGTCTCGCCCTCGCGGACCCAGTCGTGACCGTCCGACTTCAGCCACTTGTGGGCGTCCGGAAAGTAGAACCGGTTTTCGTCAAGGTACATCCGAAGGGCGATTCCATACTGCTTGAGGTTGGAGCGACAGGAAATGGTGCGTCCCTGGTCCCTGGCCTTGCTCAACGCCGGCATGAGAATCGCCATCAGCACAGCGATGACCGCAATTACCACCAACAGTTCGATCAGGGTAAAGCCTCCTCTGCGCTGCATCCTCCATCTCTCCTTTCCTCGCTTCACAGACCTCGCCAGACCCGCCTGGTTCCCGCAAGGTTGCACATTTGTTCATAGATGCACACTTGTTCATACCGAGCACAAAAAAAGACGGCGTCAGCCGATGTGTTGATTATCGGCATTCAAGGCTTCCTGGGCAAGAGCAATCTTCCGTTTGAGGCCACAATTCCCAGATTTTTGGACAGATCGTCTCAGAGAACGACCGGATTTCTGGTCTGTCGCGGCCGAATACACCCTCCACGACACAGTTCTCCCTTGCCAAGACTGCTCGTGACAGTTCTCATGGGGCACGTACGCACGATGATTCCACAGGAGATGCTGCATGCAACGTTCACGAGTCGATCGTTCCCCAGGACGGTTGGGGGTAACCTTGGTCCTTTGTCTGGTCTTCGGCCTGTTGGCTCCCACAACCCAGGCGCAGATGGTGACCGGCGAACACATGGAGGACTTCGCCAAGGTGTTCTCGCTGGAAGGGACGCAGGTCCAGGAGTGGACCGCGTTTGAAATCGCGTGCAGCGTGCCGGCGAACGTGCTCTGGCCCGGAGACCATGCGACATTCACCTTGCGCATTGAGAACAAGGGCGACCGGGCCATCCAGGGGCCGGGCAGGATTCACGTCGTCCACTACGGAACGCGAGGCCGGCCGGGCGACGTCTGGAAACCGCAGGTCTTCAAGATAGCCGACGTGGAGACGGTGACAATCGATGTGAACGTCCCGGCCCGGGGAGCCGGGGCAATCCGGGTGCGGCCGAGAATCCCCGAAACATTCGGAGCCTACGGGCTGACGCTGGACCTCGGCAATCGCGGCAAGGCGTTTGTCGCGACCTGTGTGCGTGTTCCTCAGGCGGACCCGGGCCGCGTGCAGTTCCCGACCTACGCCCTGGATCTGCCCTGGCCGCACGAGATGAGCGTCGAGGTGTACCGACTGTTCAAGCGGCTGGGCATCAAGGGGGCCCGCACGGAAGGCGGCTACGCATCCATCGACAACGCGCATGTGGATTGGGCGATGGAGAACGACCTGACGCTCCTGCTGACGGTCGGCTGCGCCGCCACGCCCCGGGAACAGCAGCCGCTCGGGCGGGGCCGCCCCTGGCTCAACGACGACGATTCGATGAAACAGGGAGTGAAGGAGGATCTGGCGTGGCTGCCTTCCTTCGACAAGGAGTTCGAACGCTATCTCAAGAATGTGCTCGTACAGCATGGCTGGCCGAAAGGGCCGATCAACGCGGTCGAACTGTGGAACGAACCGTGGGAGGGCGTCTCCATCTCCGGCTGGGGCGCCGACTGCCTGCGATTCCGCGAGATCTATCGGCATATGGCCCAAGCCGTCCTGGACGCCCGAAAAGAGGCAGGCGTACAGGTGCTGATCGGCGGCGCGTGCTCGTCCGCCAACACGCGGGACAAGCTCTTCTGCGACGGCGCCGACGATTTCCTGCCGATCCTGGACTTCGTCAGCATTCACTACCAGCCCCTGGCGGCCGACGCGGCCCTCGAACCCAAGTGGATCCGCCGTACGAGCGAGTATGGGCCGGTGCGGATCTGGGACACGGAGAGCTGGGTCGCCAATTCGGAGGACCGGGTCGCCGCCGTCATCGCCACGATGCGCGCCATGGGGCAGAGCCGCACCGCCGGGATCTACCATGGGAATGTGTATGAGTCGCAGAAACACCGTTTCGACGGGCGGGAGGCCGCGGTCGTCCAGGCCTGGGCCCCGGCCGCGGGTGTAGCCGCCGTCCAGAAGTTCATCGGACAGAGGGCCTTTCGAGAGCTTCTCTTCAAGAACGGCCTGCCATGGGTCCTGGTGTTCGACGGAATCGACAGTGAAGACGATGGGACCATCGTCGTCGTGGGCGACCTCGGTGGAGCCTATGACAAGAACCGCTCTCTCTTTCGTTCGGTCCGTGTGGACGAAGATGCGAGACTGACGGTCCCCGACAACGCCGGGACATGCAAGCTGATGGATTTCTACGGCAATCCCGTGCCCTCGACAGACGGCAAGATCGTGGTTCCGCTCAACGGTTTGGGCTACTTCCTTCGGACCGACGGCAGCGAGGGGTCCTTCACGAGATTGAAGAAGGAACTGATGCAGGCTCGCATCGAGGGGTATGCCCCTGTGGAGATCATCGCCGGCGACATGACGGCGGCAATTGGGAACAGGCCTGCGGTGAAACTGCGGCTGACCAATGTGCTCAATCGGCCTGTCACAGGGAGACTCAACGTCCAACTGGGCGACCTGCAAGTTCAGAACTCCAGCGAGGACATTCGACTCGGAGCCAACCAGACCCGGGAAATCACACTGAAGATCGTTGGAGGTCGCCCCACGGCGGACAATTGCTATCCCTTGTCGGTCACCTTCGACGCCGGTCCGGACGGCAAGGCCGAGCACCACGAGTTGATGCGTTTCAATGTGATCGCCCGGCGCACAATCGCAGTCGACGGCAGTCTGGAGGATTGGCAAGGCGTGATCCCGCAATCGGTCGACGAAAAGCAGCGAATTGGTCGGAGCATGACAGAAGCGGCCTATCTGCCCTTCCAGAAGGTGGACGAATCACGCGGCCCGGGCGCTGCGACCGCATGGCTCGCCTGCGATCAGGACCATTTCTACTTCGCGGCCCGCGTCAGCGACAAAGGCAAGGGGATGATCCGTCTCGAAACGCGAGACGCCGACAGCTACTTCTATCCCGAGAAAGTGACCGACCAAGGCAAGGAACTCATCTGGCCGGCAGGCGTGCGGCGGTTCTCTTACCGCCGGGACCCGGACCTGCCTTCCGGAAACGGCCAGTTCAACATTCAGATCGCGTTCAACGTCGTGCCCCCCGACGACAAGCCTATGCTGACGCACCCGTCCGGGACGATGCCCCGATTCATGTCCTACATGGACACCGACTACGAATTCGCGCTCAACCCAGTGGCGGATCAATACGGCGGAGGGACGGAGATCGTTTGCCTGCTCAAGCCCGGCGCGCCACGCAAGCACTTCTATCCTCGCCAGCCCAAGGCGCCGACGGACGGGGGCCCGGTCAAGAGCGGCTCGCTCGTCGTCCGCCCCGACGGGGATGGACGGGTCTTCGAGTGCGCGATCCCCTGGAGCGAGATGCCGCAAGTCAAGCAACGGCTGGACGCGGGCCGGACGATCAAGTTCTCCTATCGAATCAACAACGGCCCGGTGGCATACGAACTGGCCGTGGGCCGAAGCGTCTCCAAGGACAACCCGCTGACCTTCCACAACGACTGGTCCACGCACTGGGCAAATGAACTGGAGTTCGGGATCGAAAACTGACGAGCCTCGCTAGTTTGTCTCTTGAGCGCGGACCGGCAGATGGACGACTCGTTTTCCCCGCGAGGGATCGACGGGCCGGGGGCCTTGCGCCGTCCATTCCATCGGGTCCAGGCACATCTGGCGTTTCGTTCGCTCAGGATCCCAGGAGTGGTACACGATGAAATGCGTCTTCCCGTCGGGACCCAGGATCACGCTGTTGTGGCCCGGACCGATCAGCTTGCCGGGGATGCTCTTGAGCACGGTGGCCCCTTCGAGATTGGCCAGGTCCTTGTAGGGTCCCATCACCTGATCCGAGACCGCGAAGCCCACGCCATAGCCCGGCGTCTGCCAGTTCCCGCCGGAGTAGAAGCAATAGTAGCGGCCCTCATGCAGGACCACGAAGGGAGCCTCGACCGTATGCCAGGCATCGAAGACCCGACCGTACATCGTGCGGTTTCGCTCGTAGATCTGCCAGTCGCCGACGGCCCGCAGGACGGTCTTCACCGGCCCGACCGTCGAGATCATGTCGTCGGACAGCTCCGCCACCGCCATCGCCGTGCCCACCCGCTGGTCGAGGAAATCCTTCGCGAAGAACAGGTACCACTTGCCGCTCTGGGGATCATGGTATGGATGACCGTCGATCGAGAAGGGTTCGTCCGGAAACAGGATTCGGCCGGTGTCTTTGAAGGGACCCGCCGGGTGGTCCGCGACCGCCACGCGCATCTGGTACTCGCCGGCATAGTAGAGGTAGAACTTGCCCCCTCTCTCTGCGACTTCCGGGGCTCAGTAGGCCTCCACCTTGGGGTCCGCCAGCGTCTCCATCGCGTTGCCCACGAACTCCCACTTCGCGAAATCCTTCGAGTGCAGCACCGGGAACTGGCGGTCCTGGTGTTCGGGGCCGGTGCCGTAGGCATAGTACTCACCGCGGGTCTTGAGGACCTGAGGATCGGCCAGGTAGCCGTCCCAAACGGGGTTCTCGTATTCCAACTTCATGCCGGCGATGGCGTCCTTCCTGCGGTTCGCAGGCTCCGCCAGAACGGCATCGAGCGGCAGAGGCTTCCCGAAATTGGGGACGCCGTCGGCGTTCCACATGAACTTCTGTGCTCGTGTCGTGCGTCCGGCGTAGGTGTAGTTCGACGAGGTCTTGCCGTGATAAACGATCCAGTCTTCCGTGCCGTCGGGAGATTGGAAGAAGCCATGGTGTCCTGGCCCGAACACGCCGGCCTCGTCGTTGCGTTCGAAGACAGGCTCGGGATGCTGAACCCACGAATGGGGGTCCATGACGTCGGCGAGTTCGTCGGCGATGAGCATGCCGAGTTTGTAGTCGGGCTTGCCGGTGTCGCAGGCCGAGTAGGTCAGGAAGAGCCTCCCGTTGCGGTGTAGAACGACGGGACCTTCGCGGACCTCTTCGCAGCCAAAGCCCGAGGCCTCCAGTGGCACGCTGGGCCCATCGAGCGTCCACGGATTGGCCATCTTGGCGATGCGGATGCGGTGGCCGGGATGCGCCGCCCAGAGAAAGTACCACGCTCCGTCGCCGGGGTGGCGAAAGACCGTGCCGTCGATGGCGTAGAAGTCGTTGGCCGGGTCGAAGAGCCGTCCCTTGTAGTGGTATGGCCCCAGCGGGTCGTCGCCTTCGCTCTCCAGCACGTGCATGCGGTGGGTCGTATCCACCTTGGTCGCAGCCATCGCGGTGTAGTACAGGTACCAGCGACCGTCGATGAAATGGAACTCGGGCGCCCAGATCCCATGCGAACGGCTGGGGTCGTCGTCCCGCCAGACCACCGTGCCGCGAGCGGTCTTCAGTTCCGCCAGCGTCGGGGCCTTCCACATCCGGATGCAATCCCCCTGCGTCGTGGTGAGATAATAGTTGCCCTGATGGTACACCATCCACGGGTCCGGACCGCGATTGATCGGATTGGCGAACGTCCCGGACGTCTGCTGTGCGTCCTGTCCTGTCATCGAGATCGGGCGGATCAGGCCGTCGGCGTCATACTCCATCGCATCGATGCAGATCCGCCGGGAGCCGCGATAAGGTCCGTCGCCCGTCTGGTTTTCCCAGCGGTGATAGACGATCAACCACTGCCCGTTGAGCGGGCTGCGGATGAAGGAGTGATGTCCCGGCCCCTTGTGCGTCGCATCGCTGCTGAGGATCGCGCCGCGATAGGTCCAAGGCCCTGTCGGCGTGTCGGCGGTCGCGTAGTGGACGGAATAGGATGAATGCCGGTAACTGCCATGACTGTAGGAGAGATAGTAACGCCCGTCGTGGTGGTGCATGAAGGCCCCCTCCGTGAACTGCGGCGGGGTCTCGACGGGGATTTCGCCTGCGATGCCGGTCAGGTCCGGATTCAACTCGAAGACGCGGAGTTTCGCCCCCGCGCTGCCCCCGGCGTACAAATAGACCTTGCCCGACCTCGGATCGGCAAACGCCATCGGATCGATCGCTTCGAAGCCGTCTCCTCCGGTCACGAGCGGCTTGCCGGAGTCTTGAAACGGCCCTGCCGGCGAATCGCCAACCGCAACCCCGATCCGAGACGGCGTCGGGTTCTGCGGACCTACGGAATAGTAGAAATAGTACTTGCCCTCGCGGACCAGCACGGCCGGCGCCCAGGCGTGGTGCCGCTCCTGGCCGTCGTCCTTGATCCAGGCCACGTCCTTGAGATCCAGCAGCGGGCCGTGACGCTCCCAATTCGCGAGATCCTTCGAGGAGAAGGCGAAGAACCGCTCTCCCTGGCCGTCGCTCCACGTGGGATAGAGCCAGACCGTATCGCCCAGCACGATCGCGTGCGGGTCCGCGCCTCGCAGGATCGGATTGGCGGCGTGAAGAAGTCCGGTCCAGCACAAGTATGATAAGATGAACCCCAAGATGCGCACGACAATCCTCCGAATCGAAGAGCCTTGTGATTCCTGCCGACTCCAGCGAATCGGCATCGGCTCTCTATGTACCGCAAGTGCGAAGATTCTTCAAGGCGGGATACAGTCGTCTGTAGGTTTCGAAGCGGACCGCATAAGCCGCGACGCTCTGCGAATCGGGAACAATGTGCTGATCCAGGCGGACCGTACCATTCACCGCAGTATCGAGATCCCGATACACGCCGCAGGCCACGCCCGCCAGCATCGCAGCGCCGAGACAAGCGGCCTCCGTCACTTGCGGCACTCGAAGAGGTACGCCGCAGATGTCGGCCTTCAACCCAAGCCAGAGCGGACTGCGGGCCCCGCCGCCGACTGCGCGGAGTTCGTCGATTGCGATGCCGCAGTCCCGCAGCAAGTCCAGGTTGATCCGCAATTCGAACGTGAGCCCTTCAAGGATCGCCTTGGCCAGCGTGGCTCGGTCCGTCGCGAAGGACAAACCCAGGATCGCCCCCCGGGAGGAGGTGTCGAGCGTGGGCGTGCCGCTGCCGGCCCAATGAGGCAGGACCATCAGGTCCGTCGGCCCCTGGGGATTCCCCGCCAGCAGAAGGTCGTACGCGTCCCGACCTGTCCGGCGAGCCTCTTCGAGTTCCGATTGGCAGAACGTGTCGCGGAACCATCGCAGCAGTAATCCGCCGCTGTGATTGAGCGTCATGGCCACACACAATCCCGGCACCACGTGGCGGTAGACGGAGATCCCTCCTTCCCGCAGGGCCGCAGCCAGTTTCGGAGTCTGCATGGCCACTTCCACCACCTCGGCGGTTCCCGTCGAGACCATCGCCAGGCCGTCGCGAATCACCCCGCTGCCGAGAGCCGCGCAGGCCTGGTCGTGTCCGCCGCCGGCAAGGAGGACTTCGCCTTTCAGTCCGAGTTCGTCGGCCAGGTCCCTGCGAAGCGAACCGATGATCTCGACGTCTGGGGCAGCCAGCGGCGCCAGACGGCTTGGATCGATGCCGCACGTGTCCAGGATGTCCGTCGCCCACCCGCCGGCGGCCAGGTCGTACATCTGGGTCCGCGACGCCAGGCAATGGCTGATCGTCGCCTTGCCGCCCAGCCGCCGGAGAAAGAAATCCTCATACAGGAGAAACTGTTGTGCCGTCTTACAGACCTGGGGTTCGTGACGCGCCAGCCAGAGCAGCTTGGGCAGCGTGTTGATCGTGTGGACCGGCATCCCGGTGCGGGCAAAGAGCGCCTCGCCCCCGAATCGTTCGACGAGCCATCGGTTCTCGTCGCCCGTTCGAGTATCCATGCCGAGAATGGCGTGGCGAAGGGCCCGCCCCTCGGCGTCCACCGGGATCACCGCCTCGCCCTGGACCGAGAGAGCCAACGCCTTCGGCGGCTCACCGGGATTCTTCGCGACAGCTTCTTTGAGCGACTCCCAGGCGAGCGTCCACACGCGCTCGGCGTCCTGCTCGGCCCAGTTCGCCCGCGGCGTCAGGATCGAATACTCACGCGACGCCTGCGAGAGGATACGTCCCGCCGGATCGAAAATGATTGCCTTGCAGCCGGTGGTCCCTACATCCAGGCCGATCAATGACATGAGTATTTCTCCTTCACGCGAACGGCACACCCCACATGATTCGCGGATATCACCCTTACAGGTAGGTCTCGTGATGATACACGTCGAACCCGAAGTAGGTTTCGAAGGCTTCCGCCAGGATCGCAGCCGTGTTGCCCTTGTTGATCGCGACGTGGTGCTCGAAGCCGTTCTTGCAGACGTACTGCATCAGCGTCCGGAGGTCGGGGATCTCCACGACCGCCCGGCTGCCGAACGTCTTGAGCGGGTCGTCCGTGAAGCGGCCTTCGCCCACGTAGGCGATGATCTCGCCGTTAAGATCGTCCGTGGAGACCCGAGCGAAGGTGAAGGGGCCCGCGGGCACTCGGCCGGTGATCGCACCGCACGTGTTCTCCTGGCCGAGCGTCGTGCCGAGGATCTCGGCGGCGGTCATCGTGAAATCGCCCTCGGGGAAGAAGCTCTTGGCCCAGTTTCCGCAGTGAAAGAGCACGCATTTGTCGGGGTCGTCGCCGTAGTTGTTGTTCCAGTCCACCAGAGCGCTGGGTGTGCCGGACGCCAGTTGCAGAGCGTACATCGAGACCACGCCGGTGATGTCCACCTCGCAGGCGCTGGGCATGAGCTTCTCGCTCATCATGCTCATCAGCGTGCAGGCGTTGATGCCGTAGTTCTTCTGGATCGAGGTCCAGCACTGGATCGCGGTGGCGTCGAGATCGTTGGCGGCCGTCCAGTCGTCGATGGCGATGCCGAGTTTGGCCATCTTGACGAGCACTTCCGGCGCGGCGCCGCCGGTCTTGATGTAGCCCTTGATCGCATCCACCCGCTGCTTGACCTTGGTGTCGCCGTCGCCCATGGCGTTGGCGGTTCCGAACAACTCGGACAGATCGATGGTGTTGACGCTGATCCCGCAGGCCTGGAGCAGCTTTTCGCTGTAGCGGACCGTGTTGAACGCACCGGGCCTGGCGCCGATGGCCCCGAGCTGAGCCCTCCGCAGGCCGCGAACAACCCGACAGATTCCGACGAATCGCTCCAGGTCGGCCTTGAACGATTCGCAGTCCGGCCGGACCGTGTGGTCGGTCGTGAGCGAGAAAGGATAGCTGAACTGCCGCAGATTGTTGCAGACGGAGATCTTGCCGCACCAGGCGTCGCGCCGTCGCTCGACCGTGAAGCTGTCCGGATCGTCGGGGTAGGCCTGCACGAGGATCGGCACATCCAGGCCGGAGAGCTTGATCGTCTCCGCCACACCTCTCTCATCTCCGAAGTTGGGCAGCAGGACGAGGATGCCGTCGACTCGGTCGCGGTTGGCCTTGAACAGATCCGCGCACTTTCTCGCGTCCTGCCATGTTTCGACGCCGCCCAGATTCGTATCCTTCTCAGACAGGATCACGGGCTCGATCTTCATCTGCTTGAACAACGCCAGAATATCCTGCCGGCCCTCGGCCACGAGCCGGTCGGGGAAGAAATCACGATTTCCAACAATCACCGCCAGTACGGTTTGTGACATGATGCACCTCCTTGAGTGAACGCGTGTTTGGCCACGCGCGATTAGTCAACGGCAATCTGATCCAGTGTCGAGGCCAGCACGTCTTCGTTCATGCGACCCGCCATCCAGTCGTCCTGCAGCTTTCGCAGGTCCAGGAGCGTGGAGGGCTCGCGGAGCTTCACGTCGTCCAGCGTAATCGGCTGATCCTGATGCACCGCCCGGACCAGGGTCGCGCCCTTGGCCAGTCCGACCGGGAGCAGCTTCTCCTGTCGCGCGGCCTCGTACGTGTCGATCAGGCTGTAGAAGGTCCCGCCGCCGATGCTGTCGAGCGTGTCGCCGGACTTGAGCGGCTGCTTGGCCACCGCGAAGACCTCGGACACCAACCGGCTCAGGGGCGCCATGTTCGACCTCTTGCGGATGGCGAGCATCGCGCAGGTCAGGGGCACCTCGATGCTGCACAGATGGTAGGGGCGAAAGAGCGTGTAGTAAGGTCCGTTGCCCATGTCGCGATAGACCAGCGCCTGCCGCAGTCTCGGATGATCCGTCGTGACAACCAGGAAGACGCCGGGATGGATGCCGCCGATGCCGTAATCGACGACGCCCTGGCGACTCAGCACGCCTCCGTGCTTCTTGAGAGCGAAGACCTCATTGAGTTTGTCGCGCGTGGTCCTGGGCCCATGCATGCCGCGGATGTCGGGAACAAGACCTGTGGCGTTGGAAACCGCGGCCATCTCGATCATTGTCTTGCTGCCGTCGACGAACTCGATCAGCATATTGGGGTTCAGGCCCCGGCGTCGGGCCTCGGTGGCCCACTTCTCGTCGGTGGGCTTGGCGCGCCGGTCGAGGGGATTGTTCTTGCCCTTGCCCGCCGCGACGATCGTAAAGCCCAGCGAGTCGGCGAAGTCGTAGAGCTCCTTGCAGGCCGCGGGTTCGTCGCCGGCCGCCAGCGCGTACAGCGAGCCCTTGCAGCGGGCGTACCAGCACAGCAACGGACCGACCGTGACGTCGGTCTCCACGTTCATCATCGCCAGTTGCTGGCCCGTACGCGCCGAACGAAGCGCCGCCTTGGCCCCGACTTCCGGCACGCCGGTCGATTCGAGCATCACGTCCACCTCCTTCATGTCCGTGATGACGCGGTAGTCGCTCGTGAAGACCCGCTTGCCCGCGGCCACCGCTTCGTCCGCCTCCTTGGCGGAGCCCGCCTCGACGACTTCGCCTTCGAGCATGCCGATGCGAAAGGCCTCACGAGCCCGCTGAGTGTCGATGTCCGCCACGGCGACGACATCGATGCCTTTCATCATTCCAATCTGGGCGACGACGTCGACGCCCATCTGCCCCGCCCCGATCATGCCGATCCGGACGGGCCTGCCGACCGCCGCTCGGGCGGCCAGTTCTTCATTCAAACCGATCACAGTTGTTTCTCCGTACCTCGTGAAGCGTGAAACATGAAGCCAAAGAACGCGAGATACGCTTCACCCTTTACGCTCCATGCGTCATGTCGTGACCACCACTTTGAGCGCTTCGCCCGCCGCGGCGGCCTCGAATGCCTTGCCTGCCTCGTTCAAACCAAACGTATGCGTCACCAGCCGATCCGCCGGGATGATCTTGCGATGGATCAGGTTCAGGGCCGTCTCGTGCACCGTGGGGTGGTACGAGAAGGACCCGCAGACCTCGATCTCGCCGTAGTGAATCCGATTGCTGTCCAGGGTCACCATCGGGTTGGCCTTGGGCAGGCCGCCGAACAGGATCACCTTGCCGCGTTTCCGCACGATCTCGACCGCCTCGGTCTGCGTCTGGGCGATCGGGTTGGCGCAGATCACGATGTCGGCGCCGACCCCGTTCGTCAGATCGCGAACCTGCCACTTGAGGTCCCCGCCGGTCGGGTCGATCACGGCCAGCGGCTCGAACCTCTCCGCCATCGCCCTTCGCGTGGCGCTGGGTTCGGAAACGATCACCGAAGCCCCCCGGGCCTTGGCGATCACAATGTGCAAACAGCCGATGGGCCCGGCCCCCATCACCACGACGGCGTCGCCCAAACCGGTTCCGGCCCGGTCGTGACAGGCGATCACCGAGCAGCTCGGCTCGGCCAGACTGCCCTCCGCGAACGACATGCCCTCGGGCATCCGATGCACGATCCCGTTGACCAGGACCTGCTCGGAGAGGACGAGCTTCTCCGCGAGGCCGCCGGGGAACTCGGGGTTGATCCCGACGAACCGCAGATCGTCACACAGATTGTAGAGCCCACGTCGGCAGTAGTAGCACCGGCCGCAATGAACATCCGGCGCGATTGCCAGTCGGTCTCCGACCGCAAACCGCGTCAGCCCCGCGCCGGCTTCGATCACGACTCCGCCGACTTCGTGGCCGGGAATCACCCCGTCAACGCCCTTGGGCGGTCCTTCCTTCCACCGCCGCAGGTCCGAGCCGCAGATGCCGCAGGCCTTGACCTCCAGCACCAACCCACCGGGCGGCGTAACAGGCTCGGGCACATCCCGCAATTCGACCGTCTTGGGTCCCGTCAAATACGCTGCCTTCATTCCCAACCTCGTTTCACTTTCCTTCCGCGATCTTCTTGCCGACCGCCCCTTCCGGGTGCGTGACGCTGAACTGCTCTTTCGAGTAGCCGCGCATCTCCAGCAGCAGCACGCACAGCACGTCGCACGCGGCTCCATTCACCAGCGAGCTGCCCGTGGCGATCATGCCGTAGGGGTCCACGTCGTCGGGGGCCTTGATCCTGTAGATCACGTCGCTCATCCTGGCCAGCGGGGAGTCCGGGTTCTCCGTGTGGGCGACGATCTTGGCGCCTTTGCCTTTGGCGATCTCGACGAGACAATTGATCTCCCGGCTGTGGCCACCCTTGGAGATGACGTACAGAACGTCGCCACTCGTAACGACACCGGCCCCGCCGTGGAGACAATCGGACGCGTTTAGGGCAATCGCCGGCGTGCCGCAGCAGCTCAGCAGGTGAGCAAATCGCTGCGAAATTGCCCGCGAAGTCCCAGCCCCTGCGACCAGAATATGTCCTTTGCAGTTGGACATCAGCTTGGCCACATCGACCGCGGATTCATCGATCTGCGCCGTCAAGGCCCGAACCGCGTCACTCTCGCGTGAGATCACCTCGCGTGCCTTTTCCACCCACTTCGTTGCCGATTGTCCTGCCATCGAGAACCGTCACTTTCTGTGAAGAACCAGAACCATGTCGCTGTCGCGAGGCGGAGTCGCTTCGATGACTCCGTCCCGGTGCGTCAAGGTCGCGTCAATGATGTCGTTCGCCACCGGACTGAACCACTCCCCTGCGTACTCGCGCCCTGGCGGGTTGAACAACCTGACCGTGAGCCTGACCGGAACGTAGGCGACGATCGTGCCGCACTCGTCGGCTTGCGCGACCGAGATGAAATGGTTGAAGGTCTTGTCGCCCGGCTGCTCGGCCAGAAGCGTGCGGCGCAGGCTTGAGCCGCCACCAGGGAAGCATTCGCATGAACTCGGCCAGATAGCCGATCTGGATGCTGACCGGGAAGTCGATGCACTTGTCCCATGGGGCTACGCCGGCGCTGTTGCCGTGGTTCAGAATCGTCTCGCCCTCGCGAATCCAGGGCCAGATGCCGTTGGCGCCGTAGGTGATGCCGGCGGTCGGGGTGGCCAGGATGCTCCAGTAGCTGGCGCTGCGAACATCCTTTTCGGCGATCCTGGAACTGATCCTCTCGTAACAAGGCTCCATGTTGATCGTCGGCCTTGCCGGCAGCTTGTCCCACCTCTTGGCCATCGGGCCCCTCGTGATCCAGTCCACGGTGCCCCGGGCCACGCTGTGGCTGGATTGGTACCCGACGAGGTCCAGCCAATCCTCATTCGCATAGGCGTCGCCGATCCAGGAGTGCCCCTGCGGATGCTGGGCAACCACGCCGGGATGCTCGTCGCCGAAGACGCCCCGGCCGATGTTCTTCCAGCGTTGCTCATATTCGTTGATGTAGCGGCCGTCGCCACCGAGAATCCAAATCACGTGGTGCCCGCCGTAACGGGCGACCATGTAGCGGGCCAGCAGGATGCAAGCGTCATCCGGCAGGTAGTAGCCCGGGCTCAGTTCTCTGCCCGCGCCCGTCTGCAACGCCCACAGCAGCACCGGGGCGGCGACGAGACCGTGTTCGTTGATCTGGTCCACTTTGCCATCGAGACGCTTGAAGAAATCGGTGTTGATCCGTATCCGCCCGCTACCTTCGAAGGCGACCTGTCCCTCGGCGTCCTTGTCGCACCCCCGCCACTGGGTCGTGACGAACTGAATCACGTTGTATCCGTGCTCGACGCGATGCTTGAGGTATCGGGGCCATTCCTGGTCCGTGGACTTCAGAGCGCCGTTCCAGGCGGTGCAGGCCGTGAAGAAGAACGGCGTCCCGTCGGCGTGCGTCAGGTAATAACAGCCCTTCGGACGGACGATGCCGCCTTTCGCATAGATGTCCAGTTTGCTTTCAACCGCGACGCATTCGAACGAGCCTTTGATGCCGTGCAGGCCTTTGTTCTGCGCATCGGAGCAGCTCGTCTCGAAGGTCCAGGTCCCCTTCTCATCGGGGCAGAACCGCACTTTCCAATCCCGTCCGCCGTCCCAGAAGCCATTGATCCTCTTCACGCGCCCGCTCGGCGACGTGAACCGCACCGCGGACTCCTTCACATCATAGAGCGGGTTCTCATACGCCTTGCCGCTCTCGAACTGCTTCTCGTATTTCATCCACACACCGACCCGGTCCTGAGCAAGGCATGTTTGGCCACACATCGCGACGGCAAGCAGAATCAGGCAACAGGTTCTACTCATCAGGGAGTCTCCTCAATCCGAATGTGCCGCCGGCCCAGCCAGGCGAGACGCCGCATCCGGATGCTGTCCAGGAGCACGGCCAGGAAGATGATCCCCGCCTGCACCAGCGGCTGAAAGTACAGATCCACCTGGGCCGAAACCAGGCCGATGGTCACCATCTGGATCAGGACGGCTCCGAGTAGGGTGCCGGGAAAGACGCTGCCGATACCGCCGAAGAGGCTCGTGCCGCCGAGCACCGCCGCGGCGATCGCGTCAAACTCCCGGCCCTCGCCGAACCCCGCGTTGACGATCCCCAGTTGCGAGACCGAGATGAAGCCGCCCAAAGCGGCCAGAACGCCGCAGATGACGAAGGCCGCGCCCCGCACCCGGACGGTGTCGATGCCGGCTTTCTTCGCGGCTTCGATGTCGTTACCTACCGCGTAGAATTGCCGGCCCAGCGTCGTCCATCGAAGCAAGACCGCGGCACAGATCACCACCGCGAGGAACACCGCCACCGGCAACGGGACGACACCCAACAGCCGCTGGGAGCCGATTCGGGTCACGCTCTCGGGGTATTCAACCAGAGCGGACTTCGTCAGCCATAGGCCAAGCCCGCGGCCGATCCAGAGCGTCCCCAGCGTCGCCACGAAAGGAAGAATTCGCAGCTTTGTGACAGCCAGGGCGTTCACCAGCCCGAAGAGCAGGCCGACCCCGAGACATACGACCAGAGCCAGCGTGACAGGCAAGCCGTGATGCCTGATCAGAAGCCCCGCGACGACAGCCGAGAGGTACATGTTCGAGCCGACCGACAGGTCGATGCCTGCGGTCAGTAGGACGAACGTCATCCCCACGGCCACGATGCCGATGTAGGAGGCCTGCTTGACGATGTTCTCGAAGCTCTGGTAGCTGAGGAACCGCGGCGACAGCAAACCGAAGGTCAGAAAGATCAGCGTAAAGAGGATCAGCGGCGTGTGCCTCAGGACCGCAACCAGCATCTTGCCGCGACTGCCGCTCATCGCCTCGCCCCCCGCTGATGCGCCCGGTGGCCCTTGAAAGCCGCATGGAGGATTCGTTCCCGGTCGAACTCGCTGCGATCGAAGGCGCCCTGAACCTCGCCCTTGCTCATCACGACGATCCGGTCGCACATGCCCATAAGCTCATCGAGTTCCGAGGAGATCAGCAGAATGCCCGTGCCCTGGGCCGCCAGATCGTTGATGAGGCTGTAGACTTCGTACTTGGCCCCGACGTCGATGCCCCGCGTGGGCTCGTCCATGATGAACACCGAAGGCTTGGACAGGAGCCACTTGCCAATGACGACCTTCTGCTGATTGCCCCCGCTGAGGTTCTTGGCCGGCGTGCGGTCTACGGGGCCGTTCTTGATCCGCATGGATTCAGCCACTCGCGCAACAGCCTCCCGGAGCCGTCTGGCCCGCACCAGGCGTACCGGCGAAGGCGAAGCAAATGCCGGCAGCGCCACCAGGCCAAGATTGTCGGCAATCGTCGCCTCCATGAGCAGCCCCTCTTCGCGGCGGTTCTCCGTCACGAAAGCCATGCCCCGGCGGATACTATCCCTCACCGAAACCCCATCGCAGGCAACGCCATCCATCACGATCTGCCCGCGTTCGAACGGCTCCAGGCCGAAGAGGATGCGGGCCAGCTCGGTGCGTCCCGAACCCATGAGCCCGAAGAGCCCCAGCACCTCGGTCTTGTGCAACGTCAGGTCGATGTCCTTGACGATCCCCGGTTGCGACAGGCCCCGAACCTCCAGGAGGGTCTCGTCCGCGGGTGCGGACTGGCGAGACGGAAAGATCTGGCTGATGTCCCGGCCGACCATGCGGGAGATCATCTTGTCGACGGTGAAGCCCTCCCTCGGACCTTGATCCACAACCCGCCCGTCGCGGAGCACGACGATCTCGTCGGCAAGCTCCAGGACGTTGCCCAGGTTGTGCGAGATATAGATTATGGACTTGCCCTGCCGGCGCAGGTCCTGAATGATGCGAAAGAGCCGCTCGGTGTCGCCTGCGGTCAGTGACGTCGTCGGCTCGTCGAAGAGAATGATCTCGGCCCCTGTGCTCAGGGCCTTGGCGATCTCGACCAACTGCCGCTCTCCCGGCGTGAGACGATCCACGAGCGTGTCCGGCGAGAGAGGCAGATTCAAGGATTCCAGCAATTTCCGGGCCTGGGCCTTCGCGACCGGCTTGTCGATGAAAGGCGACCTGCCAAGCCGGGGAAAACGGTCGATGAACAGATTGTCCGCGATGCCCAGATTCGTGAAGAGGTTCAGTTCTTGGTGGATGAAGGCGACGCCGGCCTCGGTCGCCTCGGCTGGGTTTCGCGGGCCGTAGTCCCGTCCCCGGAGTCTCATGGCGCCGCCGTCCGGCCGGAGCACGCCGCCGAGGATGTTCATGAGCGTCGTCTTGCCCGCGCCGTTTTCTCCGATCAGACCGAGCAGATGGCCCTTGGGCAGCGAGAACGTCACGTCGTGCAGAGCGTGTACGCCAAAGAAGCTCTTCGAAACGCCGTCGAATTGGAGGATCGTCTCGGTCATCAGGCGACGATCTCCCTGGCCAGCAGGCGGGTCCGCGTGACATCCAGCAGGGCCGCCAGCAGAATGACCGCCCCTTTGACCACGGGTTCCGCGTAGAACGGCAGCGCGAGCATGCTCAACGCGTTCGAAAGCAGGACGAAGAACAGCGCGCCGAAGAAGGCCCAGAGCACCTTGCCCTTGCCGCCGAAGAGACTGATGCCGCCAATGACCGCGGCGCCGATCACGTCGAGCAGCAGGTTCTGCCCGAGCGTGGGCCGGCCGCAGGCCAGGCGAGCTGAGTACAGAATCGAGGCGACCGCCGCACAGAATCCGCTGAAGACATAGCCCAGGATGACGACCCGCTCCGTCGGCACGCCGGAGACTACCGAGGTCCGTATGCTCTTGCCGACCGCGAAGAACCACCGCCCCAGCACAGTATGCTTGAGCACTACCTGCGCAACGGCGGCAAGCACGAGAACGACGAAGAATGAATATGGCACGGGCCCGATCTCGCCTGCGCCGAGCATCGTGAACCCGCCCGGCAGGTACATGATGTTCTCCGACTTCGTCAGGTAGATCGCCAGGCCGCTGAAGAACATCATCGAGACCAGCGTCACCATGAAGGCGGGCATGCGTCCCTTCGCCACGGCCAGGCCGTTGAGCAGGCCCACGAACATCCCGGCCGCGAGCATCGCCAGGATTCCCAGAGGAACCGCCAGCGCCGTGCCGCTGATCGGACTCCCCTGGGGCGAGAGCAGGATGCCCCACAGAGGGCTCTTCTCGAAGAGCGTCGGATCGAGTTGCGTGGTCATGAGCATGCCGCCGACGACGCTGGTCAGGGCCATGATGGAGGTCTGCGACAGGTCGATGCCGCCCAAAATCAGAACGAACATCTGCCCCAGCACCAAGGCCAGCAGCGGCCACAGATTGGACGAGAGGTTCGCCAGATTGCGCCCGCTGGCGATGTAGGGCATGAAGAGATACAGAATCGCAAAGAAAACGATGCTCAGGTACAGCACGAAATTCTCAGACAGCAGGCCCCGGCGGACGAACCGCCGTCCCATGCCCTGTGCCTCTGCGTATCTGTCTGAGTTGCCCACTTGTTCCTCGGAGACGAAACGACCTGCCGTGCGCACCCTACCTGGCCGCCGCCGGGCCCTGCTCGGCGAACAGCTTGTAGCCCCACATGTCCATCGCCCGCTCGGCCATGTTGGCCTGGGTCAGCGCGAAACCCGGATCCTCGATCCACTTGTTGGGGGTCTTTTCGCCCGCTTCGATCGCCCTGAGAAGCTCGGTCAGGAGTGCATCGGCCTCATAGAACAGATCCTGCACGCCGGTGGCGTCGACGTAGCCTTCTTTCATCCAGCGTGCGGCCCGGGCGTCGCCGTCGACCCCGCCGAGGATGACGTGCCCAGGGTCGCCAATCTTCTTCCACTTGCCCAGCGGCTCCAGGACTGCCCGGATCTGCGGGTACATCTGATCGGAAGACGTGAAGATGAAGTCCACGCCGGGATTGCTCTGCATGGCGGCTTCCAGATTCGCCTGCGCCGTCACGGCGTCCCACTTCGTCGGCACCTCGATCACCGCGTTGAACAGATCCGGGTTCTTCTCGATGACGTTCATGAAGCCCTTTCGCCGGGCCACCGCGTTGTTATCGCCCAGATCGCCTACGAGAATCAAGGGCGTCGCCTTGCGGCCCAGTCTTCTGGCCTGTTCAGCCATGTACGACACCGCCAGCTCGGAGATCCGCTCGTTGTCGGCCACGACGACGATGGCGGCGTTGCTCTTGTTGGCCGGCGGCCTGTTGAAGACGCCGATAGGGACGCCCGCCTTGTTGGCCTCGCCCACGATCGTCACCGCGCTCTCGCCGTCCTGCGGGATGATGATGATCCCGTTCACGCCGCGAGCGATGGCCGCCCGGACCTGTTCGAGCTGCCGGTTGGCATCCTGATTGGCGTTTCGTTCGAGAACCTCGATGCCCTTGCTCTTGAGCGTCTCGGTGATCGCTTTGTGCCCGGCGACCCAGAACTCCGTCTCCAGATCCTGGAACGCGAAACAGACCGAGGTCCTCGCTGGGGCATCGCCCCGCCGGGAGCAGGAAATCCCGCCCGCGACCAAGGCTGCGACCGCCACCGACACACAGATCCATCGCCAAGCACGCATGGGAACCCTTTCCAGAACGCACATACAAAACAAAATACACTTGTTCAACAGTGAACTTATGTACATAATGGACTGCGACAGACCCTTGTGTCAACCTTTAATCTCGGTTGACACAAGGACTTGTTGCGTGGACAATCCGAAACCATAATCGATAATGAACAGATGTGCAGACTATGATGAGTGAACTGGAACATAAGCGACTCCTGTACAAGATCGCCAGGGCTTACTATGACGACAGCCTGACCCAGCAGCAGATCGCGGATCGATTCGGGCTGTCGCGAGTGAAGGTCTCCCGGCTGCTCCGCCAGGCGAGAGAGGACAAGGTCGTCCAGATCACAATCGCCTCTCCGCAGGGTTCGAACGCGGACCTCGAACGCCATCTTGAAGAGAAGTACGAGCTCAAGGAGGCACTGGTCGTCACATGCCCGGCCCGCGGCAGCGGCGCAGTCATTACCGAGTTGGGCCGGGTCGCGGCGGCTTGTCTGACCCGATGCCTTCAGGGCCACGAAGTCCTGGCGTTGAGCTGGGGCACCGCGGTCCTGTCGACGGTGAACGCCCTGGCGTCCATGGATTTGCCGGAGATTCGTGTGGTCCAGTTCCTCGGCGGCCTGGGCGAACTGGAGGCCGAGACGCACGGGGCCGAGTTAGCCCGCCGCATGGCCCAGACACTCGGAGCCAAACCCCGTCTGATCCACGCGCCGGGAATCGTCAAAGACAGGATCATCCGCGACGCGCTCGCGACCGACCCCCAGGTCGCGGACACGCTGGAACTGGCCGCCCGCGCGGATGTGGCCATCGTGGGCATCGGCGCCCTTGAACCGGGTTCCACCCTGCTGTCGAACGGCAACACGCTGACCGCCGAGGAGGTCGCGGATCTGAAGGCGTATGGCGTGACGGGCGATATCGCCCTGCAATTCTTCGACGCCGACGGCCACAAGGTGGACCACCCGATCAACGACCGGATCGTCGGAACCCACCTCGATAAGATCAAACGAATCGAACGGGTCATCGCCGTCGCCGGCGGGGTGGAAAAGCGATTCGCAATCCGTGCGGCCCTGCGAGGCAGGCTGATCAGCGTCCTCGTAACAGACGACCACACCGCGAAACGACTGCTCGAATAGGAGCCATGGAAAGGCCCGCCGTAGATTCCCCCATTTAAGCAAGAGGGCCCATCCGGTTCTTACGCTCTTCGGTCGCAGGAGGAGGGCCCATGACCGGGGACGCTGATCCCGGCCCCCTGAGATTCATTGCTCCTGGCCCGAAGCGGTAGATCCCCCTCATACGTCCGCCCCGGGCGCGTCCGCCTCGCCCGGCGAGAGGGGTAGCACAACGAGGGCGGAACCCTCAGGACGCAAGAGAGTACGCAAAAAACGGATGAGCCGGAAATTGTCTCTTTTTGCGACGGCTCCTCGATCTTGACCCATTGTTCCGATATTGCACCACCCCACTATTCCGATCTCCCTGCCTCTTCCCAGCTTGACAATCCCCGAAATTGCCTTATAATGGACAATCGTAAGGGTTTGTTTTTGCAGGCTTTATGCTGTTCCGTGTGGTGGTGGTCGGCCGAGAAACGTCGGCGGCGGACGGAGTCCCGAGGGTTCGGTCGCAGGTTTGTCGGACGCCTTCGCAGGTCAAGACCGCGAAGGCATGGCCCGAGTTGCAGGGGCAGGACCGCGCAGGTGGGGTTGAAGCCCGCCCGCAGGGAGCCTGCACGTACGGAAGGCCGTCCATACGGCAACAAGGCAGTTTTGCATAGGGAGTCCGCAGGGGTATGAGCCCGGAACAACCGCTCGACGCGCATCAGGCGGCAGACAAAGAGCCGCAATTGAACAAGTACTTCAAGGCCGCGATCAAGACGATGGCCAACGACATCCATCTGAAGGTCGGCCAGCCTCCGAAGCTGCGGATCTACGGCGAACTGAAGAACACCACAGGCGAGATCCTCACTGCCGCGAGGATGGAGGAACTGGTCTTCGAGATCATGAGCCCGGTGCAGAAGGAGGCGTTCCTGGCCAACGGGACGCTGGATTTCGCCCACGAGGTGGGCCGGGAGCACCGGTTCCGTATCAACGTGTTCCGCCAAAGGGGCATGGTGAGCCTGGTGGGCCGGCGGGTCAGCGCGCACGTGCCTTCGTTCGAGAAGCTGAACCTGCCTCCGATTCTGGCCAAGATCGCCGAGTCCCGCCAGGGACTGGTTCTGGTCGTCGGCGCCACCGGCTGCGGCAAGACCACGACGATCGCGGCGATGCTCGACTACATCACGCGGACGCGTTCGTGCCACATCGTGACGATTGAGGACCCCATCGAGTACCTGTACAACGACAACAAGGCGATCGTCTCGCAGCGGGAGATCGGGCTGGACGTACCGAACTTCGAAGACGCGCTGACCTATCTGATGCGGCAGGACCCGGACGTGGTCTTCGTCGGCGAGATGCGCGACGCCAAGACGGTGACCGCGGGCATGCGGGCCGCCGAGACCGGGCACATCGTGATGGGGACGATGCACTCGTCCAACGCCTCCCAGGCGGTGCACCGATTGCTGGACCTGTTCCCCACGAACGAGCGGGAGCTGGTCCGCCAGGCGCTGGCGACCTCCATTCGCGCCATCGTCAGTCAGGTGCTGCTGCCGTCGATTCGCGAGGGTTCCGACCGCATCCCGGCGGTTGAGGTCCTGCTGGCGACGCCTCCGGTGCGAAAGCTGATCAGCGAAGGACGCGAGGGCGATCTTCCCTCGGTGATCCGCGCCTCCCAGCGGGAAGGCATGCAGGACCTCACGGAGAACCTCTGCCGGCTGGTGCAGGACGGATGGATCGATCCGAAAGACGCGTACAAATATGCTCCCAACGTGGAAGAACTGAAGATGGCCCTCAAGGGCATCCGGACAACCGCCGAGGGCATTCTCTAATCTGGCAAAGTGGAGTTCTGAATGACAGGGTCGCTGCTGATGGCCGTCGAGTACGGCGGCTACATTTCGATCGTGAAACTGGTCGTGTTCCTGGCCTGCTACTTCCCCTGGCTCCTGCTGCTGGGCTGGGCGCACAAGGACGCCAAGGCGGTGGAAACCAGCGTCCCGATGTGGATCGGAATCCTCCTGGGGGCCGGCGTCCTGGCCATCCTGGTCTGGTGGCTGATCCCGCTGTTCATCGTCGGCGTGCTGGCCTACGCCCTGCTCGTGGGCGGGGCCGCACTGGCCTACGTCAAACACCGCAACACCCACGTGCTGGACTTCGACAAGATCCTGACGATCGACCACATCAAGAGCCTGTTCGCCCACTCGGAGAAGCTCCACGCGATGGAGAACTTCACCTTCATCACGACGAACAACAATGAAGTCCCGCCGCCGGAGCCGCGAACGCCGACATTCTTCGGCTACCGCACCGCGTATGACGTGCTGACCGACGCCATCTGGCGGCGGACCAGCACGATCAGTTTCTCGCCCAAGGGCGACACCTACGAAGTGATCTACAACATCGACGGCGCCGCGACGCAGCAGCCGCCGTTGCAGCGGGACCAGATGGAATACCTGATCCACTTCTTCAAAGAAGTCTCGGGCCTGGACACCAAGGAGAAACGCAAACCTCAGAAAGGCAAGTTCCGCACCCGGCAGGTCAAGGTCATTACCGATTGGGAAGTGCAGACGGCCGGATCGACCGCCGGTGAGCAGGTCCGGATCAAACGCATCACGAAAGAAAGTGCGATGCGTCTGCCCGACCTGGGCCTGACGCAGGACCAGTTGGATCAATTGGAGATCTTCAAACAGACCAAGCAGGGGCTCTTCCTCGTCACCGGTCCCAAGAAGAGCGGCATCACCACGACGATGTACGCCCTGATCCGCAATCACGACGCGTTCCTGAACAACATCAACACGATCGAGAAACAGCCGACGGGCCAGTTGCTCAACGTCACCCAGACGGTTTTCTCCCTCACCGACACAGGGACTTCCACCTACGCACGGAAGCTCCAGTCGATCGTTCGCATGGGCCCCGACGTCGTCGGGGTCGGCGAGTGCGAGGACGCCGAGACCGCCAAGATGGCCAGCGCCGCCGCCAAGGACGGCAAGGTCGTCTATGTCGTCATGGAGGCCGACAGCGTGCTCCAGGCCATGGCCCGCTGGCTCAAGTTCGTCGAGGACCGCAAGCTCGTGGCCGAGACGCTCGTCGGCATCAGCAACCAGCGGATGCTCCGCAAGCTGTGCGAGACCTGCAAACAGGGCTACGCCCCGAACAAGGAACTGCTCAAGAAATTCAACCTGCCGGCCGACAAGGCCAAGGTCCTGTACCGCCCAGGCAAAGAGGTCTTCGACAAGCGGGGCAAGCCGTCCCCGTGCGAGGAGTGCCAGGGCACCGGCTTCGTCGGCCGCACCGGCGTCTTCGAGATGATCGTCCTGGACGACGAACTGAAGAAGGCCGTCCGGACCGTCAAGCAGTTGCCCGAACTCGGCGTGCAGTTCCGAAAGGCCAAGATGCTCTACATGCAGGAGCAGACGCTCCGCAAGGTCATCACCGGCACCACGGCCATCAACGAGATGCTCCGCGTGCTGGCATCGGCCAAGAAGGAAGGCGCCCCGGCGTCTCAGTGATCGGCAACAAGAAAACCGGACTTCTGAAGAATGGCCGTTTTTCAGAGGTCCACGCAAGATACGGATCGCCGCTCGCGGCGCAACAGGATCAATCGGAGAACGTGTCATGGTCAGTATAGCGATGCTCGTCATCATGGCGGGATGTGCGGCATACCTGTTCCTCAAGGGGACCCTGGTGCTGGGCGTCACGATGGTCTTCAACGCCCTGATCGCCGGGTTCGCGGCGTTCGGGTTCTTCGAGTTGCTTGCGAAGTACCTGGTCAAGTACTCCCCCGGCATCGCGGTGTGGGCCCCCATGATCTGCTTCCTGCTGTTGTTCGTCCTGGTGTTCGCGATCCTGCAGGCCGTCGCGATGCAGATCAGCAAGGAGAAGATCGACTTCGGCAAGCTGCCCGAACAGATCGGCAGACCCGTCGCGGGCGTCATCCTGGGCTACATCGTCACCGGCCACGTGCTCATCGCGGCGGCCATGGCCCCCCTTCCGAGCCAGTATCCCTACGCACGATTTGAAAGCCGCAATCCGAATCCCTCCAATCCGAGCAAGACCCTGCTGAGCCCCGACGGGTTCGTGACCTCCCTGTTCGGATCCGTCAGCGCCGGCAGCTTCAGTCCCATGGGCGAGCCCAAGAGTTTCGCCGTGGTGCATGCGGGATTCGTCGACCGACTCTATCTGAACCGCCTCGGCGGCAAGGACGCGCCCCTGATGACCGAGACCGAGGCCCTCAAAGTGCCCACCAGGGACGGCGTCTGGGAAGCGCCTGAGAACCTGCGGGATGCCGAGAACAAACCGGTGCCGTCGCAGGCGGGCCGCAATCTCATGCTCGTCCGGGTCGAGATTCGCAAGGCCGCCTTGAAGGACGCCGGCAAGTTCACGCTCTCGCAGTTCCGGCTGGTCTGCAGTCCCAAGACCGCCGCAGGTGCGATGGCCGGCAAGGGCGAGGCCGTCTATCCAGCCGGATACATCGGAGCGGGCAACCGCCTGCAGACCAAGCCGCTGGGCGAGGTGATCTCGATCGACGCCAGCAAGGTTTCAGGCGACACGCTGACGATCGATCTGGCCTTCCACGTTCCTACGGGCCTGACCCCGACGCTGATTGGGTTCAAGCGGAACAACATCGCGAAGGTCTCCGTGGTGGCTTCGTCCGAAGATGCCCCGCAGCCGGTCCCGTTTGGGTCCTCTGCCCCGCAGCCACAGCCTCAGGCCGCTCCGGAGCCCGATGCTCAGCCGCAGGTGGACGAGGAAGCTCGGCCGGAGCAGTCCGATTCCGCGGATCGCCCCCGACAACGGCGAGGCCTCAGCGACGTCAGCCGCAGCGTTACAGGCGATCTGGGCGAAGAGAATTGATGCAGGTCAGACAGGTTGGGTTGGATGGGGTGAGATGCGTAGGCGGCCTGCAGGAGTCCCTGGGAGCATTCGCAGAGCGGCCCACGTCATGCCACGATCACCGGCCTTGAGTCTGAAGGCCGGTGAGACAGCGGGCGATTCATTATGAAGCGACGGTCAGCTCTTCCTGACTCAGTTCGGCCAGGTGCTCCAGGTAGGCGCGCAGCTGTTTCTCGGAGAACTTCGCCAGGAACTCGGGCTTGGCGGTCTTGTTGATCTCCCGGATCGACTCGATCAGTTCGCTCTTGTCCATCATGTTCTACCATCCTCAAAGGCACGCCACGTTCGTTCGTAAACGACGTGGGGGTTATCGGCACCGCACGGGGGGTATCTTTAGCACCCTCTTTCAGGCCGCCGCAACGACCCATAACCGGACCCCCCATATGCAATGATCCGCCCTCGGAGGGCCACTACTCGTAGTGTCGCCCCGTCGAGACATCGGACGTCCGTTCCGATCTGTCCCATAAAATCCGATGTGTGAATTCCGTTGTTGCGTCCAGAAAAAATGTGTAAATCGCGGCAAAATCCGGATCGTTTCTCCTGGCCGCCAGAGAACAGCATGAACGGCGAGTGATCCGCAATCCGTGTGGACATCCGGTCGAACTCAGGTTCTCGCCCGGGCCCGCGCTGGCTTGCCCTGAATCCCTTCGAAAGGCCTCGAAGCACCCAGAGGCGGTCCCCCCTGCTCCGAGTCAGTGGCACGCGAGGCTTCGCCCCACGCGGCGCCGCGATGCCGCCCCTCGAGCCGATCCTTCGCCACTGTCCGGTAAATCGCGAAAAAAGCTCTTGAGATTCGCAGAGAGGCGGGTGTATCATATTGGGTTTCAGGATCGGTAGAACTGCTAAAAACGATGACAACGTTGTTGGAGGTTTGACAGTGACGGCAACGGGCGACATTCGGAACGTGATTCTCTTAGGGCACGGCGGCAGTGGCAAGACCTCGCTCACCGAGGCCATCCTGCACACCGCCGGCGCCATCAGCCGGTTGGGCAGTGTTGACGAAAAGACCACCGTCAGCGATTACTACGACGAGGAGAAGGAGCATCAGCACTCGATTCTGGCCTCCGTCGTGAACGCGCAATACAACGGCAAACTGATCAATCTCATCGACGCCCCCGGGTCCCCGGACTTCATCGGCCCGGCGATCGCCGCGATGCCGGCCGCCGAGACCGCGATCATCGTGGTCAACGCAGCGTCGGGAATTGAAACGAACACGCGAAAGCTGTTCGCTCTGGCCGGCGAGATGGGCAAGCCCCGCATGATCGTGATCAACAAGATCGCCGCGGAGAACGTGGATATGCCGGAGCTGATCAAGAATCTCCAGGACATCTTCGGCTCCCAGTGCCGTTGTGCGAACCTGCCGTCGGCGGACAAGAAGTCGGTCATCGACTGTATCGAGAACTCCGGCGGCGATTCCCCCGTCATGAGTGTGGCGGACGCCCATACCCAGCTCATCGAGAACGTTGTCGAAGCTGACGACGCCATGATGGAGCGGTACCTGGGCGGCGAAGAGATCCCGGCGGCGGAGATCGCCACCGTCTTCGTCAAAGCGCTGCGGACCGGCAGACTGATCCCCATCGTCTTCACCGAGGCCCGCCAGGAAATCGGCATCAAGGATCTGCTGGGCCTGATCACCAAGTACACCCCCTCCCCCGCCGATGGAGAGCCCGCCAGGCTCGTCGACGGCGAGAACGTAACCGAACTGAAGGCCGATCCCGCCGGACCGCTGGTGGGCGTGGTCATCCGCGTCGCCTTCGACCCGCGGTCGAACATGAAGTACTCGACGATGCGCATCTTCAGCGGCACGCTGAAGTCCGATACGAACATGATGCACAACGACGACAAGAAGGGTCTGAGGCCCGGACACATCCTCAAACCCCAGGGCGGCGAAACGAAGGAAATCGACGTCGGCGTCGCAGGCGACATCGTCACGCTGGCCAAGCTCGAAGAGCTCAAGATCGGCGACCTCATCCACGACGGCCGGATCGCCGGCAAATACAAGATGCCCTCGTTCCCGGAGCCGATGTTCGCTCTGGCCATGGAACCGGCCTCCCGCGGCGACGAGCAGAAGATCGGCGGCGCCCTCGACAAGCTCCGCGAGGAAGATCCCTGCTTCAAGACCACCCGCGACGTGCAGACCAAGGAACTCGTGGCCCAGGGCCTCGGCGATCTGCACTTGCGGATCATGATCGAGAAGATGCAGCACCGCTTCAAGCTGGCGGTCAACACGAAAGAACCGAAGATCCCGTACAAAGAGACGATCACCGCCAAGGCCGAAGGCCACTACCGCCACAAGAAGCAGACCGGCGGCGCCGGCCAGTTCGGCGAAGTCTACCTGCGGGTCGAGCCCGCCGAGCGGAACAGCAATCCGCCGCTGCAATACAGTTGGGACGTCTACGGCGGCACCATCCCCGGGCAGTTCGAGCCGGCCATCCTCAAGGGCGTCAACGACGTCATGCAGAGCGGACCGATCGCGGGCTTCCCGATGCAGGACGTCAAGTGCTCCGTCTACGACGGCAAGCACCACCCGGTGGACTCGAAGGAAGTCGCCTTCCGTTCCGCCGGCAAGGGCGCGTTCATCGACGCGATCAAGAAGGCCAAGCCCGCCCTGCTCGAGCCCATCGTGAACATGGAAGTGACGATCCCCGCGGAGAACGTCGGCGACATCGCCGGCGACCTGTCCTCCAAGCGAGGCCGCGTCATCGGCCAGGACATGCTGCCGGGCAACTTCATCGTCATCAAGGCCCAGGTCCCGCTGTCGGAAGTGTCGCAGTACAGCAGCCAGCTCAAGAGCGTCACCGGCGGCCGGGGCAGCTTCTCGATGACCCTGAGCCACTACGAGCCGGTCCCGCCGAACGTGCAGCAGCAGATCGTCGCCGTCTACGGCAAGAAGAAAGAGGAAGAAGAGTAACCCCTTTTCTGCAAGGACTTACAACGGGCCTGGTATCCATCGGATGCCGGGCCCGTTTTCTTTTCGTTCGTAGTGTGCCCGCAAGGGCATATCTTTGATTCGTTGTGTGTTCGCGAGAGCACTGCGGAAGCTAGAAAAGGCCGGCTGGCTGGACCATCGGGCCGAAGGCAAGACCTACGTTTACTTCGCCACCGCCAGCCGGGATCAGGCGGGCGCCGGCTCCGTCCGCGGCCTGCTCAAACGGGTCTTCGAGGGCGACGCCGTCGCGATGTTCCATCATCTGATTCGCGAGAGCGACTTGAGCGACGAGGAATTGAGCGAGCTTCGGCGAATGATCGACGAGAAGCGAAAGGAGAGGAAACCATGATCCGCGAGATATTGGCCGGGGGGCTGTGGCCGCTGCTGCTCGTGCAGGCAACGCTCTGGATCGCCGCGGGCTTGGCGGCCATCCACACAGTCGGGGAGGCCTTTTTATCTGATCTTGCCGATTCCCGTAGCATCGCCGAAACGGGAGACGTACAATAGCAGACAGCCGGCCGAGGGGGGCCGGAGGTGGGTAAGGGGCCGGGTCGCTCGGTGGCGACGGGAGCCCCAGGCGGAGCCGCCGTCTCGCATGGCGTTCGGAGATCGCCGGCGGTTCCGGCAACCGTCTATGGAAAGGAGAAAGCATGAGAAACGGAGTTCACACCACATCCACACGAGCACGCGTCGGCCTCGATCCCGTGGTTCGCCACCTGCTGATCTTCGGCCTTGCGTCCTTGGCGATCCTGGCTTGCACCGCCCTCGCCCAGCCGCCGGAGCCTGAGGAGCCGACGCCCGAGGCCCAGCCCCAGGTCGAACCGCAACAGATGCGACAGTGGCAGATGGAGGGCAGCCGGGACATACTGAGCCGCCTCCTCGAACAACTGCGTCAGAAGGCCGCACAAACCGAGCAGAGCCTCCAGAAGCAGGCGGACGAGCCGGACCGGGCTGCACAGATCCGCCGGGGCGAATTGCTGGCTTTGCGTCAGCAGATCCGCAACCTGGAGCGTACGCTCCGCCAGTTCGACGAGAACCAGCCGAATGCCGAGCCTCCTGCAGAGCCTGCGCCGCCCGACGCGGAGCGTCAGCGTCTGCTCGGCAACATCCGCCGGATGCAGGCCCAACTGGGCGATCTGAACAGGCAACTGGCACAGTTGCGCCAGCAGAGCGAGGGTCGGCCGGATCAACCTCCGCGGGAGCCGCGAGGCGAGGAGCCTCCGCAGTTGATCGCGCAGGCGGGCGAACGAGCCCGCGACCTGGCCGAGCGGCTCAAGGAGTTCCAGCGTCAGGCCGAGCAAACGCAGGACGCGCTCAATCGTATGGAAGATCGCGAAAGCCAGGAGGCCGGACAGCTTCGAGAGAAGCTGGACAACACCCGTCGGCAGATCGAGCAGACACAGCAGGAAATGGGGAACCTCGAACGCGAGGTCGCGGCCTACGAGCAGCACAGACGAGAAGAAGCCCGCCGCAGGCGCGAGATCGTGGATACGCACATCCGCGATCTGGAGAAGCGTCAACACGACCTGCAGCAAAGCTTGGAAGCCGCGGAGGAGGCGCTGCGCCGGGTGCGGGAGCAAGGTCCGCCGCCGGCCCGCGAGGAAGAGGTCCGAGAGCGTCTGAGGCTGCGAGAGATGGAAGCCCGCGAGCGAGAAATCAAAGAGATCAGGGAAATGGCCAGAGAACGCGAGGAGCGTTGGGGCGCGATGCAGCAGAGCCTCCAGGCGATGCAGGGCCGGATCGCGGAGTCGCAGCACCAGATCCACGCTCTGCGCCAGGAACTCGACAGGCGGGCCGTGGAGCAGCAGGAACTGGCCCAGCAGCGCAATGAACTCCTGCGTCAGCAGGAAGAGCTTCGAAATCACGCCCGACGGATGGAGGAACAGTTGAACGTGCTCCGCGAACGCGCCGGCAACGAAGCCGCGGGACACGGTCGAGCCCTCGACGAACTGCGAAACGACTTGCAGCGGATGGGCCAGGTGCTCGGACGCGTCGAACGCGAGCGCGCGGACGTCCAGACCGATCTCAAGAACGAAGTCCAGAAGCTGCGACAACAGGTCTCCGAGCTGCGGAACGAATTGACCAGAACGCAGGGAGTCGTGAACATGATGCTCAACCAGTGCGATCGGAGCACCGTGGGCAGCGCCGGGCGCACCTGGGGCTGGTAATCCTCGTTCCGCGCGTCGCGACTGCGAGAACCGTCGTTCCGGGGCCTTTCCAGCCGTCGGTTGGGAAGGCCCTTTCTCCATCCCGCCAAAAGAAAATCTGCCGCCATCTACGAATTTTTTCGTTGACTAGTTACGAATTCGTTCGTAGATTGCCGATAGAGTGGAAAACGCGGCATCCGAATCAAGGAGACGACAATGGCGCGAAAGAAGAGTCCCGGACCGACGGATCGGGAACTGGCGATTCTGGGCGTACTCTGGGCCAAGGGCCCCAGCACGGTGCGAGAGGTCCACGAGGCCCTCTACCAGGACGCCCAGACCGGCTACACCACCACGCTCAAGCTGATGCAGATCATGGTCGAAAAAGGCCTGCTCGTGCGGGAGGACGACGGACGTCAACGTGTCGCGGGCATCCTGCCCGCAATTCGAGGGCGGGACGCCCTCGAATCGAAGGACACCCCCGCCAGCAACCGTCGCGGCCACGTGTATCGACCCGCTCTATCCGAAGAACGCACGCAGAAGGACCTTCTCGGCGACCTGCTCGACCGGGTCTTCGCCGGCTCGGCGGCCAAGCTCGTCCTGCGGGCCCTCTCGGCCAGGAAGGTCCCGCCGAAAGAACTCAAGCGCATTCGCGAGATGCTGGATGAAATGGAGGGAAAATAGTATGCCAGTGCTGGAGACCCTGTTTTCGCAAGAGACGATCGCAAGGCTGGGCTGGATGCTCGTGCACTTCCTGTGGCAGGCGGCGGCCGTCGCCCTGCTGCTGGCCATGCTGTTGCGGCTGCTGCGGCGGACCGGCGCCAACGCGCGATACGCGGCGGCCTGTGGGGCTTTGGCCCTGATGGTCGCACTGCCGCTGATCACGATGCAGGTTGTGGAAGTTCCGGGACCCGTGGCGGAGGCGGGCCCCCCGCTTGAGATTCGCCAGCCGCAGGCGGCAGAGCCGTTGCCGCTGGTCGTGCAGACTACCGATGAGTTGCCGCCTGTGGCGTCGGCGCCGCCGGAGATGGTGAACCTCGCCGTGCCGATCCCCTGGCAAACCAGAATCGTCGCGGCCCTGGAGGGCGCGCTGCCCTACCTCGTTTTCGGCTGGCTGGCGGGGGTTTTCGGCCTGTCCGCCTGGCATCTGGGCGGCTGGACCCAGTTGCACCGTTTGAAGCACCGCATGGCGCGTCAGGCCGGCGCCACGATCCGCGCGACGCTCGATGAACTCGCGACGAAGCTGGGCGTCCGCCGGACCGTGACGCTGCTGGAATCGGCGATCGTGGAGGTTCCCACGGTCCTGGGCTGGCTGAGGCCGGTGATCCTCCTGCCCGCCAGCGCCGCAACCGGCCTGAACCCCGACCAACTGCGGGCGATCCTGGCCCACGAACTGGCCCACATCCGCCGGCATGATTACCTCGCGAACATCGTCCAGACGGTGGTCGAAATCCTCGGCTTCTATCACCCGGCGGTCTGGTGGGTCTCCAGCCGCATCCGCATCGAGCGGGAGAACTGCTGCGACGACCTGGCGGTGCAAGTCTGCGGCAGCTCGCTCCAGTACGCCAAGGCCCTGACCAGCCTGGAGGAGATCGGGACCGATCTGGCCCTGGCCGCCAGCGGAGGCAGCCTGATGGCCCGCATCGCCCGCCTGCTGGGCCGCCCGGCCGTGGACGACCGCCGCTTCGCCTGGCTCCCCGGTCTGATCGCCCTGCTGCTGGTCGTCGGCGTCATCATCCCGGCCGCCTTGGTCCTGGGCGCACCGGATACTCCGCTCGCGACACCCCATGTCGATCTGGAGACTACAGAGGGACAAGCACCGAATGCAGATGCAACAACCGTCATTGAGCGTTCGCCCCAGGACCATGTGGCCGACTCGAATGAGACGCAAGTACGTACGAATTGGGTGATTGCCAAGGTTCGGACGGAGACGGTGCTGGGCCGCGAGACCCTCCGCCGGATCGGCGAAATCCTGGCGGGCGAGCGGCCGCAAATCGCTCGGGAACTCGCGGCCACCGGACAGAAGACGACTCTGGGCCAAGTGCTCAAGACGTACGTGGCCAGGCAGTCGCTCTCGCAGGAGGCCGGCACAGCTCTGATCGACTTGCTCAAGGCCCTCGATCTGACAACCAAACAGGCGAGACCGTCTATGACCGCCGCGGATGGGCGGCAGTTCCAGCTTCGGACTATCTCGGAAGAATGGTTCTTCTCGTCGCATCGTGTTCGGCCCATCCAAGCAGGCGAAGAACCGAATCTGATCCGGATCGAGTACGGCACCATCATCACGGGCACTGCTCGCGCCGAGAACGACGCCAGCGTCACGCTGGATATGGCGGTGTCGTCGAGCGAACCCGAACCCAGGGCGGACCCCAACGACCTGCCCGTCGTCCACAGGATGGCGACCTCCACAACGGTGAACGTGCCGGGGGACCGGTATTTCTCGCTCCTCGTGGAATCACCCAACCGCGAGGCCCGGCAAGCCGAGGAGGCCGAATCTCTCCTGGTCATGGTCAAGCCCAGCGTCGCCAGGTCCGCCTCCCGGCCGAACGATTCCCCCGCGGCCCCGACTCGCCAAGACGAGAGTCGCCCCCGCCATGTATTGTTGGACGCTCGCGTGGTGGAGATCGAGCCTGCCCGATTGACGGAGTCGGGCGTGGAGTGGAGTCTTCCACCGGGTCGACCCGACAAGCCGGATGACGACTGGACGAAAGGCCTCCAAATCGGCTACCTGTCCGATTCGGCATTCACGAACTCCTTCCTGGCGGCCCTGAATCGGTCTGCGGTGGCCAATGAGGCGAACATCGTCTCGAATCCGCAGATTGTCGTCCAGGAGGGTCGTCCGGCTCAATTGCGATCTGGTCGGGAGCAGTGGTTCCTGCTGAGCGATCCGCCCGCCTCCGCGCTGCCTCCGGAGTTGCGGAACATCGAATCCGGAACAATCCTGGATGTCACTTGCCGCATCGGCGACAGGAACGACATCACGCTCGAGGTGGCTATCGAGATCAGCAGCAGCGTCCCGGGACGGGTCGGGTCCGGGTCCGGGTCCGATCTTCCGATCATCACCCGTCGGATGGCCAAGAATTCAGTCACCGTCGTGAACGGCGGCACCGTCGCTTTGGCGGGACTGACCAGCAGACAAGCCAGACAGACAACGAAAGAAATCGCGATCTTCATCACGGCGACTCGCATTCCCGACATCCGCGAGGTTGCCGCTGCGCCCAGCGGTTCTGAACTGTCGGACCTCCTGGTTCGGGCGTTGTCTGCGGAGATCGCGAAAGCCGAACAAAGCCTGGTTGTCTTGAGACAGACTCACATGGAGGCCAATCCGGATGTCGTGCGGCAGAAGACTCTTCTGAAGGCCCTCAAGGACCGGCTCGAAGACCGACGAACGGAGTTGAAGCGGGAACACGAGAGCGATCTTCGGGAGGCGTTGAACCGATCCCGCGAGAAACCGGAGTCCCCGTCGTCGGCAGATGCCGACATGCGGGATTCGCTGAGGATGGCGCATCGCGACTCGTATGTGAACTCCGATCCTCTGATCCGGGAATGGGCGACGAGTATCGCTGCGATGGAAAAGGAACTCATCGTTCTACAACAAACCCATCTCCCATCCCATCCGATCCTTCAACAGAAACAGGACGCCCTGAACGATCTGTATCGCAGGCTGGAGGAGAGACGCAAGATGCTGCAGAATGGGCTCGACGCAAGAATCCGGCCTCAAGGATGAAAGGGCTGCGAACGTCGGGGTCCACAGCCCTGATTGCCTTCCCGAAACCATCCGATCCGCGTCACGGCGCGATGCCGGGCGAGGGGGAGGCGACGGTCCAGTTGGCCGGGTCGTTGCCGCTGTGGGCGGCGTCCGTGTGGATTCGCCGGAGGGCCTTGCCTGTGCCGTCGGAGCCTGCGGGCCACGGCGAGGCGTCGCTGTAGATCACCTCGTCCACGATGAGCCAGACCGTCCTGGCGGGGTCGCCGCCGGTCAACGTTCTCTCCAGGCCCAGCCGCTCGCCGCGGTTGGACAGGTTGCCCTGCCAGGGGCCGAGGATCTGCACGCCGGGCGTCAGACTCGCGGCACCGTATGCCTTGACGAAACCCGCGAGGCGCGAGACCTCCACCACCGGATCGAAACCGACGATCACCAGCCGCCCGCCGGCAGCAATCGAAGCCCCCGCGGGGAGATTGTAGTCCACCGCGCCTTCCAGACGCCATGTGATGTCGCCCGACAGAGCGACCGCCTGCGCGGTCGGGTTGAACAGCTCGACGTATTCCTCGTTCGGATCGACCGGGTGGTACATGATCTCCGAGATCATCACATCGGCGATCGGGCCGGCGTTCGCGGCGTCCTGCGACGGCGTCATCCGAAGCCAGTACGGCCCGCCGTCGGGGTAGCGGCCGAGCGTGACGCCGGGCTCCTGGGCCTTGAACGAGACCGCATCCACGATCCGGTCGTCCGCTGTGCCGGGCAGATAGGACAAGACGACTTCATCGCCGTCCCAGCCCAGGCCGAATCCCTCGATGTCGTCGAAGCTCTTGAATCCCCTGGCCGGGATCGACCCGGCGGGAATCGCGTACTTCTTAGGCTGGGCCACGTCGTCGCTGAGATACCAGCCCTGCAGGCTCATCGTCGAAAAGGTCGGATTGTACAGCTCGATCCAGTCCCCGTCGCCTGCGCCGTTGGCCAGGAACTCGTTGATGACGAGCGTTTGCAGCGGAGCGGGATCGTCGCTGCCGGGGGAACCCTCGGGATACGTGCTCGCCCGCCAGTTGCCGGGATAGTTCAGCGTGCCCTGGGGCTCGCCCAGCACCGCGGAATCCAGGGGCACCAGCGAGTAGCCGGCGCCGTCGGCGGCGATCGGCCAGCCGCGGCCGTCGCCGTACTCGAATTCCGCGATCGTTCCGTTCCAGTAATCCACCAGCGCAACGTTCTCTCCGGCGTTGGCCAGCTTGCCCGCGTATTGGCCCGCGATCAGATCCGACAAGGCCGTGCCGTAGCGGGATTCAAAGGCCGATTTGTTCCGGACCACCAGGGCAAAGCCGCCGGGCCCGAGCGTCGTAACGGCGCTGTCGGCAAAGCTGAATGTGACGCCGCTGGTGAACGAGACGCCGCGAAGGTCGAGGGTCTCGTCGCCTGTGTTCTTGAGTTCGATGAACTCGAACTCGTCGCCGTCGAGCGTGTCGCTGGGCAAGGGGTTGTACATCAGTTCGGTGATCCGCAGATCCGCTACAACGCCCTCGGCGATCGGCTGGCCTGTGGTGAACTGGACCGGGGCCGACCAGTGGCTCCAGCGGCCGCTGGTGTCCTTCATCCGACTACGAACGCGATAGGTCCGGCCCGGATGCACCGCGGACGCCGGGATTCTCACGTCCCGCTGGAAGGCGGTCAGATCGTCGCTCTCCCAGACCGGCTGGATCTCGTACTTGCCTGGGGTCCTCTTGTACGGCGTGAGATTCATCATCGGCGTGGTGATGACGCCGCCCTGCGAGACCTCCGCGGTCAGTCGCACGTCGATGAAGAAGTCCGAGCTGTTGCTGATGTTGGAGTTGAGACACTGGACCGCGATCACGTTCCTGCCCTGGACCAGCCAGGCCTTGGGGTCGCCAAGATCGTAGGTGCGGAAGGTCGAGTCCTCGATGGAGCTCATCGCAGTCGCGTTGTACGGAAGCTCGGCACCAACCACGTTGTCCTGGTAGGCGAGCTTGCCGTTGATCCAGACGTTCAGACCGTCGTCGTACTTGGTCTCCAGAGTCAGCCTGGTGAATGAAGTCAGACCCGTCACGTCGAATGTAGTCCGCAGGTACACCGTGGTGTAGGAGCCTCGCATATCGGCCAGGTTGGTCACGATGAAGTTCTCCCCGTAGCCGATGGCCGTGCGTCCGGTGAGCCAGTTGGAGTCGTCGAAATTGAGCAGCCGCCAGGCGCCGACGGTCGTCGAGGGCTCCGCGAGACCTTTGAAGTACTTCCAGGAGGCGCCGTCGGGCACCAGGACCGAGCCGGTGTTCGCACTCGTGCTCCCGCCGGGGGTCGGAGCCGCCACGGAGCCGGCCGCGACCTCTGCGATGCGCCACTTCATCGCCGCGAATGTGCCTGCGCCTTGCGGATCGCTGAAATCGCTCGCGCGGAACGTCAGTGCGTTGGTGGGGAAACCGTCGGGGCCCGTCGCGACGACGGTGGGCGTTTTGGGGACTTGGGGATCTTCCGAGTAGGTGTTGAACGCGCGGTCGTTCGAGACCATGTAGTCCTTCATGATCTTGACCATGCCGCGGAAGTCCTTCGTGGTCGCTCGCTGGTAGAAACGGCCCTGTCCGGACTTGCTCGGGTTCACGTTGCCGGAGATCATGATCGGGTTGTAGTCCCACATCGCGCGGTCGGCGCCGATGAAGGTCGGGCCGCCCGTCGGCGGATCGATGATGTTGGCCAGGTCGTCGAGCATCTGATAGCCCTGGTCGCTGTTGTAGAGCAGATCGTGGAACTCGCGCAGACGATTGTTGTACTCCACGAGGATGCCCGGATTGCTGAAGATCCTGCCATCCGCTTTGAAGGCGTCCTCTCCGTTGCCATACATGTTGTTGGCCCAGGTCAAATCCACGTCCCAGGGCAGCATCGACCACCGATTGGTCTCGGGATTGAGATAGAAGAACCAGTTCTTGCCGTAGCCGATATCGCCGTGGTGCACCCCTTCGACGACACAGCGGTAACCGTAATAGCCGGGGAGATCGACATTCTGCCGCCACCAGGTCTCCGGGGGCCTGCTCCGATAACCGCTCATGAAGGCATTGAGATCGGACTTGTTGCCGGCGCCTGTGGGGCCCTGATTGTTCAGTTCCCCGGTTCCGCCTTCCATCTTGTACAGGTTGCCGTCAGGCAGCCCATGCTCGTCGAGGAACCGGCCGTCCATCTGCTCGATGGTCATGTACAACCCCCAGAAATCGCCGTCGTACTGGGTGGGTCCGACCTCCGCGGCCTCGTCGATCACCCGGAAATGAACCCAACTGGTCTTGGGGGCCTCGCAGCCCATTAGATTGAAGAGCTTGAACGAGGCGGCCTCGAACATGCCCTGCTCGCCGCGATGCTGGTAGTCGCCCTGCTGGATGCAGGCGGAGAAGTTGATCTTGGCCCATTTCGTGTCATAGGGCTGCCCGTAATCGTCGTGGGCCTGAAAGGCATGACCTCTATTGAGGTCTATTTTCACCATATTCTTGCCCATGGCGTATCGCCAGACGCCGCCACGGGCGCGGAAGCGAATATGGTCGTAGACCTCGCCGTCGTAGACGATCGTCCCCCGCCAGGGATAGTCGCTGCCCCCGTACTGGCCTTTCTGCGCGCCGGGCATGTAGAAGGCGTCGAGCACATCCTGCTTCCTGGCGATCAGATGGTAGACCGGCAGGCTCCTCATCGTTTCGGCGCTGTACTCCACGACCGGCTGGCCCGACCGCACCGCCCCCTTCCAGGCGGGGACGCCGTCATAAACAAAGTAGGCGAAATTGGGCTGCGGGTCGTCGTCGTAGGGCACGGTCACCGCCATGCCGCCATTGTCCAAGGCGAGCAGCTTGTACCGGACAAGTTGGCGATGCGCCTGCACTGAGGAGGGGATCTGGACCGTGAAGACACCGTCGTCGGCCGCCGCGTCGCCGTTCAGGCCGTCGTCGTACATCTGCGCCGACACCCAGCTGGAGCCATATCTTGTGTCCTGGAGAGCGACGTACGCGCCCGGAGCGACGATCTGATACAGCAGGGTGACGCGCAGAACTCCGTCCGGGTCGGTGATCTTGGCCGTGATGGTGACGACCTCGCCCGAGACCGGCTGCTTCGGCGAGTGGCGGACCTGGCGAATCTGGGGGGGGAGACTGGCGGCCAGAATCCCGCTGTTCGCCGCCGCCGGAGTAGGCAACGCGGACCGCCAACTGCCGCCCAAGTCGTTGTCGAAGGCGGGATTGACCAACTGCATCGAGCCCCCGGTCCCGGCGGTCGTGCCTGTCAGCGGATCGCCCACGGTCGGCCAGGGGAAACCAAGCTGGTACGTAACCTCGTCGACGATCTCGCCGGCGGCGTTGCGAAGGACGACGCTGTCGCCTTCGTTGTCCAGTTTGCCGCCGAACGGACCCAGGACCAGGGACGCATACGCCGGGAGCCTCAGCGTGCTCCACTTGGCCTTCGCCTGCTCGGGGCTCTGTGTTACAATCAGGACCCCCCCGGGAGAAAGCCTCGTTCCCGCCGGGAAGGTATAGAACACGCCTTCGTCCAGCCGCCAGCCGCTCAGGTCCACCGCGACCGTCCCGGCGTTGTGCAGTTCGACGAACTCGACCTGCTCGGTCTTGACGTCGGGATCGACGTGCAGTTCGTTGATGACGATGGGCGGGAGCGTTTGAATCTGAACGTCGCCGAGAGCGAGGAAATCGGCCCCTTGGGCGGCGACGCCTCCCCCGCCGCAACCTCCCCAGGAGCCTCCCACCAGAACGCTGAGGAACCACAGCACCATTTCCGCGACGACAACAGACAGAAGTCTTCTCGATGTGGACACGTTTCGGCCTCTTCCAATTCGACTCTGTGCGGTTACTGAAAGGCTTCGCGACCCAGGGAGCTGAGGGCCTTTCCGCCTGCGCCTTCTCCTATCTTACCCAATTCGCCCTGCAAGGGTCAAGATCGAATGCCGCCAACCACATTCTCGGACGTTACGGGACCGCAGGTACGGTCCCCAATCCGAAATTCGAATATCGAAATCCGAAACAAACCCAAAACACGAAGTCCAAATGACCGAAACGCTGTCGCCCATTCGATACACCGGTCTTGAGATTCGAGCTTTGGCCATTTGGGTCTGTTTCGAATTTCGGATTTCGTGCTTCGAGTTTCCGCGTAAGCGGCCTACGCCATCATCACTTCCCGAAGCTCCCGCCGACTCCGGCGGAGCCACTTGGTCTTCCGCAGGATCATCTCCAGGAAGGCCTGGCCGCTGTGATGGCCGAAGAAACCCGTCGCGGCGACCGGCAGCACCGCCTCGGCGATCATCGTTTCGATCATCATGTCGATCAGGCCGTAACGCTTCCGCTCGCTCAGACGCGTGATCTCCCGATACCCGTTGAAGAACTCGAACAGCCGATTGCGGTCAAAATGGGCGGACCACTGGGTCGGGTCCGGCCGGTCGCCCACGATCGAGAACTGGAGCATCCCGTTGGCCAGGTCCGTCACCGCAGGCGAGTAGCGAATCGAGTCGAAATCGACCACGGCAGCCACCTTGTTGCCCTCGAACAGCAGGTTGCCGGGGTGCCAGTCGCCATGGACGACCTGGCGTTTCCAGGACCGAAAGCCGAGCTGATTCACGCGGACGCTGGACTTGTCGTACCGCAGAAGCAGCTCCTCCGCGACCGCCTGCATCTTACGGGCAGCTTCCGTCCGTTTATCGGAGCTGAGCAGCTTCAAGTGCCGGCGCACGAGATCGGCGTCGTGAAAACACAAAGGCGAAGGCTCATCTCGTCCCTTGAAGTCCGCCAGATCCTTGTGAAAAACCGCCAATTGCCGTCCGGCCTCGCGGGTCGCTTCGAGCGAGCCGTCGTAGCGGATGCCCTCGACGAACCGGAAGACCTCGTAGACGTGATTGTCCATATTGAAGGCGGTGACCCGCTCGTCCATGGTCGCCAGCAGACTGGTGACGGGAAACGCCTTGGCCGCCAGATGTTTCTGCACCACGTGGGCGAAACCGACCTTCTCCAGGTCGTCGCGCCCCTTGGGCCGGCGTTTGAGCAGGAACGTCCCCTTCTCGGCGGTGACCACCACCTTGGGAGCCCGACGGTTGCCCACAGGCAGAGCCTGGACCTTGTGCACGATCCCGATGTCGTAATGACTCAGAACCCGCACCAGCTCTTCGGACGAAAAATTGGCGCCGCCCTTGACCATACCCCCATTATATCGACCGCCCCGCCCCCCGGCTTGCCCACAACCGCACTTCCGCCCCGCCGGTTACCGGACTCCCCGGCCGCCGGGCGAAGGCGTCTCTCGCATGGGACCAGGCGGAAGAAACCTCAAGGTCTGGGGTCGTGGTTGCCTGGCTGCAGCAACTGGGTCCTGCGAATCCCTCCATCAGACAAGACCGGATCAAGGGGGGGCAAGTCGTACCGCAGTAGAAGTTCAGTTTCACGGCTGTCGCCTACGTGAACAGTTCGTTGAAGCGACGCTCCCATTCGTCGCCATCGACAACGGCAAACGAGACATCTTTCGCCTGGAGCGTCAAGCCAAGCTCCGTCAGGGTCGTCTCTTTCGCCAGCCGATTGCACGCGTTGAACAGCGACCTCTTGTACTCGGTGTCCTCCGAGCCCTTCAAGTGGATGCCTTTGGTCTCGACGACGAAAACGCGATTGAACCCGCTGCCCGTCTCGTCGAGATCGGTGAATATGAAATCGGCGTACACCTTGCCGCGACGCCAGCCTTGGACGCCGTAATCCTTCTTCGGAACGTTCCGAAACCAGAAGAGCAGCTTGTCCTGGTCGTCAAGATACCAGGCCACGCGTTTCTCCATCTCGTTCAGGTCGTCGTGCACCAAATCGAAGAGACTGCGTTCCAGGGGCGCGCCAGTGTGTTTGGGAAGCCACGGCGGCCGGCCTTTTCGCTTCGCGGGAAGCTTCCAGTGCAGATCGTTGGCGATGACGAGAAACCGAAGCTTGTTCGCGGAAACCAGGTCTTTGAAGACCTCTTCCGCCAATCGATCCTTCTCCGTCGCCATGTGCTTGCGAAGCTCTTCGATGATGAAGACGAAATTGTTGACGACCGTCTCGTGGTCGTACCTGCTCTGCAGATGCGTCAGAACGGTCTGCCCGAACTCGTAGGCCCGCCATGGATTCGAGACGATGTCCAGCAGGTGCCTGGCGGTGAAGACCGGGTCCAGGCGGAGCACTCCCGTCCGAAGCGACGCCATTTCCTTGACCGCGATCACGCGAGAGGCATCCTCGGACACCGCCGCAATCTGCTCGACGTCCTTCTCCTCGATCATCGAGAGCGTCAGATCGCGCAGCGGACCCAGGTCCGCAAGGCTCCAATCGATTCGACTGGCGATATCCATCTCATAGGAGACCTTTCGCCAGCCGGTCCCGTCGCGCATCACGAACACCGGGAGAATCACCTGTCCGGCCGCAGGCCGCAAGTGCTCTCGAACCTCGCAGACACGCTCCGGCTCTCCCGCCCCTGTCGCCTCGTCCTCCACCGCCACGCGGCCGACAAGGTCGCCCAAGCCCTCTCCGCGGAATCCCTTGCGGATCTCCTCCAGAAGCTCCGCGCCTCGGTGCTGGAAGCAGTACACGTAGCTCTCGTCCAGCTCCTTGACGCCCGTCTTCCTCGCGTACGGCTGGCGCAGAATCCGCCCGACCAATTGCGTCAGGGCTGTTTTCGACCCCGGATTCGTCAGAATCGCGAGAACGTAGGCGAAAGCGCAGTCCCACCCCTCCTGCAAAGCCTGTTTCGTGATGATGTACCGGATGCGGCAGTCAGGCGACATCAGACCGCCGACGTCGTCCACGTCCTTCAATTCGTCCTTCTCGCTGGTCTTGACCGCCACCTCTTCGGCAGGGATGCCGATGATCTTCGTCAGATGCTCGCGCACGTCCTCGGAGTGAATCTTGCCCGATCCCCGCTGATCCTTGCCCGTCCGCTCGACCTGAATCAGGCAGATCGGCCGGATGCGGGCGCCTGCCTGCGAGTGATGATCCCGCGCCTTGATCGCAAGCTCTTCCAGCTTCCTGTGGCTGTCCAGCAGCGTGTCTTTCCAGTCGGGACTGGCTTTGTTGAACACGTGCAGGTCGAACTTGATCATCTCCTCGCGGTTGAGCTCGATCCCGGTGACATCGACGAGGATGTTGCTTCCCTCCGGCGGGGTCGCCGAGAACTCGACGAGAATGGAGGGATTGAAGCCGCACAGCGTGTCCTGCGCCGTCTCGCTGTAGGCCTTGTGCCCTTCGTCGAGGATGACGATCGGGTTGAGCAGGCGCAGCGTGTTGCCCAGCGAGGTCTTGATCTGCCGGCCCCAGAATCCGTTCTGCGAATCGAAGGCGTCGAGGTTCGGAACCTCCTGGAGCAGGGCCTCATTGCCCTTGGCGTCGTCCTCGCGAGGGAAGAACTCGCCGAATCCGCCGCTGTCGCGAAACATGCGCAGCGTCTCTTTGTTCTTTCGCGACGCCGAGGGAAGCATCAGCATCAGGACGACGAGATTGGCGCCCGCGTCCTGCGGCGAGAATCGATCCCCCTTTTCGAGAATGAGGGTCCGTCCTCCGCTGGCGATGTCGAGATGCTGGCGATAGGGATGGTCCCGATTCCGCAGGCTCTTGATCGTCTGGCGATAGATCTGCGTCGTCGGCACGACCCACAGAATCAGCCCCTCCCGCTTCTTGAGGTATCCGGTGTTGATCAGATCGATGGTCTTGACGGCCAGGAACGTCTTGCCGCCGCCGGTGGGGACCTTGAGACAGAAACAGGGCAAAGGCCGGCCCACACCGTCGCGGCGGGATTTGTAGAGCCGCCGGAACCCGTCCATCTTCTCCCACGCTTTGGCGGGGAAATCCAAGGCCATCTCCGGCCCGTACTCGGCCGCGATCTGGCGGCTCTTGAGCCGCAGGTCGTGAAGATGCTGGAGGTACGTCTTCACGCGGTTCAACGCCCGGATCTGGAATTCCTTCGGCTCCATCAGGTCACCAACTGGTAGATCTCGAACGGCAGTTGCGCAAAGTCGATCCGCATCTCATCGAGGCACTCGGGGTCCAGGTACTTCGTCGGGGCAAGGACCAGCCGGCGTTTGCTTCGATACGGCCCGAGCGCCTTGGCCCGGTCGAGCGTCAATGCCGTGTTCTTGAGGTACTCGATGTCGGGCTTGTAGAACAGGTAGACCAGATGCTCCTTGCTCTCCCCGATGAAGTTCTTCTTCTCGTCCACCGCGTCCGGATCGAACTCCTCGCCTGTGACGGTGTAGAACACGTAGCGGGCCAGCTCGTCGTAGCTCGGGAAATTCCCGCCCGTCAGAATGTTCTCCATCTCAATCGGCGGACCCAGGTCGAAGTAACTGAAGCTCCCGCCCAGACCCTCGCGAAGCGTCTCATCCTTCGCATCTGCGACACCCTTTATCACCCGGCGGACGCGTTCGGCGGTGATCCTCTCCGCGTAGTCCTCGCACTCCACCAAGATGAAGCGCCGACTTCCTGCGTCTTCCTTGTTGAGGGAAAGAACCGCATGTGCTGTTGTTCCACTTCCGGCAAAGGAATCCAGGATAAGCGAGTCCTTGTCAGTAGCGTAGTCAAGCACGCGTCTGATGAAATCAACGGCTTTGGGGAACGCAAAGACCCGTTCTCCCATTATGTTGTCAAGTTCATCAGCCCCTGATTGTCCCTTCAGATCCGACCAAAAGCTGGACGCGGGCATCCTTTCGCGAGTTTCGCTCAGAAACCGTTTCTTCCTCGGCTTGCCTGTTGCCGGGTTCGGTGGCCACCACAGGCGTTTGTCATCCAGAAGTCGTTTGAGGCCCGCTTCATCGGTAATCCAGCCTCTCGATGGGTCCGGATTCCAGGTGTCACATGTCTCTGGATTCTCAATCACATAATGAAGATTCGGTCGTTCTTCGGCAGTCGCCTTCCCTGTCAACGGATCTGTAACATAGGCCCCACGCGGGTCATCATCCGGATTCTGAAAATCGCTTCGATCTATGATCCTTCCCATGAAAAGGGCCAGATCAGATCTGCCGTACGCAATGACATACTCATGATCTGTCGAGATGTTGGTCTTCACACGATTGTCGGTATTGCGGGTTTTCCACGCGATCTGTCCAAGGAACCGCTCTTCCCCGAATACCTCGTCCATGAGCGTACGCAGGCGGTGCGCTTCGTTGTCATCGATGCTGACAAGGATGAGTCCATCATCCGCCAACAGTTCCCGCAGGAGCCTCAGTCTGGGCATCATCATGCAGAGCCATTTGTCGTGTCGGGTGAGGTCTTCCTTGTCGACGACCTTTCCGAGCCACTCCTGCATCATGGGGGAGTTGACGTTGTCGTTGTAGACCCAGTTCTCGTTGCCGGTGTTGTAGGGCGGGTCGATGTAAATGCACTTGATCTTCCCGGCGTACATGGGCAAGAGCGCCTTGAGAGCCTTGAGGTTGTCGCCGTGGACGATCAGGTTGTCCCGCAGGCTGACCTTGTCCGTGAGGGACTTGTCCTTGCGGGGAACGAGCTGATGATGCTTCACCAGCAGATGGTGATTCTGAATGAAGGACTTGCCTTTGAAGTTGATCCCAGCCATGCCCACGACACTCCTTCGAAACGGCGCCAGCGGTCAGAGTACTTCCGGACGGGCGGCCCGTCAACATGCAGGGTTCGTCCAAGGTGCAAATCCGGGCGGGAAACGCCATCCACCTGAGCGGTCATGATACCATGGAAGGAGTCGCCGGACAAGTCCGCAGGGCCAACCATTCGAGCGACGAGAGACGAGCGACTCCTGGGGGTCAAAGCACCAGCATGGCGATGATGATCAGGATCGCGAAGAAGGAGACCGCGCCGAGGATCAGGAGGTAGAGGCGGTAGCGGGTGATGATTTCGTCGGTGTCGGCCGACTCTTCCATCTCGACGGTTTCGCCGTCTTCGAGCTTTTCGAGCATCGAGACGTCGAACCGCTTGTGCGCCTGGATAGGCGGGTGGCCCTGGCGGAGGGCTTCGAGGTCCATCAACAGCTCTTCGACGTTGTTGTAGCGGTCCTCGCGGCGCTTGGCCATCATGATCTCGATGACCTCGGAGACGCCGGCCGAGAGCGACGTGTTGATGTGGTCGGGCGGGACGAGTTTCTCGCGGAGGTGGCGTTTCATGATCTCGGAGGAGTCCTCGCCAGTGAAGGGGACCCGGCCGGTGACCATGTTATAGAACGTGGCGCCCAGGCCGTAGATGTCCGCCCGGCCGTCGATGTCGATCTTGCCGCGGATCTGTTCGGGGGCGATGTAATAGGGGGTGCCGTAGGCCTTGCCCTCTTCGCTCTGGGCCGCCTCGATGTCGGTCGTCTCGCGGGCCAGCCCCATATCGGCCAGCTTCACGACGCCCTGCGTGTTGATCATGATGTTCTTGGGCTTGACGTCGCGGTGGACCAGGCCGTGGGCGTGGGCGTGCTGGAGGGCGTGGCAGACCTGGATGATGATCGCGATCGCCTCCTGCTCGCCGAAGATGTGGCCGTTGCTGATGTCGTCGGCGATGGTCTTGCCCTCGACGTATTCCATCACGAAGTAGTGGTATCCGCCGGCCTCGCCGACGTCGATGGCCTGGACGATGTTCGGATGGTTGAGCTTGCCGGCGGCCTGGCCTTCCTTGTAGAACCGCTGGACGTATTCGGGGTTCTCGCTGAACCGTCGCGGCAGGACCTTGATCGCGACGCTGCGGTTGAGGCTGAGCTGCTTGCCCTTGTACACGACAGCCATGGCGCCGGCCCCGAGCTTGCCGAGGATCTTGAAGCCGGGGATCTGCGTGGCGACAACCTTGCTCTCTTTGACGGCGGTCTTGAGCCGTTCCGCCTGGCCGGCCGTGAGGTAGCCAAGCTGGACCATCAGATCCTGAAGCATCAGCGGATCGGTCTTGCGGCGTTCCTTGTACTCTTGTACGGCTCGGCGAAGTTCTTCGTCCGTACAGAGCCCCTGATCCACCGCCATCCGTCCGAACAGCGTGTCGTAAGAGGTCTCGGTACTCATTCACAATCCCCCGGGCCACCCGGGGGCCGCATCCTTTCGATCAGAGACTCAACTTCATCTCCGATAGACACACCCGATAAAACCACCGTCGCCGCGACGGCTATTATGAAGTTATCGGCACCGAAGTCAAACCATTTTTCCATCATCTTCCACACAAAGGGCATTCCAGAGATCTGTTCTTTCGGCGGATTTCCGGCGTGGGTTTACCTTTTTTGATGCGACGTCCGGGAACCCGAGGCTCCCGCAGGACACTTTTGAGTTGACCTTGGCGTCCTGTTCGGTACACTAGGGCCTTTCGAAAACCTCAATTGAGCAACAACAGCATAGGAGACCATAGGTGGGGTATAACTGCGTAGTGCTGGCCAAGCAGGTGCCGGACACACACAGGATCACCGGCCAAGTCATGAACGACGACGGCACGGTGAACCGTTCGGCGCTGCCGGCCGTTTTCAATCCGGAAGACCTCAACGCCCTCGAAATGGCGTTGCGAATCAAAGACCGCTTCGGCGGCCGGGTCACCGTCATCACGATGGGCCTGCCCGGCGCGACGAAGATCCTGCGCGACGCCCTCTATCGAGGGGCCGACGAAGCCATTCTCGTGACCGACGCGAGGGCCGCCGCCAGCGACACCCTGGCGACCAGCTACATTCTGAGCTGCGCCGTCCGCAAGCTGGACTACGACATCGTCCTGTGCGGCCGCCAGGCCATCGACGGCGACACCGCCCAGGTCGGCCCGCAGCTCGCGGAGAAGCTCGGAATCACCCAGGTTACCTACGTTGAAGCGTTGGAGGCCCTGGAGGGCCGCAAGATCACCGCCCGCCGGAACATCGGCAACGGCTGGCAACTGGTTCGGGCCCCCCTGCCTGTGCTGCTGACCGTCACCGGCGACGCCGGCGAACCCCGCGGGGGCGGTGCCCGGCGGATGATGAGATACAAAAGCGCCCGAACATTGGCGGAGATCGAGCAGAGCGTCAAGGCCGCCAATCCGACCGCAGACGACGCAACGATCAAGAGCACGGCCAAGAAAGAGGCGGACGCCCTGGCCCAGCGGGGTCTGCTGATCCAACAGTGGGACCTGACCCGCCTGGAGGCCGACCTCGCCTGGTGCGGCCGCAGCGGCTCGCCCACCAAGGTCCATCGCATCCAGAGCGTCGTCCTGGCCGCCAAGGAGAGCAAGGACATCGCCCCTACGGAAGAAGGCGTCGCCGCGATGATCCACGAGTTGCTCCAGGACAAGATCATCGCGTAACACGCGGTAGTGCAAGGCAAGCATGCGCGGCAAGTGTCCTACACGTAGATCGGATGTCCGGCGTTTGCCGGGGACTCTGTCCCCGGCCCCCTGGCATTTTGCGCTTTGGGCCAGCAGCACGATATTAGGGCAAGGCGATGCCGCCGTGCTGACAGCATCGCCCGTGCCACTGGACTGCTGCCCACCCGCAGCGCGGGCTCACGCCCGGGGCGGGGTGCTTGCCAGCAGAGCCCTATCCTCCACAGCCGCATCCATAGATTACCGGAAATCCCCGACAGCGACAAGGAGTATGATAAGTTCCTCTATTATCGTGCCATTGGCCCAAAGCGAAAAATGCCGGGGGTTTGGGGGCAGAGCCCCCAAGGGCTGGCGAACACGCAGGGATGACACAAGGACGAATGTTCTGTAGAATGCTCTCTCTCACGACAGTCTGAGAGATGGAACTGACGACGAAAGGACGACGAGAAACCAAGCATGATTGAAGTCAACAGACAAGGGGAAGTGTGGGTGTTCGCCGAGCAGCATGGCGGGCGGCTGGAGGAGACGCCGCTGGAGCTGATGAGCAAGGCGAGGCACCTTGCGGATACATTGCAGGTGAAACTGGCGGCCGTGCTTTTGGGCGACGGCGTGAACACGCTGGCGAGCAAGCTGGTCAAGTTCGGGGCCGACAAGGTCTATCTGGTCGAGAACCCGCTGCTGGCGGCCTACCAGACCAACAGTTACGCGAAGGTCATCCTGAACCTGATCCACAAGCACAAGCCGCAGGTCGTGCTCTACGGGGCGACCGTGTCGGGGCGGGACCTGGCTCCTCGCGTCGCCAGCGCCGCCAAGGCAGGCCTGACCGCCGACTGCACGGACCTCCAGATCGGCGACCACGAGATCGCCAAGACGGGGGAGGTGCATAAGAACCTGCTGTTCCAGATCCGCCCGGCGTTCGGCGGCAACATCATCGCGACGATCATCAACTTCGACCGCTGGCCGCAGATGGCGACGGTCCGCGAGGGCGTCATGCCGATGCCCACGCCCAAGGCCAAACGCAAGGGCGAGATCGTCGTCGAGAGCGTCGCCCTGGCCCAGGACGACCTGCCGATCGAGATCCTCCAGCAGCACACGCGGGCCAAGAAGGTCGATCTGAAGGCCGCCCGAATCATCGTCGCCGGCGGCGCAGGCGTCGGGAGCAAGGAGAACTTCAAACTGGTCTGGGATCTGGCCAATTGCCTGGGGGCCGCCCCCGGCGCGACCCGCGCCGCGGTCGACCTGGGCTATATCGACCACGACCACCAGATCGGTCAGACCGGAACCACCGTCCGCCCCAGCCTGTACATCGCGGTAGGCATCAGCGGCGCGATCCAGCATCAGGCGGGCATGGCCGGCAGCCAGAAGATCGTCGCGATCAACAACGATCCCGAGGCCCCGATCTTCAGCGTCGCCCACTACAAGATCCTGGGCGACCTCACCGAGGTCGTGCCGCGGATGATCCGGGCGATCAAAGAGAAGGGAATCAAGGACTAATCCCGCGATTCGCAATGTGAGATTTGAAATTTGAGATTTGTGATTCTCAGGACGAGGCATGGGCAACTTTTACAGGGATAACGACGATATTCGATTCTTGTTCAGGCACATCGACTTGGCGCCGCTGGCGGACGCCTTCGAGGAGGGCTACCGCTTCGCGAAGGAGTTCGACTACGCGCCGGGCAATGCCGACGAGGCGATCCGCAACTATGAGATGGTGCTGGATTCGCTCGGCGAACTGTGCGCCGACTTCATCGCGCCGCGGGCCGAGGCCGTGGACCGCGAGGGCAACACCCTCAACGAGGACGGATCGGTCACCCGGCCCAAGGGCATCGCCGAGGATATCGAGAAGCTGTCGCAGGCGGAAGTGATGGGCTTCACCCTGCCCCACCGCTTCGGCGGCCTGAACTTCCCGAACCTGGTCTACTCGATGGCCAACGAGATCCTCTCGCGGGCCGACGCCTCGCTGATGAACATCTTCGGGCTTCAGGGCATCGCTGAGACGATCAACGCCTTCGCCTCCGAGGAGATCAAGCAGAAGTACCTGCCGCTCTTTGCCGAGGGCAAGGTCACCGGCGCGATGGTGCTCACCGAGCCCGACGCAGGCTCGGACCTCCAGGCGGTCAAGCTGCGGGCCTACCAGGACAGCCAAGGCAACTGGTTCCTCCATGGCGTCAAGCGGTTCATCACCAACGGTTGCGGCGAGGTTCTGCTGGTCCTGTCGCGCAGCGAACCCGACCGCAGCGGCGGCATGGGCCTGAGCCTGCTCTTGTGCGAGCCCGGCCCGACCGTGCACATCCGCCGGCTCGAAGACAAGCTCGGCATCCACGGCTCGCCCACTTGCGAGATCTTCTTCGACCACACGCCCGCCCTGCTGATCGGCGAGCGGCAGCGCGGCCTCGTGCCCTACGTCATGACCCTGATGAACGGCGCCCGAATCGGGATCGCCTCCCAGGGCGTGGGCATCGCGGAGGCCACCTATCGCATCGCCCGCGATTATGCCGCCAGCCGCAAGCAGTTTGCCGTTGCCATTGAGAAGCTGCCGGCCGTGCGGGATCTGCTGATCGACATGAAGGTCACCATCGAGGCCGGACGCGCCCTGCTCTACGACACCTCGCGGGTCGTAGACCTGGCCCTTGCGTACAACAATCAGATCGAGAACAATCCGCCCGCCGACAAGGACGCGGCCAAGAAGCTCAAGGACAACGCCCGCGTCTACAAACGATACGCGGGCATGCTGACCCCGATGAGCAAATACTACTGCACCGAGATGTGCAACCGCGTCGCCTACGACTCGATCCAGGTCCTCGGCGGCAGCGGCTTCATGCGGGATTACGCCTGCGAGCGGCACGCCCGCGACGCCCGCATCACGACGATCTACGAGGGCACCAGCCAGTTGCAGGTCGTCGCCGCGGTGCGAGGCGTCTGCAGCGGAACCGCGGAGAAGTACCTGGCCGAACTGGCCGCCCTGCCCTACGATCCGCAGGTGAGCGACCTGCTGGCCAGTTTGGCCGAGGGCACGCAGCAGTTGATGGCGGCCGCCGAGTTTACGAAGACGCAGGGCAACGAGTACATGGACCTTCACGGCCGGGCGCTGGTCGACGTCGCGATCGATCTGATCAACGGCTACCTGTTCTGCGGCCAAGCCAGCACGAAAGTCGAGATGGATGTGCCGGTCGCGACGGACGGCAGCTCCAAGAACGGCCAGACTGTTTCGATGAAGCAGCGAAAACGGATGATGGCCCGCCGGTACGTCGAGAAGAACGCCCCGAAGATCAAAGCGTTGACCGAGCTCGTCCGTCAGGGCGACAAGTCGACGTTCAGCGATTACGAGGCGCTCGTCGGACCCGTTCCGGAGGTGTAGGACCGATAGGACATACAGGACCGACAGAACTCGTCCTTTTTCCTTCTGAGACCCTATGCTTCGAGTTGTGATTTTCGATTTCGACGGCGTGATCACGGATTCCGAGATCCTGCATTTCCGCGCGTTCAACGCGACGCTGGCCCCCCATGGCTTTGAACTGTCCAAGACCAAGTACTACAAAGACTATCTGGGCATGTCCGACAAGGACTGCTTCAAGACTCTGATCGGCGAAGGCCGACTCCGTATCCAGGAAACCCAGATCCCCGCTCTGATCCAGCAGAAAACGCAGGTTTTCGAGCGACTGGCCCGCACCGAGGGCCGAGTCATTGAGGGCGTGCGGGAGTTCATCGATCTGTTGGTCGCGGCGCAGGTTCCGATCGCCATCTGTTCGGGGGCCCTTCGTCCGGAGATCGAGCTGCTCCTCGAAGAGGCGGGACTGCGGGGCCGGTTCGACGTGATCGTCTCGGCCGAGGACGTCCATCGCGGCAAGCCCGACCCGGAAGGGTTCATCCTGACTCTTCAGAAACTCAACGACGGCTGGCCCGACCCGATCGCGCCGGCGAACTGCATCGTCATCGAGGACTCGCACTGGGGCCTCAAGGCCGCCCGCGCCGCCGGCATGAAGACCATCGCGGTGACCAACACCTACGAAGCCGCCCAACTCAGGCAGGCAGACAAGGTCGTCGCCCGCCTCAATCAACTGACGATGACGGACTTGCAGAGAGTCTGCTCGTAACGTCCAGCCCTCGATTTCCCCTTGCTCCGGGGGACCGATTCTGGTCTAATTGAAGTCGTTAGGAAGCGGTCGAGCCGGACACGTCCGAGGACCGGCCAGTGAGGATGGTGTGTCCTTGGAAACGGGTCGGCAAGACCGGCTCTGGGCATTTCACGGACGCATGAACGGTTCGGTTCGGAAACACTGGCGTCGCGCCATCTCGTGGAAGGAGGATTGTCATGTGTGGAAAATCGTTTTGGGCTCTCCTGGCGGCCTCATTCACTCTGCTCTGTGCGTGTGCGGCCTTCGGCGCGTTCGACCCGACGAGAGACCCCGCTTTGGTGGGCTGGTGGTCGTTCGATGAGGGCGCCGGCACGGTCGCAGCCGACGGCTCTCCCAACGGCAATCACGGCGCCATCAACGGCGGCGCAACGTGGGTCCCCGGCGTCCACGGGTCCGCGCTGCAGTTCAACGGAACCAATGCCTATGTCGGCACCGGCAAGAGCCTGCTCAACGGGCTGACCGCCTTCACCATGGCCGGCTGGATCAGCGCAAGCAGCACGGGGGTCTACTCCAGCGTCTTCGGGCAAAACGACCTGGTCGAGCTGGGGTTCACCACCGAAAGCGGCGGGCAATTCGGGACCTGGATGGCAGGCAACAACTGGGCCTTCATCGGCGCCAACTGGGGCTTCATGTATCCATCCTGGCACCACGTCGCCTTGGCGGGCGATCGGACGAGAGTCTCGCTCTACATCGACGGCCAGGAACTGGCCAGCGACAAGAACGGCATGGCCAGCGGCACATCCAGCTTCTTCTTCAGCATCGCAGGCAACGTCTTCAACGCCAGCGGCGACTGGTTCCGCGGCGAGATCGACGACGTGTGGCTCTTCCGCCGGGCGTTGACGGAGGCGGAGATTCGCACGCTGATGAAAGGTCCCGGCGGGCCCGGGCGGGCGATCGCGCCGATCCCGGCCGACGAAGCGACCGACGTGCCGCGCGACGTGACGCTGAGCTGGACCGCAGGAGAGTATGCGGTTTCGCACGACGTGTACTTCGGCAACTCGCTCGACGACGTCAACGACGCCGGCAGGACCGCGCCCCTGGGCGTGCTGGCCAGCGAAGGCCAGGCCCAGACGACCTATTCCCCCGCCGAGCCTCTCGACTACGGCCAGACGTACTACTGGCGGGTCGACGAGGTCAACGCGGCGCCCGACAACACGATCTACAAGGGCAAGATCTGGAGCTTCACCGTCGAGCCGTTCGGATATCCCGTCACTCCGACGGCGGCCAAGGCCTCCAGTTTCCAGGCCGGCGCGGGCCCGCAGAACACGATCAACGGTTCCGGCCTGACCGCCTCCGACACACACTCCACCGACGTGGCGAGCATGTGGATGACGAGCGGCCCCCAGCCGCACTGGATTCAGTATGAGTTCGACAAGGTCTACAGGCTGCACGAACTTTGGGTGTGGAATTCCAATCAGCCGATCGAGGGGATCGTCGGCTTCGGGGCCCGCAAGGTCACGATCGAATGCTCCACCGACGGCGCGACCTGGACGGCCCTGGACTCGGTCCCCGAGTTCGCGCAGGCGACCGGATCGGCGTCCTACACGGCCAACACGGTCGTCAATCTCGGCGGGGCCGCCGCGAAGTTCGTCAAGCTGGTCACCCAGGCCTGGGGCAGCCTGACGCCGCAGACGGGCCTGAGCGAGGTCCGCTTCTTCTACGTCCCGGTGCAGGCCCGCGAGCCGCGTCCGGCCGATGCGGCGACGAACGTGGACGTCGAGACCGTCCTGAACTGGCGACCCGGACGCGAGGCCAGCTCGCACGACGTGTACTTCGGAACGGACCAGGCCGCTCTGCCTCTGGCAGGCACGGTGTCCGAGCACAACTACGCGCCCGCTTCGATGGACTTCGGGACGGATTACTTCTGGAAAGTGACCGAGCTCGGCGGTTCCGGGCCGTACGAAGGCGACGTCTGGAGCTTCACGACCCAGGAGTACGCAGCCATCGACGACATGGAGGGCTACAACGACGACGACCGCAGGATCTACGACGCCTGGGTTGACGGCGTGACGACCCAGGCCTGCGGTTCGCAGGTTGGATACGACATCGCCCCCTTTGCCGAGAGGACGACCGTCCGCGGCGGCAAGCAGTCGATGCCCCTGGCCTACAACAACGCGGCGTCTCCCTACATCTCGGAGGCGGAACGCACCTTCGATCCCGCTCAAAACTGGGCCGTCCACGGGGCCGACACGTTGTCCCTGTACTTCCAGGGCCGCACGCCGGCCTTCGCGGAAACCGCCGACAGAATTCTGATGAACGCCATCGGCGCGGACATCTGGGACGCCTCCGACCAGTTCCGCTTCGCCTACAAGACTCTCACCGGCAACGGGACGATGATCGCCCGCGTCGAGAGCATCGTCAACAGCCACGCCTGGGCCAAAGGCGGCGTCATGATCCGCCAGAGCACCGAGCCCGGCTCGAACCACGCTTTCATGGCGATCACGCCCGGCGGCGCCGGCGCAGGCAACGGCGCCAGCTTCCAGCGCAGGCTCGTCGCCGGCGGCGTATCGTCCAACGACGACAGCGCCACGCTCGTGACGCCTCCCTACTGGGTGAAGGTCGAACGCAACGGCAACAGCTTCACCGGCTCGATCTCCCCCGACGGCAGAACCTGGACTCCGTTGGGCGCCGCCCAGACGATCACGATGAACGGACCGGTCCTGATCGGCCTGGCCCTGTGCAGCCACAACGCCAACCTCGCCACCGGCGCGGAGTTCTCCGAAGTCTCTTTCAGCGGCAACGTCGGCGGCGCCTGGCAGATGGCGGAGATCGGCGTCGCCCAGCCGAAGGGCAATTCGATGGAGGGCCTGTATGTCACGGTCCAGGACACCGCCGGCAAATCCAAGACAGTGTCCCATCCCGACGCGATGGCGACCGCCCGGCCCGGCTGGAATCAGTGGAAGATCCCCCTGAGCGAGTTCACCTCGGCCGGCGTGAAACTGAACGCAGTCAAATCGATGGTCGTCGGGATAGGCAACAAGGCCGCTCCAACCCCCGGCGGCACAGGCACGATCTTCTTCGACGACATCGGCTTCGGCCGCTCGAAACCGTGATTGATCCACGCGGCGTGCTCCGCCCTCCCCCTCGATAGACGCGGAGCACGCCATGCTGAAAGACGGCTCTCGCCAAGCCGCCAAGAGCGTCTGGGAATCCGAAACACCGAATCGCCTTGGCGATCTCTTCGTCTCTGCGAGAAATCTTTCAGACTCGAACTGGCCTGGAACGTAAACGAGGGGCCAAGCCCGGCGTACCTAAAGGAGAAGCCACTTGACACGCAACAGCCTGCCGGCGATCATCGCCATGACTGCTCATTCGATCGCCACTGAGTGAGTTTGAGACAGCTATCGAGGAGTGTATGGAGTCAATTCACCTGCCCTTGGGCCTTCTCCTGTTGCTGGGAACCTGTTCCCTCTCGGCGCAGAGCGAAGCCGTGCACTGGAATCAGTTTCGTGGACCAAACGGGACGGGACGGGCGGACGGATTCCTGCCACCGCTGAAGATCGATGCGGAAAAGGCCAGGTGGAAGACCGCGTTGCCTGCGGGCAAATCCTCGCCGGTCCTCTGGGAAAACCGCATCTTCCTGACCGCTGTCGAGGCAGAGCGACTGGTCACTCTGGCAGTGGACGCAGGCTCGGGTAAGGTTCTATGGCCGCTGTTCGCCCAGGTGGACAGGGCGACATCACGGAATCCCATGTAATGTGGAATCTCCGCCGCGGCGTTCCGGAAATCCCATCCCCGGTGTACTATGAGGGTCGCCTGTACATGGTCCGGTCCGGTGGGGTGCTCAGTTGCGTACACGCGGAAACCGGGGAGGTGATATACCAGGAACGTCTCCGCGCGTCCGGGCAGTATAGTGCCTCCCAGGTCGTCGCGAATGGACACATCTACCTGTGTTCCGAGCGGGGAGTGGTCACCGTTGTGAAGTGCGGCGATGCCTTTTCGCCGACACATCAGGCCGATCTTGGTGTTTCTGTCACCGCGACTCCGGCCCTGGATCGACACAGCCTGTACCTGCGAACGGAGGAGGCATTGCTCGCGTTTCGATGAGATCGGAGGGACTCCCTGCGGTCCTGTGAAAGACCCTCGGCAAGCTCCGCTTGCCGCTGCCATCCCTCTCGAATCGAATCCCTGTTCACCCGTGTCGGAGTCTCTCTGGGAGTCATAACGAACGCGGGGCCCTGGTCCGTTGGACGAGGGCCCCGCTGGTTTGTCCGTGATGAGATCCGGCCGGAGAAATCCCCCAGGATCAGACGAACTCGGTCGTTCCCGGCATGGCGATGGGCTTGATCGGCAAAGTCATGTTCCAGGTCAGATTGTCCGGGACCAGCTTCTCCTGAGAATTCATGGCCATGTCCCAGGTGATCTCTTTGCCCGTGTAGGCCGCCATGCGTCCCATGATCGCCATCATCGTGCTGTGGGCCATCCAGACGCCGTCGTTGATGGGCTCGCCCTTGCGGATGGATTCGAACAGCTCGTTGTGCTCGACCTGGTACATGTCGGACTTGGGACCGGTGTATCGCCAAGGCTGCTTGCCCGTGATGACCGGATCGGCCCAGCCCTTGATGGTGCCCACGCCGTCGCTGCCCATGACGAAATCCGAGTTGTCGCTGTAGCAGTTGTGGATCTGGCGCTGGGCCATGAACGCCCGCACGCCGTCCGGATACTCGTAGAAGACGTCGATGTGGTCGTAGATGTTGCCTTCGTGGTTGGGGAACTGGCGACCGCCTGTGCCCACCGCCTTCAGCGGCGGAACATCCTTCATCGCCCAAGCGATCTTGTCCACGCTGTGACAGGCCTGTTCCACGAGCCCGTCGCCGGACAGCCAGACGAAGTTATACCAGTTGCGAAGCTGCCACTCGACGTCGCTCATGCCGGCCGGACGAGAGCTGGCCGGCGGCATGGGCTTGACCGGGCTGGCCAGGTACGTGGCGTACACGGCGCGAATCTGACCGAGGGCGCCTTGATGGACCTTCTCATAGAAGGCCCGGCGGGCCAGGTGGTACCGCCAGCAGAAGCCCGCGACGAGGGCCAGGTTCTTCTGCTTGGCCTTGGCGGCCGACTCCAGGATGCTGCGTACGCCGGGGGCGTCGGTGGCCATGGGTTTCTCGCAGAAGACGTGCTTGCCCGCCTCGACCGCAGCCTTCAGATGCAGCGGGCGGAAGCCCGGAGGCGCGGCCAGCAGCACGACGTCCACGCCGCTGTCGATCACCTTCTGGAAATTGTCCAGGCCCGCGAAACACGCCTCATCGGGCACCCGGACGCGCGACCCGAAATTCTCGTCGCTGGCCAGGCTCTTGCGACTGCCCTTGACGCGTTCCATGAAGCTGTCGCCCATGGCGGTCAGGACCACGTCAGGACCGGTGGACAGCGCCTGCGCCGCGGCGCCGGTGCCGCGTCCCCCGCAGCCGATGAGGCCGACTTTGAGGACGCCGCTGCCCGAGGCCGCGGAGGCGTTGCGAGTCAGGATCAAGGGACTCGCGAACGCGCTGCCGATCGTGACGGCACTGGAGGTTTTGAGGAATTCTCGACGGGACGAACGATCGCTTGATTGTATTTTTGAGTTCTCCATACCCTCGCTTATACCCCTGCGAAAGACCTCGATCAAGCAAAAAAGTTGACAAGAAACGAGTCTTCCGGGCGCCGGCTTTCAATCCCCCCAGGCCTTGGACGCAAACGGACCGTCGTTCGCGATGACGCCGTGAGACTGTGGTTCTTCCACAGAGGGGATGTGTGGGGGTTCCGCGGGCCGCACACCTCGCTGTTTGGGCTTGTCACAGACTCAGGACCAGACTATAGTGACCGCCATGAAAAAGCACATGGCATTCCTCATCGTCGTGGCGGCTCTGGTGGCGCCTCTCTGTGCCCAGCAGTTCCAGCCGCTCCCCTCCGATCCGTACTTCTCGAGCTACAAGCTCATCAAGGCCCCTGCGGCGCAGGGACTGCTCCTCAAGCCCGGCGACCGCCTGGCCATCTGCGGCGATTCCATCACCGAGCAGAAGATGTATTCGCGGATCATGGAGACGTATCTGACCGTGTGCGTGCCGCAGTTGGGCGTCACGGTCCGCCAGTTTGGCTGGAGCGGCGAGCGGGCCCCGGGCTTCCTCGCCCGCATGGAGAACGACGTCCTGCGGTTCGAGCCCACGATCGCGACCACCTGCTACGGCATGAACGACCACCGCTACCAGCCCTACGAGGCCGAGTGGGGACAGGAATACCGCCAGTCCTCGACCGCCATCGTCCGTCTCTTCAAGCAGCGCAACGCTCGCGTAATTCAGGGATCCGCGGGCACCGTCGGCAAGATGCCGTCCTGGGTCAAGCAGGCCAAGGGCACGATCGACGATCTCAACCGCAGCCTCGCGGAGTTTCGCAACATCGGATTATCCGTGGCCAACGGCGAGCAGGTCGCGTTCGCCGACGTGTTCACCCCGATGCTGGTCGGCGGGTTCGAGGGCAAGAAGCGGTTCGGCGACGACTACATGATCGCAGGCAAAGACGGCGTCCATCCCGGCTGGGCGGGCCAACTCGTCATGGCGTACGCCTTCCTCAAAGCGATGGGCCTGGACGGCCGGATCGGTACGATCACCGTGAACCTCGCGGACGGCAAAGCGACCGCCTCCGAAGGCCACCGCGTCCTGACCGCCGAGCCTGGCCGGATCGAGATCGAGAGCAGTCGGTACCCGTTCTGCGCCGCCGGTGCGATCGACAACGACGGCAGCATCCGTTCGGGCATGGAGCTGGTCCCCTTCAACGCCGAGCTGAACCGATTCCTGCTCGTGGTCCCCAACGCTCCGGCGGGCAACTACCGCGTGACCTGGGGCGAAACGTCGAAGACGTACACCGCGGCTACCCTCGCCAAAGGCGTAAACCTCGCGGCGGACTTCGAAAACAATCCGTTCAGCGAAGCGTTCAAAGCGGTTGATGAAGCGGTCGCCAAGAAGCAGGCCTACGAGACCCGCCAAGTCAAGGACCTCTTCCACGGCCCGGAAGGCCATGCCGACATGACGATGACCGCTGCCCTGACCGAGAAGGTCCGGAGCCCGCTGGCCGCCTCGGTGAGCAAGGCCTTCGTCCCGGTCCGTCACACGATCGTCATCAAGTCCGAGCCGTAGGGCGCCGATAGGATATCACCACAGAGACAGAAGCCGAAGTTGAGAAGGTAAGAAGGTGAGAAGGTCGGAGGGCGAGCGTGCTATCCGCGTCTGGCCGACAACAGAGGACTGACGACCGACAACCATTCTCGACACGGGTTTCAACGCGGATCCACACGGATTCACACGGATTCGACTCTGTCATTCCTGCGGAAGCAGGAGTCTATCTTCTCTTCACTACGAGGATGCAAACAGGCGGTGAGGGAAAGGGAGGGACCACAAGAGCCGGCGTCAGCGGTAGGGACGTGCTCTGCACACCGTCCGTGTCTGGCCTCCAGGAAAGACGCAGAGGCACGAAGAACAGCCCGCCAGAAACAGCCTCTCGACCTCTGTAGCGTTGTGCAAGACGCGTCTTCAAGGTCCGATTTCTTGACTTCTCCCCCACAACTCGCTATAATCCCTCCTGGATTAGTTGGTCTGCAATCGCTGCGCGAGGCAAGGCAAACAGGTTATTCTGAGGTCGAGGATACTGGGAGAACGTACCTGACACACCCCGCGCTACCAGATAGACTGAGATAGGAGGCACACTGTGGGCGCATACGAGGTTGGATATGGTATTGGGCAAGGGATGAATGGCACTGCCTTGATCGTGGTTGGCGCGGAGCTTGGGCGGCGGTGCCAGAGGCTGTGGTGCCATTTCATCGTGGATGAAGATCTTGCTCTGCGCCGTCAGATCGGTATCATGGTTTTGGCCTTCCTTGGCCGATATC
>DATIKY010000081.1:0-7174 GCA_035476995.1 Sedimentisphaerales bacterium | reverse complement strand
TGACGTTAACGCAACAGCGCAACGCCAAGGCCGCCCGCAGCCATCGTCGTCGAACCATCGCTCGTTTACACGCCATCGGCATCAAACTCAAAGACACAATCAAATGTCACTGGAGACTTCCATAGCGTTGTAGTACTAGCGAAACGATGTTGCCAATCAATTAGCCTACGGTTAATTTTGAGTTAATCCGTCGCAGGATCGTCGCCTAATTGACGCATTATTTCTACTTCAACCCCCACAATTGCCGTGCACCCTGAGAACGTCCGATGGTATAATGCATACGGTGTCGCCCGATATGGGAGTTCTCGACACCGCCACAGAGCCCGCGGCGTTCATGGGCACGCTTGTCACGAGGAGATCGCATGAGCAGATTCTTCCAGGTTTCATCCTTCCTGATCATGGCTCTGGCGGCCCCATCGGCCCGCGCCCAAGGCCTGGACTGGCAGACCCTCAACACGGAGATCGTGTCCTTGTCCCGGCAGGGCTCGTATGACCGCGCGATTGACCTGGCAAAGCAGGCGTTGGCGATTGCCGAGGAGGCGGGCGGATCGCACCATCCGTTGGTGGCCGTGAGCCTCAACAACCTGGGCTTGCTGTATAAAACCCAAGGGCGGTACCTGGAAGCCGCCCTGCTCTATGAACGCGCCTTGATGATCAAGGAGACCGTGCTCGGGCCGCACCATCCGAACGTGGCCCTGGGCCTGAACAACCTCGCCGAAGTCTGCCGCGCGCAGGGCAACTATACGCGGGCCCAGTCGCTTTCCAAGCGTGCGTTGATGATCAAGGAGAAGACTCTGGGCCCGAATCATCCCTCCATCGCCACGAGTCTGAACAATCTGGCCTCGCTGCACCGTACAGCCGGACAATATGGGCAGGCCGAATCTCTCTACAAACGCGCCCTGGCGATCCGCGAGAAGGCCCTCGGCGCAGATCATCCCTCCGTGGCTACGAGCCTGGACAATCTGGGGGCTCTCTATGACGCTCAGGGCCGCCGTCCGCAGGCCGAATCGTGCTACCAGCGCGCGTTGGAGATCAGGGAGAAGACGCTCGGCGTTGACGATCCCGCGACGGCTGCGAGTCTGGACAATCTGGGGGCCTCATACGAAGCCCAAGGGCAGCATGGAAGGGCCGAATTGCTCTACAATCGAGCCCTCAGAATCAGAGAGAAATCGTTGGGTCGGGATCATTCCACCGTGGCGGCCAGCCTTGACCGTCTGGCGGCGCTCTACCGGAACTCCGGTCGGGAAAGGGCCGCCGTCGTTCTGGAGCAGCGAGCCGCCGCCATTCGAGGAGCAACTCGTTGAGCATCCTCAGCGGGTCTTGGCCACCCGCTCGACTTGTTCCAGGTATTTCTGCACATCCTCGCGAGGCTTGAGGTCCTGGGCCCGCCGCAGCAGAGGCAGGGCTTCCGCATACTTGCCCTGTCCCACCAGCAACTGGGCGTGGCGAATCTTCGCGTCGGCTTCGTACTTTTCGAGGCTTTCGGCCCGTTCATAGTAGAACACAGCCTTTTCCGCATCGCCGGAGCGGGCGCAGTAAAGACCAAGCAGGATGAGCGATTCGCCGTCGAGCGGATCGAGGGCCACGAGCTGTTCCAGCATCTTGATCTCTTCTTCGCCCGAATGCTCCGCCACGGCCACTCGCACACGGAGCATCAGCAGATCCCTCTGGTCCGCCTTGCTCAGATCGCTTCCCTTCAGACCTTCTATCCGCTCGACCAGTTGTTTGGTCTCGTCGAGAGCGCCTCGGGCGGCCAACACCTTCGCCGCGCGAATGGCGCGTTCCGTGCTGCGTGCCGGGTCCCTTTCAAGGGCCCTGATGTACGAATCCACCGCCATCCCGAACAATTCCTGGTTCACGTAGATGTCGCCCAGCATGTTGAGGCTGTCGGCGGTGGACTTGCCCATGCGGTCGGCGAGTTCGTAGTTCACCGCAGCCTTCATCGGCTGATTCAGGCCGAGATACGCATTCGCCTGCAGGAGCCACAGTTCGGCCCGATTGGGGTCGCTCGCGATCAGATTGTCGCAGAACGCTGCGGCCTCCGCGTAGCATTGTTGCTTGAAAAGGCTCCTCGCCAACCCCATCTTCCAATCGAGAGTCCCAGGGTCGAGCAGGATGGCCTGGCGAAAAGCCGACTCGGCGCAGAGGTGATTGTCCTGGGACGAATAGGCGAAACCGAGCATGCCGTAGGTGTATTTGTCGCCGCCCCCGAGTTCGATCACCCTGGTCAGAGCGGGGATCGCCTTGTCGAACTGCGCGGTTCGCACGTAGATCAAACCGAGGTTCTTCCAGGCGCGGAGGAACTTGTCATACTTCTTGATTGCACGCTCATAGGCCGCCGCCGCTTCTTCGAGCTGCTCCTTGCGGAAGTGAATGTTGCCCAGCGTGAAATCATAGACGGCGCTGGAACCCTCTTTCGTCTCCTTCTGGAGCATGCGGGCCGCCTCGTCCAGCTTGTCGGCCGAGATGAGTTCGAGCACCTTGAGCATCTTCTCCCGCTCGGGCTGCGTGACCGTCGGCTCGATCTCCGTCTGCGCCAGGAAGCTCTCCGTGAAACGCTTCTGGAACTCGGGGCTCCTCCAGATCTGAAGCTCCAGTTCGCTGAGCCGGGTTTCGCCGGCCGATTGAGCGTATGATGGAGCGGCAATCCAAACAACCCATGCGATCCCCAAGAGCAGGGGCAACCGACCGTCGATGCGTTTCAACGAGCCTAGCGACTGGATCTTCATAATCTATCCTTTGGGGAAAGTGATCGGCACCCGCATGCGGAACCGCACGGCCCTGCCGGCTCGCTTTCCAGGTTCGAACTTCCACTGCTTGACCGCGCCGAGGGCGGACTTTTCAAAGACCGGATCGGTGGATTGCTGCACCCGGGGCTCCACCACGCTGCCTCGCTCATCCACCAGGAAGAGAATGTGCACCGTCCCCGGCGCCTTCCTGCGAATCTCGGCGGTCAGAGTCGGCCCCGGCTGGTAGATGACTCGCGGTTTCTGATCGAGATCCGCAATCGAAAAGATCGAATCCACGTTGGCGGCGGCGTCCCCGCCGGCGGCCGATACGACGGTGCTGAGCCTGACCGCGAAGTCGCCGCCTCCAAACGACGCGTCGCCAAAACCCGGATTGAGGGCGAGCTCCAACTGGGATAGATCCAGAGGCGCCGCGGCCTCCACAAGCTCGGGAGGCTGTTCTTCCGACGGCACCTCCTTCTCCGGCTCCTCCTCCGGGGGCGGCGCCGGGGGCGGAGGCACATTTGTCAGGTTCACCGTCTGGAGAACAAGATCGTCCATCGGAGGCCGACTGATCGTCTGCATCAGGGGCAAAACGAGGAAAAAGGCCAGGGTCAGCGCCGCGGCGACCAGAATCACCCCCAGGGGGTGACCTGCTTCACGGACGATCCCGAGCATTCTAAGACTTCCTGCCGGCGCCATGTTCAACCCTGAGGTCTTCGGGCGGCCAGACTCACTTTGACGGCGCCCCCGAGTTTGGCTTCATCGATGACCCGAACGAGCAGTCCGGACGGCGCGGCGGCATCGGCCTGGATGATCACCGGAACCTCTTCCTTCTGAAGCATTCTCGCAACGAGCTGACGCACACCGCTGATACCGATCTCCCGCCCGCCGTAGACCACCTCGCCTTTCTCGGTCAACGCCAGCAGAATGCTGGTCTTCTCCAGTCGGACGGAGGACGTTGCCTGCGGCTTGTCGACCTCGACCCCGGTCTCCTCCACGAAGGTCGTCGTCACGATGAAGAAGATCAGCAGAATGAACACACAGTCGATCAACGGGGAAATATCGATCCCGGCGTCGCCGCCGTCTTCTGCCGCCATGTCGCGAAAACGTCCCATCGTCGGTTCCCAACCTCCAAGCCTGCGTTATGCCGCCATCTCGTGCGCGCGAGGGGCCTCGCGACGTGTCTGGCGGACTTTGTCCGCTCTCCGAGGGCTGCGATCCCCTCGCGCCGGCTGTCGGTCCGCGACAACGGTCGTCCTGCCCGATTCGCCCGTCAGGGGCAGCGTCTTGTACAGCTTCTGGGCGCAGAGGGTCTCCAGTTGCGTCAGGAACGCCTTGTAGTGCTCGAGCCGGCGGGAGAGCTGGTACTGCAGAAACAGCCCGGGCAATGCGATGATGAGCCCGGTCTCCGTCGTCACCAACGCCTCGGAGATGCCGCCGGCGACGAGCCCCATGGTCTTCTCGCCCCCGGAGCCGGAAGCCAGCGCGCCGAATGTGGCGAGCATCCCGGTCACCGTGCCCAGCAACCCCAACAACGGCGCGCTGCTCACGCACACCTTCATCACACGCAGATCTCGTTCGAACGGGCGGATCTCGGTCGCGCGCAGTTCCTCAAAGAACACGGCGGACTGCTTGAGCGAATTGGCCCCGGTGACGAAATCGAGCAATTCGCCCACCGGTCCCTTCCGATCGGCCGAATGATCGATCCAGTGCCGCCAGGTCTTCTCCGACACGGACTGATGCCCTTTGCGGCGCAGTTTCAGAAGCACATGAATCCCCAGAGAGAACAGAACCAGTCCGTTGACGGCCAGTGCGATCATGCCCCAGCCTCCGGAAATCCAGATCTCCACGGCCTGTTCCCACAGAGCGATAATCCGTTCAGTGATCATGTTCATTCTCCATTGCGTGTGATGCGTCCCACCAACCGGTCCTCGTGATCCAGCACCGGCATCGTGGTCAGATCATGCCGATGGAAAAGGTCGCGCACTTGTGCTCGGTCCGCGTCGACTCGCACGAACAACGTGCCGGCTTCCATGAAGGACTCGACGCGGGCTTGTTCCGGCTGCGTCAGCAGCAGACGAACGGGCGCGTCCCCCACGTATCGCCCGTGATCGTCCACGACAAAGACCGCTCGGAAGTCCTCGTCGATGGCCGCGGTGCGGATCCTCCCGATCGCCTCGGCGACCGTGGCGTCCTTCGATATCGTGACGACCGGAGAGTCCATCATCCCGCCGGCGGAGTCCTCCGAATAGGGCAGAGGTTCGTGGAATTCCCCCCGGCCGTGGTGAGCCAGACTCCGCACCACCTCGCGGGCCACCGCCGCCGGCATCTCCGCGAGCGAGTCCGCGGAATCATCCCGGCGATGGGGGGTCTTGCCCACCTGGTTGACGAATGAGATCGCAGCCTTCTCCATCCGGTCGACGACGCCGCGAGTCTTACGCGACAGGAACGCATGGATCAACAACGAGGGAATGGCCACAATCAGGCCAAACTCGGTAGTGATCAGGGCTTCGGAGATGCCGCTGGAGAGCGTCTTGACGTCGCCGGAGCCGAAGACGGTGATCAGCTTGAAGGTGTTGATCATGCCCGTCACCGTACCGAGCAGTCCCAGCAGAGGAGCCGAAGACGCGCTGATCGCGATGAAGGGCAGGAACCGCTGGAGTCTGAGCTTCGTCGTAAGGATCTTCTCGTACATCACCTCTTCGATCAACTCCGTGGGCTCGCGCAGGTGCTCCACGCCGGCCAGGAGCATGTCGCCCGTCGGCCCCCCGACAGCTTGTGCCTTTGAAGCAAGGTTCTCCTCGCGCTGCGCGACGGCGAGGAGCAGTTCGCGAATCCGTTTCTCCGACGGATTGCGCAGACGGGCCAACCCCACCCACTTGAACAGCCCCACCAGCAACGCGGCGGCCGCCAGACCCAGGATCGGGACCATGACCGGTCCTCCCTTGCGGATGTGCGCCACGACGGATTCCTTGGTGGCTTGAATCTTGTGGGCGCTGCCGAGCGTGGGGTCCAGCGGAAAGCGACCTGCGCCGGTCGTGACGATCGCGGCGGCCGCTTCCGCGGTGGTTGGATCGTCGAAACCAAGCACCGTCGGCTCCAGGGAGCCCAGCCGCTGCTCGGCCGTGCCGACGCTTTGACCATCCTGCGAGCAGAAGAGGGCAACGGGGCCCACCAGAACGAAGGTGCCCCGTTTCACCAGGCCCGAAGCGTCCACGGCGCTGCCCTCGAAGCGAGTGCCGCCGAGGGCGTCATGAAGACGCTCCAGCGAAGCGGTCACCAGCGCCGCCTGTGCCTGATAGACCTCGGTCTCGCTCAGCGCGCTGTTCTCCAACGCCAGTTTGGCCGCCTCCAGGGGCTGGCGGTATCGCTGGAGTTCCGCGATGTGCAGGCGTGTCTCGAAGTTGCGGGTATACTCGCCGAGCAAATTGGAGAGATAGGTCTTCTCCTCCTGGCGGGATTGGATTTCCGAACGCAGGTTGCTCAGATCGAGCGTGCGACTGTCGAGAAGCCGGCTCACCTGCTGATACTCCCGCCGGACCTCGGCCAATTGGTTCTCCAGATCCGTCAACTTCTGAGCGAGCGGGATCTTCTCCTTGGCGAGGTCCTCCCGGAGGCGGGTCAGCTCTGCGAGACTGGTCTCAAGCTGCTGCTGGACGGAAGCCCCCGCCTGGCGGAACGCGGCGCCGTCGGCCTTGTCCTGAACCTGTGAGAGGGCAGACGATGCGAGTAGAAACAGACCGCACAAAAGCGAGATCCGCCACGGGACCCTGTTGCTGCGGAGTGGAAAGGGCTGGTTTGCGATCATGGGTGAACCTTCAGCGGCAGAAGGACAAAGTTGGCCACCTTCTCGTTCTTCAGGATCGCGATGGCGTCGGAGATCTGGCCGGCCGCGTCATTCGCAGGCTCCCAGGTCCAGCCGGTCTCCGAGGGACGCCCCACGCCGGCCGCCGCGCCATTAGCCCCGGCGTAATATGCCTGGCCAAGACCCACATAGACCGCGGCAACCTCCGCTGCGTTGCCGTCGGCCAGCGTGCGTACCTCGCTGGTCACCGTGATCTCACGATGGAATTTGTTGACCTCATTGAGGATGCCCACCACGTTCTGGAACCGCTGGGCGAGGGACAGCTTGGTCGCATTCGGGTCCTGGGGCAGGCTCTGGCTGAGCGGCTTGATATGATCGCGGATCGGATCGGGCAGCCGCGCGACCAGAGCGACCGTTCGAGTCTCAAGCCTGGCCACGACGCCGGCCAGCATGGCGGCGGCGTTCTTGAGCTTGTCGTTCTCGTCCACCAACTCGACCCGTTTCTTGGGGTGCAGGTTTGAGTTTACGTAGGATCTGAGTGATTTGGACGGAGGTGGACTCCTTTTCGTAGAACTGCAAGTTGTTGTCTGAAAACAGTTTGCGGTTTGGTGAAAGGAGTCCAACGATGATTGTATCGGAA
>DATIKY010000080.1:0-24204 GCA_035476995.1 Sedimentisphaerales bacterium | reverse complement strand
ATCAGTTCCGATACAATCATCGTTGGACTCCTTTCACCAAACCGCAAACTGTTTTCAGACAACAACTTGCAGTTCTACGAAAAGGAGTCCACCTCCGTCCAAATCACTCAGATCCTACGTAAACTCAAACCTGCACCCTTTCTATGTGCCCGACCTGTCGGAGGCGGTGTATTATGCACAGGTCGCCAGGGAACTCAAGAGCATTGTCTTGCGGCTGATCCCGTTTCTGACGGATGGCTGAAAACGGAGGACAGACGGGCCTTCGCGGCCGGAGCCAGGCTGCGGGGCACGACTTCACGCCTTCCCCCAACGCTTCTACGCTTCCACGCTTCCACGCGGTGTCCCGCCGGGTCTTCTCACTGCGGGCTCAGCGCGTCTCGGATGATCTGGGCTCTCAGGGCGTCGCGGCGGGTGGCGTCGAGGGCGGCGCCGTGATTGATTTGGAGATGGGCCGGGAGGGTGAGCATGAAGAGGCGGTTGATCGTTCGGATGGAGAGCTTGTGGCGGTCGGGTCCGTCGTGGCTGCTCAGGGCGCAGAGCCGCTCGATGGCGGGGGTGCTGGCGCCCATGTGCTCGTGCATATTGAGGCCGAGGCGCAGGTGGCTCAGGAGAAAGAGGGCTTCCTGGGAGCTGATCAGGTGGGCGTTCTGGAGCAGGGCCATGGCGCGGGCGACCTTGTCGTCGAGGGCGTCGGGCTGCTTGGCCAGGAGCTGCTTGCGGGCGGCCTTTTCGTATTCGGTGATCTCGGGGATGATGACGTTTTCGAACTCCGAGACGATGGATTGCTCGCTGAGGCCGAGAGTGACCTGGTTGGAGACCTGATAGAGGTCGGAGGCGGCTTCGGTGCCTTCGCCGAAGAGGCCGCGGACAGCGAGGTTCATATCTTTGGCGGCGGAGAGGCATTTTTCGAGCTGGCCGGTCATTTTGAGGGCGGGCATGTGCAGCATGACCGAGACGCGGATTCCGGTGCCGACGTTGGTGGGGCAGGCCGTTAAATAGCCAAATCGCGGGCTGAAGGCGTACTCGACGCGCTCTTCGATGAGGCTGTCGATGCGGTCGATGTGGGCCGCACATTCGGCCAGTCGGCAGCCGGAGCGAAGGACCTGCAAGCGGAGGCCGTCTTCTTCGAGCAGCATGGCGGTGAAGGACTCGTTCCTGGCGATGACCGCGCCGCGCGGGCCGGTGGCCATCGCGTGGTGGCGACTGATCAAATGCCGCTCGACGAGGAAGCTGCGGGCGAGCTCCGATTCCTTGTCGAGGCTCAGGTAGAAGACCTCGTCGCCCAGGTCCAGGGACAGGAGCACGGACTTGAGGATCTCCAGGACCTCGGCCTTCTCCTCGACGGAGCAACTGCCCGGGAATCGGTGTCCTGCGAGGTTTCGGGCCAGGCGAATCCGCGAGGACACGACGATGTCCGAGAGGGGCCCGGACCCGCTAAGCCATTCATTCACGTCACGACTGATCCGACTCAATTCGATAGTCATATAGTCAAGTCGCCAGCGAAAGCCCGAAGACAGGAGCCCCGCACGCCGGGTCCCTGCCTTCCGTTTCCGCGCCGTCCTCCCTTATTGCATTTTCTTCATCTGGTCGCGCAATCTCGCGGCCAGCTCGTAATCCTCGGCCTTCACAGCCTCCTCCAACTGCCGTCGAAGCGACGAAAGCTCCACGAACTTCCGCGTGTCGGTCGGCACCTTCGTCGGGACTTTCCCGCAGTGGGTGGATTTGCCGTTGTGCGCCCGCTCGATCAGCGGCACCAGCGCCGACTCGAACACACTGTAGTCCATGGGGCAGCCCAGCGACCCTTCCTTCCGCAGCCGGTCCAGCGTGAACCCGCAGTTCGGGCAGGCCAGATCCTTCTCGGAGGCGCCAAAAATCTCCTCGTCCGAGGGCTGGGAGGCCAGCAGGTGGCTCAGCAGTTCGTTGATCGACATCTGGCTCTGAGACGCAACCCCCTGTTCCGCCGCGCAGTTCTCACATATGTGCATCTCGCTGCGCACCCCGTCATTGATTTCCGTCAAATGGATTGTAGCGGTCCGTTTATTACAAATCTGGCATTGCATAGCGTGTCTGCCTGACCTTCCATCACATCCGCATCCCACGGACGATCCATCGCCCGTCCCGGCCGGCTCCGGCCGCGGACAAGGCCCACGACATTCTATCGGCAATTCCGCCCCAGGGCAACAGGACTCCGTCGTTTGCCCCCGCATCTCGCCCTCCTCCACCCGCACAGAGCCCCGTCCACGCAGGCTGCAAGCCCGCCGGTGCGATAATACCCCTCCCCGTCACATTATCAAGGCCGATTCCCGCGAATCGCCCCGTCGCGCATCCCCAGATGTACAAACGACGTACATAAATACCCCTCGCGATGGTTCCCTATTCGCGGCCGTGCTCCCGCCGGCGGGCAAGCCTCCCGTACGCATTCGCCTCTGTGCGCCACGGTGCACAAGCCCCGCGAAACCGCCAGGACAAGGCGACAGCCGCAGGGTGGGCCATGCCCACCGTCTTTCTTGTAACCAGCGGCGATTCCGGCGGATTCCGCTGCGACGCCCGGCGGTGGCCTTTCAGGCACAAAGCCCCAGCGGAAACCCATCAACTCCTCTCCCCAGCGGGCCACAGCCCATACCTCCGGGAGATCCGAAAGATCCCGGCCATCGAACTGTGACACCGCGTGTTCCTGGAAAACGGGCTGAGCAACCGACCGATCTAAAGGTCAAAGGCGTATCCGCAGGCGAAGCGCAACGCGGCCATTCGGAGCATCAACGAGCGATCCAATAGCCCGGTAGCATTCGAGCCCCTGGCGACTCTGTCGCCGCCCCCGCCCGCATTTTTCGCTTTGGGCCAATGGCCTGTAGGGCCTGCCCTGCACACCATCCTCCCAAAGCGTAATCGAAGGGCAGACCCCCGAAGCTCCCCCGGGGTGGGCCCCGCCCACCATCTTCTCCGAACGCGTCCACGCTTCTACGCTCCCACGCTTCCACGCGGCGTCCCGCCGCACCGGGCCACGAGTCACGATTCCTGCCACCGAGAGCACCGAGAAAGGCGTCAGCGGTAGGGTGGGCTCGGCCCACCGTCTTCTCTGATCGCGAAAGACGGGAAGGGGCGGACCGATCCGGATTCCGCCGAGGCGGCCGGAGTTTGTCGCTTTGGGGCCACCCGCGAAACGGGTGCTCCGCACGCCGGACGCACGATCCGCACACTCGCAAGCGAGCGCCCCGCTCGCGTCCCAAGCCGGAGGCCCGAATGCGAAAAACTCCCCCCGCACGACCGTTTCGGGCGTGCCTGTCCGCATGCCGGATATCCGCTAAAGCGTAATCGAGGGGCTGACCCTCTGAGCCGACGATCTCACGCCGAAACGCTGAGCCGCAGAGGGCCGATCCCCGTTCGTAGTGACGCCGTAAGGCGTTATCTTCCTCGATGTCGAGGCCAGCGGCAACAACCGCCACGACTGACTCTGACCGTCCGCCTCCACCGGCAAAAGCACCTGACGCCGTCCCGTTCTCTCGCGGTGCCCGTTTGTGAAATGGGTAGGTTTGCTACGCCTCCTCCCGTCGTCGAGCGAATAATTCCTAAATCCGGATGTGACCCCATTCTTCGCCCAATGGTCCCCGTCCTGCCAGGAGTCCTCGCAAGAATCTCCAACGAGACGGATTTCCGGCGACAGCTTACTTGTCTCGATCCCGAATTGAGTATACTGTCCCCCGATTAACCAAGCCTCCCCTTTAGGACTTGCGGCCAAACGACTCGCGTCATCTCGATCCTATGAAGCCCGTGACTGATGAGCCAAGGTTGTTCTCGACTTGGCCAGAACTGACAGCCCCAACCCTTTCTCAGGTACCCACTTGGGCGGATCATCTTCCTGAAGATGCCACTCCCACTATTTGATCCGTCAGTAATGATGAGGCCTCCTTCGTCCGGAAAGTGCTGGAGAATGCGTGGAAGCCACTCCTTCCCAAGAATGTACAACCCGCTACCACCTTCTCCTGTAGAGTCCCTTCTGTAAAAGAGAACATCGATAAGGGGCAGCACGTCGACATAATCAATGAGACTCCTTTGCACAAAGGCTACCGATGGAAGACCATCAGTGGGTTTCGGTTGACGCCATCCGCGAGGACGGCGAATATCGCAGTAGATAATCTCCTCGACAATTCCGGCCATCAGTCGGCGGGGTTCTTCAGTGTCATCAGCACAACACGGATAGAATGCTCTACGCAATGAGCGGGGCAACGGTGACTCCATCCCAAGCCTCCTGGATTGGTTGTGCGAGATGGTTGCTCAACCCGATGACAAGCGAATGAATCTCGCCACTCGTGAGGTGAATCTTGAAGATCCGTGCAAAAGGTTCGTCACTTCGACCAAAGCAGAACCTGCCAGCATTATCCCTGATGATCCCGACATCTGGCGGCATATCGCGATCCCCCCTTGCTTGCTCAAGTCGTTTTTCAGCTTCTCCTCTTTGGGAGAAAGACTTTGGACGACCATTCCTTACATCCGGAGAATTCACGAAGCAATACCGACGAATTGCACCAGACCCATCTGGGATAGTTGTGTACCCCGTCGAAGGGAAACGGCCGTCCAGCGTTATAACCGTCGGATGGCTCAAGGCATTCCGCAATCTCCTCAGCATCACCTCACGCGTAAGCGGGCCATCGAACGTATTGAGTTCGATCATTTCTGGTCTGAGTCCCCACACAAGCGACATACCGATGTCGGATGTCAGATAGCTATCCCGCCTCTCGTTTCGCGACATGGATTTGAGAAGTTCAATACACGTCGTCAGGAGGTTTTGGAGGATGCAGACGTCAAGCGTGACCGAAAAATCCTCTTCAGGGGGCGCAGACAGAGCCCCATACTGCTTGGCAATCATTCCCAGTCGATAGGCGATGTCGGCCTGAATTTGATTCTTCGGATCCCGAAAGTATTCCATTCTTGTGCCTCCTGAATGCAACGCACTCTGTCATGAATGGCCATAGCAGCAAGATTGTCCGCCCAACAATAATTAAAGAAGGATTGGGGTGATCCCTGCACATTTCACTTTCTTCCAACCGGTACTTCCGCTTGCGGAACCCGGCATGCTTCCGAATCAGCCGAGGTTCCTTCATTTTCAGTCTGCCATTTCATTGTAGAACCTCGCCGACAGGGTGTAAAGAGGGATTCTCGCAGCCCGGTGACCCGTGGTCCGAGGCACTGGCCACGCGTGCGAAGCACGCCTACCATGCTGCTGGCGTAAGGGGGGGCTGCGCGGGGTCACATCCTGATTTAGGAATTATTCACCTGAGCAGGCACGCCCCAAGGGGTCGTGCGGAGGGGGTTTGTCGCGTTGGGGCCTCCGGCTTGAGACGCGAGCGAGGCGCTCGCTTGTGACGGAACTGTGCAGGCCGCATGGGAGGCGTGCGCAGCACCCGTTTCGCTGGTGGCTCCAAAGCGGAAAACCCTCGCCTCGGTGTGAAGCGCCGCTGCGCATCGGGCTCGGCGAAATCCGGATCGGGCCATCCCGTTCCGCTCTGTCCCGAGGCCCAGGGTCAGGCATCAATTTACGCTTTTGCGAATGCAGGACCGGGACGGTAGAGAAATTCGGGCCGGGGTTCCGCGAGACTCGACGAGAGGCAGGGGTGCGACGACGGCTGCGGGGACGCGATCCGGATTCCGGCCTGCGGCCGGGAGCTTTTCGCTTTGGGGCCGCCGGCGTGGAGGGGTGCTCCGCACGCCGAAATCGTCCGAGGAAATCTTCGACCCAGAGCCTGGGAACCTTGACAGGCCGAGGGTCGTATTGTACACTTATGTACACAATGTACAGTTTTGGAGGTTTTACCGTGAAGACCGTAACGTTCACCGAGTTTCGAAAGCGGGCGTCGGGAGTACTTTCCGATGTCGAGAAAGGGGAGACCTTTCTGATCTTGCGGCATGGCAAGCCCATCGCAGAGATCTCGCAACCATCGAGCGAGCGTGCGGCGGGTCCCTCGTGGAAGCGGCCGGGCGTCCGGTTGACCGCCAAAGGGGCGAGTCTGTCATCCGCCATCCGGGAGCAGCGGGAACGTGAAGACGTTCTTTGACTCCTCCGCTTTCGCGAAGCGGTACGTGGAAGAGCCGGGCAGCGAGGCCGTGTGCGCTCTTTGCGTGGCGGCCACGGAACTCGCTTTGAGCGTCGTCTGTATCCCGGAGATCCTGTCGGCCCTCAACCGGCGCCTGCACGAGCGAAACCTCACCGCCCGCCAGTACGAGACGGCCAAGAACAGCCTGTTCCAAGATATCCGCGACGCCGCGATCGTCAATCTCACACCCGATGTCATATCGGCTTGCACCACCATCCTGGAAGCCGGCCCGGTGCGTGCGATGGACGCGCTGCATGTCGCCTGCGCGATCCGATGGGAAGCCGAGCTGTTCGTCTCGGCCGATGAGAGGCAAATCTCGGCGGCGAAGAAGGCCGGTCTGCGGACGAGACTTGTCTGAGGGGGATCTCGGGGTCAGGCACTCGATTACGCTTTAGGGCCTGATGGACGAATTGGAGGACCGTCGGCAAGGCTCCGCTTGCCGCTGCCGTCTTTCTCTGTGGGCTCCGGGTCCTCTGTGGCAGGAATCGTGATCCGCGGCGCACAAGCCGGATGGCGCAAGGCGAAACACATCGTGCAGGTCGCCGAACTCGGCCGCCATTTCATCCCGCATGGGACGGATGGGACTCACCGTGCCAGGAACAGTGGGCGGATGTGGCGGTCGAAGAGATTCTCCGTGACGTTCTCGGAGATCGCAGGCTCGTACCGCTCCAGGGCGTTGAGGAATCGCGGGCCCATCTGGGCGGCGACTTTGTAGCCCACGTGCAGGAGCTGGCGGAGGCTCGGGTTGTAGTGCGGGCAGGACGGGTCGTGCCGCAGCGCCGCGGCGAATCGATCGCCATCCCACCGGGCGACCTCCTCCGGCGTGGGCAGCTTCTTCGTGTCGATATCGATCACCGTGGCGTAGGGGCCGCAGAGCTCGTCCATGCGACCCAGCGCGGTCGTGTAGACTTCTTTGGCGATGGCCAGGCCGTCGCCGCCGCTGGAGGCCAGGCCGATCAGCTCCTCCAGCCACGTGGTGCCGGCGGTCTTGAGGTGCAGGCCGGTGTTGAACTTGCGGATCGCCCGGCCGATCGCGCCGTAGATCGAGAACTTGTCGCTGCCGGAGTGGACGCTGAGCTTGAGTGCATGGGGCAGCGGGAACTGCTCGACCGCAAAGCGAATCACCGCCAGGTCCTGCTCGAACTCCGCGGCGAACCGGTTCACGTCGCCGACATAGTCCACGCCCTTGTTGAACCGCCCGCTGAACTTCGGCGCGATCGTCTCGGCGGGGATGCCCTCGTCGGCGATCGCGGCCAGGATCACCAGCAGCTCCACCGGCGTCTGCGGGGCGTCGGTCTCGTCCATCGAGACTTCCGTGACGAACTGGCCGGGACCTTTGACCGCTTCGATGCCGCGGAAGATCTCGCCGGCCTGCTGCACCGCCAGGAGGTACTTGCCCGCGATGGCCCGCATGGCAGGCTCATCGAGCTGGACCGGTTCGGCGATTCCTTCGATCCTGTGCGAGCCGAGCAGGTCGCGATACTTGTCGACGAACGAGTCGATGTCGGCGGCGCTTGCGCTTTGTCCCACGAAGTCGGCCACGTCGAGCGTGAAGAAGTCGCTGGCGTCCATGAATCGGGCGACATTGCCCAGGCCGATGTGGTCGGCGTCGACGCAGTACGGCCCCTTCCAACCGACGGCTTCGACAGCGGCATCCGCCTCTTTGCGCACGTCGGCGGGCTGGGTGCCGATGATCGTGTGCTCGCGGTTGGATTTGTTCCAGACGGGGGTAATCCCCACGCCTTGCTGCGCCGCCTTCATCAAAGCAGCCAACTGGGCCCTGCCCTGGCGGCCGAAGCGGTCGCCGATCCCCATCGAGTATTTGCCAAAACACATCTCGTGTTGTCGTACGCCCATGGGTATACGGGATTCTCCGCGTCGGATCTTCTTGTCAGTTCGTTCGATTCGCCAGTTCCGCGACCGCGCCGCGTGGCACGTCGGCTCCGATCTGCGTCACCGCGTTCACGCCACAGAAGTCGTTGCCCGTCAGCGTGACGGCCCTGCTGGCAGCACCCTGGAGCTTCAGGAACAGGCCCGTGCCCGCCGGCGGGGTACAGCCGCGGACTGCAACGCTCTGCACGTCCGTGAACCGAAGCAGCGACGCCGCTCCATTTGAATGCGGAACGTCCAATCCGTCAATCGTCGCGCCTCGCACATCCTCGAACACTACGGCGTGTCGCTTGTCCTCGCTCGCCAGTTGCAGTTGCACGTTGGCCAACCTGAGGCCTCGTACGTGCCGGCAGTAGAACCCATAGGCGGGCAAGCGCCCGAACATCGAGTACTCGGGGTACTTGTCCGGGTTCTCAGGGATCGAACGCGAGGCTTCTTCCTGCGACCCGCCGCCTGCGAATGAGACACGGATGTTGCTGAGGGTCAGATTCTCGATATTCGCGTCCGGCAGGCCTGCGATGGCGCAGCCTGTGCGGTCGGCCCCGGTCGCCTCGATGTCGCTGATCGTGACGTTCCGCAGGATCCCGACGCCGGGCTTGTCCATGCCGTCCCGAAAAGGCCGGGCGCGATTGCCCAGACGGATGAAGATCGGCGCGCCGACGCCGGTCATTGTGATGCCGGTCACAACAACGCGATCCATTGTCCCGCCATCGACGATCTCCAATGCGATGCCCGCAAGCCGGGTGTCATAGATTGCACAAGTGTTCATCACGATGTTCTGAAAGCCGCCGTTCGACTCGGTGCCCAGCTTCAGGGCGCTGCACGCGCTGCGCAGGACGCAGCCTGTGACGACCACGTCCTTGCACAGGCTGGCGGAGGTGCTTTTGAGCACGATGGCGTCGTCGCCGGAGTCGATGTTGCAGCCGGTGATGAGGACTCGATGGCACGAGTCGATGTCGATGCCATCGTTGTTCTGGTTGACGTGGCTCTTGACCGTGACGCCGGCGATGCGGACATCGTCGCAGGCGAGGTAGTGCTGCACCCACATCGGCGAATTGCGGATCGTGACGCCCTCGACCGCGACGTCGCGGCATTCGATGAACCGGATCGTATACGGGCGAACTTTGTACGGCCCGTGGAACGAGTCGCCTTGGCCATCGATGACACCCCGGCCGGTGATGGCGGTCCGTTCGGCCTTCTCGGCGTAGATCAGGCTCTTGTCGGTATAGGTGTCGGTAAACGAGCGGTAGGCGGGGATCTTGGAGGGGTACTGCGCGAGGTCGCGAGTTCCGAGCAGCGTGCACCCGTCGTCCAGGCGAAGCGTAACGCCGCTCTTGATCACGATCGTTCCGGAAAGGAACTTCCCCGGCGGCAAGGACACGACACCCCCACCGCCTTCGGCGCAGTTGTCGATCGCCTCTTGAATGGCCTGCGTGCAAAGCGTTTGCCCGTCGGGCTTTGCGCCGTAGTCACGGATGTCATAGAGACCCTCGGCGCCGGGGGCAATCGAACTGCAGATCGCAACGACCATGAGCAACCAGGGCTTTGGCGACATGAAAGTCTCTCCGTCGCGGTGCGGGCATGAAAAAACCCCGCAGCGCATCCATTCGCCACGGGGCAACGAAAAAGCTCTCATTCACGATGTGCCGAGCACCGCTGCGGCACTGCGCTTACCTCGGTCTTGTCGACAGCGGAGCCGGCTCGGCCGGCGCTTCGACGACGACTCCCAGGCGACCCAGGGCCCCGGCGACGTCGGGCTGCCTTGGGTTGAGCTGGAAACTCTTCAACAAGTACTGCTTGGCCAACGTGTTATCGCCTTTGCCCAGATAGTAGAACCCGATCTGGCGGTTGGCCTCGGCGGAGTCCGGCGCCGCTTCGAGCGCCTGTCGGAAGCATCGCAAGGCGTACGCGTCCAGTCCGAGCTGCTCGAACTCCCAGCCAAGGCGAAGTATCTCGCTGACTGCGATTCCGGCCTGACGGATGTAGGTATTGGCGAACTGCTCGGCCTGGGCGGTCTGGCCGCGATCGATGTTCATCTTCACCACGCCCGCCTGGGCCGCGCGGTTGGCCGGCTGGAAACCCAGCGCGACGTTGTAATGATACTCCGCTTTGTTCCAGTTCTGAGACTTGTGATACAGCCGGGCCAGATCGTAATGCACCTGCGGGTTTTCGAACTTCTTATCGAGCTCGACAAGCAATTGAGCCTCGGTCCGGTCGGACGGCACCGTCGTATACGAACCGGTGGTCCCTCCCGTCTGGACCCCATCAACACACCCCCAGAGAGCAAACAAGGCTGTACTCAAGAGCACATGCAGCAGAATTTCTTTCGCCACCGGCTTCGCGCTCCTTTGTTTGCCTGTCATTGACGCCTCCACAGAGATCCCACAGTTTGCCAGTGCAAAAACGTCCATGGGACCGACGGGAGTATTTTGCCAACGTACGCACGTGAATGCAAGCAAAAAAACAGCGACAGCACAAAGAAAGTTGTATTTTTCGCGGACCGAGTGACATCGTCGCGGCTTGCGGGAATCGATCGCCGTCGATGTAATAAACTGGCCGTACCAATCGACATACGTACGGAACGGACGGCGATTCACACCCGTCGATCGTTGTCCCCCGGAAGAGCCGACCGGCGGCGCGGAAAAATTCCGCGGAGTTTCTTCGGCCGGACGGATGGGTTCGTAAACGAGATCAGGCGCAGAGATTCGACGAGGACGTTCTTGCAGACCCACGACTGGCAGGTCATCGTTCAGGAGTACGGACCGCTGGTCTGGCAGACCGCGCATCGTCTGCTGGCCCATCACGCGGACGCCGCGGACTGCTTTCAGGAGACGTTCCTGACGGCGCTGGAGCTGTCGCGCCGTCAGGACGTGCGGAATTTGCCGGGCTTGCTCGTGCGGCTGGCCACGACGCGGGCGATCGACAGGCTCCGCCAGAACGGGCGCCGTCGCAGAACCGACGCCTGCAACGAAGAACCGATCGCCCGCCACGCGGACCCGATCGACGCGATCGAGGCGCAGGACCTTGCCGACCGGCTCCGCGAAGCCATCGCGGAACTGCCGCCGCAGGAGGCTCAGGTGTTCTGCCTGAGGCACTTGGGCGAGCTGAGCTATCGCCAGATCGCCAGCGAGCTGCAGATCGGCGTGGGCGCGGTCGGGGTGTCCCTGCACCGCGCCAAGGCGCGGCTTCGCAAATCGCTGGGCGCGACAATCGCATCCGATGAGGTATCCCATGGACAGAAGAGATGACGAGAGAGACATTCTGAGCGAGGCCCTCGCTCAACTCCGGCAACAGGGCCTCTCGCAACAACCTCCCAAACCGGTGGTCGATGAGACCCTCCGACGACTCGCGGACGCTCAACCTGCGGGCGAAAAACCCGATAATAGGCGTTTTCGTCGCGTTTTTCTAGGACGCATGGCTGTGGTGGCGCCCCTGGCTGCCGCGGCATTGATCCTCGTGGGTTTCGCTGTCGGCAGACTGTCAGGCCCGACTCCTTTGGACCTCGACGAGCTTCGCGAGGCCCTGGTCCCGTCGGTGGCGGCGTCGATCGAGCCGGCCCTTCGCGAGAGACTGCTCGAAGACATGGGCCAACGGTGCCAGGCCGCCTTGGCGCACGGCTTCTTCAAGGTCAGAGAGGACCTCACGCAGCAGTATCGCGAGGACCTCACTCGATACGCCTTCCAGACTCTGGCGGCCTCGAACGCGGTGACCAACCGTCTCCTGGCGGAAGTCCTCGAAAACATCGATAAGGCACAAACCGACGATCTGACCCGGATCGCGCGGGCGATTCACCAGATCGAACTCAATCGCGTGCAGGACAAGACGCAGCTCGTCACCGGTCTGCAAACGCTGGCCAGCCGGACCGAGGATGAGCTGTCTCGCACGCGACAGCACGTCGTTCAATTGTTCACCAACTACCAACCGGGAGGGTTCGAGGCTGATCCGCGACCCTTCCAGAGCTTTCCTGAAAGGAATGAACCATGACCCCTTCTCCTAAGACCCGCATCTGCCTGGCTTTATCCGTTGTCCTGACCACGGCAGCCTGCTCTGCGCAAATCAGCTCGGGCGTGAGCCCTGTGACCGCGACCCCAACGATCCCCTCTTCGGCGTCAACCACCGAGTCAGGAATGGTGCCCGAGAGCCGTCGCCCCATTGATTCTGCGGGCATGGCCGTGAACACTCCGGCGCGGTTCACGGAATGGACTCTCCTGGGCTCGGAGGATGATGTATTCGCCGAGCTGGCTTTGGTGGTTCCCAACAAGGAAATCGACCTCGCGACGACAGGCCGGATGATCGAAGACCTCGGCATCATGTCGCGGATCATCGAAAAGAATGTCCTGGCTCCTTATGGGGTCGAGCGCGCCGGATGGAGGGATGTCTTCGTGGGCGCGGACCGCTCGCCGCAGGTGGGACCGCGCGCGCTGTTTCCCTCCCTGGGGCGACCCAGGCCGTTGTACCTCGGCGGTTATGGGGCGACGTTCTTCATCCAGGTCGATTTCCCCCTGTTGGCCCCCGCGAACAAGACCCAGGAGCAGCCGGCTCAGACGCAAGAGGACCAGGTATGGGCTCAAACGAGGCAGTCGCTTCGAGAGCCCCGTCCGGCCGGAACGGTCCGGGGAGAACACGCCGGGCAACCGTACAGCCAAGCCAAGGTGGAGAGCTTCCGAAAGGCCTTGATCGCGACTCTGAAGCATGCGACCAACATCCGGGGTCTCGAAGCCAATGAATGGCTGACCTTTGTGGTCCAGGGTCTGGGCTCTTCGAGCGCGAACCCCGAACGTACCGTGACAACGGGTACCTCGGTGCCCGGAGGCGGCGTCACGTCTTCCGGCAGAAGCGTGATGACGCTGCGGGCGACAAAGGCCGACGTGGACGCATGGGCCAAGGGCCGGCTCAGCCCGGAGCAGTTCGAGCATCGCGTGCAAGTGATCACGTATTGACGATTCGGTCGCATTCTACAGGAGACTCCCCATGACAACGTTTATTCCTACAGCGATTCTATTGTTCTCTCTGGCCGGCGGTTACGGCGGGGCAGGGATGAGCGGCGGTGTATATGGATCAACCGGGGTTCGAACGGGCGAACCGGGCGACAATATGGACAATCTCCTGCTCAGGCTCCAGACCACGGCCTACGGCCTGAGCCGGCAGGACAGGGTCCTGCGGACGGCGTTCGTCGTCCCGGGACCGGATCTGACGCCTGAAGGCATCGGCCAGATCAGCGAGGACCTGGCGGTCATGTGCCGGATCTTCGATAAGGCGGCAGTCTGGGCCGACAGCATGCCCATGGGCTACCCGGTCGCAAGCACTCCGCTCGACGTTTCCGGCATCGAGATTGCCCAGGATCGGGTCGTGACGCAAGCCCTCTACCTCGACGGCTACGGCGCCGTCTTCTTCCTCCCGGTCGATTTCCTGCTGGCGGCGCCGCAAGAGGAGCAGAAAGAGCCCAAGGCCGAACGTTCCGACGATCCGCTGTGGTCACAGACGGCTGACGAGCTGCGCGGAGTATCGCAAAGACCTCCTAAGTCACCTATTTTAACATATAGTCCACAGAGGGTGGAGAACCTCAAGATCGCGTTGCTAGGGACGCTTCGTCACGCGGCCAATCTCCGAATCCGTCATGCGGAGGACACCATTAGCATCGCAATCGCCACCCGGCTCAGTCAGGCCGATCGTCAGGGATGGATCTTCAGTCCGAGCACCCCTCGGTTCTCTCAACAGCAGACCGTCGCCCCCACAGGGGTTTCGCCCGATCTGCCCACTGTGCTGGTTCTTCGCACGACCAAGGCCGAAGTCGACGCCTTGGCCAAAGGCAGCCTGAGCCAGGAGCAGTTCGCGGCGAAGGTCCAGGCTCTCAAGTCCTGGACAAGCCCCGGTCCGCCCGAAGCCGACATGGGCGGCTTTGGAGGGGGAGGGATCATGGGTGGAGGTGGGGGGATGGGAGGGGGGATGCGGACGCCCTCCCAGAACAGGTAGCGGCCGGCGCCTACGGGCACGATAGAGGATAGGAAAACCGGAGGCCGACCCCTCGAAAGTCGGCCTCCGGTATCCGGTCGATCGTTGGCGTCTTACACGTCGAGGTTCTGCACCTCGCGCGCGTGGTCCTGAATGTACTTGCGGCGTCCCTCGACGTCGTCGCCCATCAGGACACTGAAGAGACGGTCGGCCTCGCCGGCGTCGTCGAGCTTGACTTGGAGCAGCGTGCGGGTGGCGGGGTTCATGGTCGTTTCCCACAACTGATCGGCGTTCATTTCGCCCAGACCTTTGAACCGTTTGATCTCGACGCCCTTGCCGCCGATCTGGCGGATGGCGGTGTAGATGTCGCCCAGGGCCGCGATTTCGTGGCGGTCGTCGCCGTGAACGATGTAGAATTTCGTGGGCAGCGCTTCGCCGGAATCCGTCTTCTCCGTCTTCAGGAGGAAGTCCGGCAGGTCCAGCCCGAAATCGGTCTTGAGCTTCTGTGCGATCTGCTCGATTCGCACGACCTCATGCAGCTCCTCGCCGACCGCGGTCGGCTCTTCGTTGCCGTTGGATTTCTCCTTCTCGCCGGCTCCGTTGTGACCGTTGCCGTTCTTGGAAATTCCGAGTTCCTCCAACCGCTTGTCGTATTCGGCCGCGTCGCGGAAGAAGTCGGGCCTCTCGTGGCCCTGGCAGCGAATCATGTAGTGAGGCAGGCCGACGCCGTCGTAGTGTTCGGAAATGAACTCCTCGAAGCGGATGCCCCGGTGGGTCAGCACGTTGACGACCCGCTCCATGTCGCCGAGGGTCTTGAGCAGTTCCTCGAACTTCGGACGGGGGATTTCGCGAGCCTCGGTCTTGCCGGACTTCTTACCCTTGTCGAGCCCGTCGCGGACGAAAAGCTGTGTGTCGTCCAGACCGCGGGTGATCATCCGGCGTCGCATCTCCTGTTCGGTCAGAACGTATTCGGAGGTCTTTCGTCCCTTGACCCTCAGCTCGTACAGCGGAGGCTGGGCGATGTAGACCATTCGATGGTCCAGCAGTTGCGGCATCTGACGGAACAAAAAGGTCAGCAGCAGCGTGCGGATGTGCGCTCCGTCGACGTCGGCATCGGTCATGAGAATGAGTTTGCCGTAGCGGCACTTCGAGATGTCGAACTCGTCGGTGCCGATGCCGGTGCCCAGAGAGCTGATGAGGGTTCGGATCTCCTCGTGGGCCAGCATTTTCTCGATGCGTGCCTTCTCCACGTTGAGGATCTTGCCTCTCAGCGGCAGGATGGCCTGAATGTTCCGGTCGCGTCCGCCCTTGGCGGAACCGCCTGCGGAATCGCCCTCGACCAGGAAGATCTCGGTCGCCATCCGCTCTTTGCTGGCGCAGTCCCAGAGTTTTCCGGGGAGATTCGCGCTGCCCAGGGCCCCCTTTCGACGGGTCAATTCGCGGGCCTTCCTGGCCGCCTCGCGGGCGGCGGCCGCCTGGATCGCCTTGTTCAGAATTCGCTTGGCGTCCGCGGGATGCTCTTCGAGATAGTGCGAGAGCTGCTCGTTGACTGTCGTCTCGACGAAACTGCCGACTTCCGGGTTGGTGAGCCGCACCTTGGTCTGGGCCTCGAAGTGCGGATTGGACAATTTCACCGTGACGACCGCGGTCAGACCTTCCCGCAGGTCGTCGCCGGTGGTGCCCTGGCCTTCCTTGATGAGGTTGTTGGCCTTGGCGTAGAAGTTCATCGTTCGCGTCAGAGCGGTTCGGAAGCCCGAGAGGTGCGTGCCGCCGTCGATGTTGCGGATGTTGTTCGCGAAGACCAGCACGTTGTCGGCGTAGCTGTCGTTGTACTGCATGGCCACTTCGCAGCTCAGCTTGCTCTCGGGATCGTCCTTGGCCATGTAGATGATCCCCTCATGCAGGATGTTCTTGCCCTCGTTGAGGTGCTTGATGAAGGCCCTGATGCCGTCCTCGTACTGGAACGTTTCCTTCTTGTCCGACCGGTCGTCGCGGAAGGTGATTCTGAGGCCCGCGTTGAGATAGGCCAGTTCGCGAATCCTTTTGAGCAACGTGTCGTAGTTGAACTCGACGTCGCCGAAGATCTCCTCGTCCGGCATGAAGGTGACCTTGGTGCCCCGCTTGCTGGAGGGGCCCACGAGCTGGACCGGCCCGGTCTTCTTCCCGCGTCGGCATTCGAAATGGTGGTGCGTCCCGTCGCGGAAGACGTCCACGTGCAGCCAATCGCTCAGCGCGTTGACGACGCTGACGCCAACGCCATGGAGCCCGCCGGCCACTTTGTAGCTGTCGGAGTCGAACTTGCCGCCTGCGTGCAGGGTCGTCAGGACGACTTCCAGCGCGCTGACTTTCGCCTCCTTGTGCATCTCGACCGGGATGCCTCGCCCGTTGTCTTCGACGCTGCAACTGCCGTCGGCCTGAATGCGGACGGTGATCGCGTCGCAGGAACCCGCGAGAGCCTCGTCGATCGAATTGTCCAGAACCTCGTAGACCAGGTGATGCAAACCCGCGATGCCGCGGTCGCCGATGTACATGTCCGGCCTCTTGCGGACCGCGTCCACGCCACCGAGGATCTTGATGTTGCTAGCGTCGTATTTATGTGCCTCCATACCGGCCCTCAAAAGTCAACCCTAAGTGTATGACCAGACCTGTCGAAATGCAGAACTGGAACCCTGTATACTATCTGAAAAGGCCCCCTCCCGCCTATAAAGTTACTCTCTTTCCGCGCCGGCCGCAAGTCCAATGTTCGTCATCGCGCCATGGCGACGTCGATCCGCCGGATCTTGGCCGAGGGGCAGAGCCTTTGCAACTCTCGGAGCAACACTGGCTTGCACAACTGCAGCTCGAACATGTAGCTGGAGCCGTCGGCGAGTATTTTCAGACATCCGTTGCCCAGCCCCCCGATCCGACAGTGAGACTGTAGATTGCCCGGAAGCAGGGTCTCCCATACCTCCGCAAGCGAATCGTACCGGGTATGCACGGGGGCCATCCGGTCCACGAAACCGGACACCAAATCACTCATCTTGCACGCGTCGGACGTCCTTGCCTGGTTCATCCCTGCTCCCTTGTTCCCTGTCGGGCTTTCTCCTCTGGATGCTTTCGCTGTCAGCTGAGATTGATCGGCATCAGAACGTAGAGGAAGTCGTTGCCGCTCTTGAGCACACCCGGCCGGTCCGGCTGGCCAAGCTCCATCTGCAACTCCGGCGCCTGGATCACGCGCAGCGCGTCGATCAGGAATTGCGGATTGAATCCGATTTCGATGGGTTCGCCGTCGTACTCGACCGGCATTCTCACTTCCGCGGCGCCGGCTTCCGGCGAGCTGCCCGAGAAGACCAGGGCATCGGCCGTCAGCGACAGTTTCACGCCTTTGGACTCCTCGCTTGTCAACAAAGACGCCCGTCGAACCCCGCTGAGCGCCGCGTCGGTGGACAGCGTTATTTTCTTGTCATAATCGCCTGGGATGATGTCCTCATATTTCGGGAAGTTGCCTTCCACGAGGTTCGAACTGATCACAACATTGGCACAACTCAGAAGAACCTGGTTGTCCACAAACTTGACCGCGACTGTTTCCTTTTCGCGTTTGCCGAGCTTCTCGATCAGCGCCATGGTCTTGGCGGGCACGATGACCTTCCGCTCGGCGCCTTCGGCTACAGTATGGTGCAGGTCCACGCGGCACTTCGCCAGCCTGCGGCCATCCGTCGCGACCAACAAGAGCTTCTTGCCCTTGGCCTCCCAGAGCACGCCATTGATCGCGTACCGGCTGCTCTCTTTGGCGGTGGCGAACAGAGACTGCGTGATCCCGGCCTGCAACGAATCGAGCCCGATCGTCAGGTCTCCGGCGCCCGATCCGAAAGAGGGCATTCTGGGATACTGCTTGGGGTCCTGGCCGTAGACCTTGAAATGACTGTCGGCCCCGCGGATCTCACAGGTCGTGTCACTGGACTCCAGGACCAGGACGTCCTCGATGCTCTCCCGAACGATCGCCGCCAGGCGGTCCGCTTCGACGACGACCTCGCCATCCCGCTCGACATCGACTTCGGAGATCAGGTAGTCCAGGCCGAGCTCGAGGTTCGTCGCGTAGATCCGCATCTCCTTGCCGGCAACGGCAATTCTTACGCACTTGAGAATCGGCTTGGGCGTGCGACTCGGAACGATCGAAATCATGAGCCCCAGGGCCTCTGCCAGCGCGGAACGGTTAAAGGTGACCTTCATGGCATACCTCTCAAAAACCACAGGCGCCCACTGCGCCACACGATCTGTAATTGGGCCCTAGTGTACCGAGGGCGTACCGTCTCGACAACCCTTTTTACTTTGATGCCGACAATCCGCCCGAAGGTTTCCCAGAGACCTCGGGATTTCACAGAGGGGACAGGACTCTATATATATGATATTCTGAAAGAAAGGGTATTAGGATAAGTCATATAGGCCCTTAGTTCTGTTAATCCAAAGGCCCAGGCCCGCGTAAATCGTTGCTGCCTAATTAGATATATTTTTTTTTATAGGCCTGTTGTTGTGGAAAAGCTGTTAGGGCTTTTGTGGCTACCCTTGACAAAGTCACAACTCTGGAGTATCTAACAGGTTTGGACTTGGACTATTCACAGGATGGTGCAGCAGCATTAACAGGGGCTGTTATATTCTCCCTGGACGGGTAGGGGACCATGATTTCACGACCACAGCAGCGCAAGCACGCAAGGGCCGGCGAGTTGTTTGTCGGCTTCGACGTCGGCAGTAGTTTCGTTCACTATGCGGTTCTCGGCTCCGACAGGACGGTCCTCTATTCGCCCGATCCGATCATGCATTTCGCCAACCCCCTGGGCGCAATCGGCGAGGCATGGCGCGACATCGCAGCCCATTGCGACGTCACGTGCGTCAAGAGCACTGCCTTGACCGGCAGCGCGGCAGAGCCGTTTCCGAGGGTCATGCGCGGGGCCTTGTACGTCTACGACAGCGTGGCGATCCCCAAGGGCGCCGAGATCGTCGCCCCCGCGGCCAAGCGTATTTTTCATATCGGCGCCAAGGACTCCTATTTCTTCAGCCTGGGCTCGGTGGACAACCGCCAAGTCATCACCGAGTGGCGGACCGGCACCAAGTGCGGCGGCGGCTCGGGCATGCTCGTAGAGAAGCAGTGCCGCAGGATGTTCCAGGGCGACGTGGTCGCCCCCGAACTGGAAGACCCGGCGTCCGCCCGCAGCGAAGCGGAAAAGGACCTGATTGTCGAGCGAAACCGCGGCCGGCTCCAGGGGCGGCTCGAGGAAATGCTCCGCCGGGCCGAGGAGGAGGCCTCGCGGTCGAAGGAACCGAGTGAGTTCCTCGCCCGCTGCGGCGTGGTCGTTCAGTCGGACCTTATCCATAAGCAGAATGAAGGCGCAACGCGGGTGGACAACCTCGCGGGCCTGTTCCGCACCGTGGCGCGCAACTACATGATCGACGTGCTCGGATCGTGCGATTTCGCAGCGACGGACAAGCCCGGTGAATCGATCTCCACAGGCGGCGTCTTCTCCAACGACCTCGTTCGCCAGAATCTCGCGGATCTCCTGCACATCGAGATCGAGCGGCCCGCTCATCATCAGAACATCGCCGCGATCGGGGCGGCCCTGAAGGCTCTCGAAGAAAGGAACACCTTTGTCATGGACCTGGCTCAGCTCCGCAATGTTGCGGAGTACAGCCGGGAAAAACGCAAGTTCGCCCCCCCGTTGTCGCAGAGTCTGCCGCGCGTCCGCGCCAAGACCGAGACGCTGCCGCCGGAGATCCCCGCGGGAACCGAAGTCGTCCTGGGCATCGACGGGGGCAGCACCACGACGAAAGGCGCCCTCGTCGAGATCAAGACCGGCAAGCTGCTCGACAAGCTCTACATCAAAACGCACGGAAACCCCGAGGAATCCCTCAAGCGGGTTTTGAAATACCTCTCGCGACACAAGGCCAACGTGATCATCAAAGGCGTCGGCGCCACCGGCTCGGCGCGGAAACTCTATGAGAAGATCCTTCTGAGCAAGAGCAAGAGCCGCGAGGTGGCTCAGCAGGGTCTGGCTTTGGTGGACCGCATCACCGATGAGATCACCTGCCACGCGCTGGGCGTCAAGCACAACAATCCGGAGGTGGACACGATCTTCGAGATCGGCGGCCAGGACATGAAATTCACGTCCTTCGACACGGTCGGCGCGGTCAAAGAAGCGAAGATGAACTACAGTTGCCAGGCGGGATCGGGCCAGACGCTCGAAAACATGGCCGACATCATCAACCTCGACGTCGAGAGCACGCTTCAGGACGCGGCCCTGCGCGCCGCGCGGACGCCGATCATCGACTCGACCTGCGGCGTGTTCATGGAGATGGACGAGAACCGCCTCATCGCAGAGGGGTTTGGCCGGGACGAGATCGCCGCCGCCATCCTCCGAGGCACCGCCGCCAGCTACTTCTACAAGTTCGTCGGCGGCTCGCAACACGCAGGCGACAAGTGCTCCGCCCAGGGCGGACCCGCGCTGGGCAAGGCGTTCCTGGCGGCGCTGGCCCAAGTGACGGAAAGGCAGATCGAAGGGTATCCCCATCGCGAGATGTTCGGCGCCTGGGGACAGGCCCTCGACATCATCGGTGCCATCCGGCAGTACGAGCAGGAAGGCAAGAAGCACGGCACCGCCTTCCGCGGCTGGGGCATCATCGACATGGCCTTTCACAAGAGGAAGGTCCTCTGCCGCGAGCTTCTCGCGGAAAAGTCCTGCGGCATTCGCGACTGCCAGCTCGAAGTCTTCAGCATCGAGGACGACGAGATCATCACCGGAGGCTTCTGTCCCCGCGGCAATTCCGAATCGGCGCAGAAGCCCAGGACCAACTACGTCGATCGCTACCACAAAATCTACGAGAAGCATTTCAAGAAGCAGGGGTGCCTCTTCAGCGAACTGGGCACTGTTCGTGGCGAGGGCATCTTGCCCTCGAACCGCGGGCAGGATGCCCGCGACACGCAAGGGCGGGACGCGCTCGCCACGGGACCCACCGTCGGCATCAAGCGGAGCATGGCCACGCTGGGCACCAAGGGCGTCTGGAGCGCGGCGCTGTTCCGCAAGCTCGGGTTCTATCCGGTCGTCTCGCCTCGAAGCGACAAGGATATCGCCAAGATCGGCGTGGACAACTCGCGGACCGAGTTCTGCATCGCCCGCAAGCTCGCCACCGGCCATGCGTCCATCCTCAACGACAGTCTCGAGCTCAAGTACCTGTTCAATCCGAGCTTCATCGAGGTCCGCCAGCCGACGCCGCCGGACCTGAAGTACTGCATCTACACCGAGTCCGAGGGCTACGTCCTCAACGATGTGCTCTCGCTCGACAAGAACCGCCAGATCAACCCGATCATTCACTTCGGGGACATGCCCCTGCTCGTCCGCGAGCTGCGCAAAGAGTTCGCCAGGCTGGGCTTCCAGTACAGCGACAAGCAGATGCGCGAGGCCATCCGTCTGGCGGACCAGGCCGAGGACCGGTTCAAGGCCGAGCTCTACGCCGAGGGCGACAAGTTCCTCCAGCGGATCGAGCAGGAGAACATCCAGGCCTACGTCGGCATCGGGCGCGATTACGTGATCCTGGACCCGGAGGCCAGCGCCAGCTCCGGCGCCATGTTCTCGCAGGTCCGAGGGCTCGAGTACATCCCTCAGCAGTTCCTCGAACACCGGTTCGACGGCATCCCGATCGACGAGTTCGTCGAGAACGAGTTCTGGAACCAGAGCGTCAAGATCATGAAGGCCAACGTCTTCGTCGCGGACCATCCGAACCTGTTTGCGATCCGCATGATCAACTTCGCCTGCGGGCCCGACAGCCTGAAGATCTACCAGGAAGAGCAGATCCATCTGGCGGTGGCCAAGCCCCTGCTGGTCCTGGTCACCGACGGCCAGACGAACAACGCGCCGTTCGTCACGCGGACCGAGGCCCACGAACGGGTCGTCAGCCAGAGCAAGCCGGTGCGCCTCGACATCGACAAGCTCAAGATCCATTCCTCGAACACGTACGACAAGCGGACCTGGCTGATCCCGTACATGGGAGACGCCAGTTACGTTGCAGCCGCAGGCCTCAGGCACTTCGGCATTGACGGCCAGGTCCTCCCGACCAACACGCCCCGCGGCTACGAAGTCGCGCGGAAACACGTCTCCACCGAGGTCTGCTACCCGCTCAAAGGCGTGGTCGGCGACGCCATCGGATTTCTCCAGGAGCAGATCGAGCAGACCAGCCTCCAGGCCGTGGAGGACAAGTACCTCGTCATGGTGCCGACGACCAGCGGTCCGTGCCGGTTCGGCAAGTACAGCGAGGTTGTGCGGCACTTCATGAAGGTCGAGGGCCTCGAGAAGATCCCGGTGGTGGGACCTTCCTCCGAGACGGACTACATCGACATCCCGCTGCCCGGCGGGCTCGGCTCTTCCGACAAGGTCAAGATGCAGCAGATTCTGTTCAAAGGAATCAACGCGGCGGACCTGTTGGAGGACATCCTGCGGCGGTTCCGGCCGTATGCGGAGGATAGACCCGCAATGGACGCCCTCAAAGCGGCCCGCCTCGAAGAGCTCGGACGGATCGCCACCGCCGGCGCCGAGAGGAGCCAACTGCTGCAATGGGGACGCGAGACCGTCGAGATGTTCAAGGCGGCCAAGCTCCGCCGGCAGGAGCGGCTCCCGCTGATCCTCTACATCGGCGAAATCTACATGCGGCAGCACGATCCATACACCGACTTCGTCATCCAACGGCTCGAAGAGAACGGCCTGGAGGTCGTCCGCGACCCGATCACCGACTGGCTGTTCTACGTCAACAGGATGAACCTGCGCAACGCCAAACGCGATATCGGTCTGGGACTGAGGGACCGCAATCTCGGCCGGGCCTTCCGGTCGATGGGCAAAGCGGCCAAATCGATCCTCAAGGGCAAGTACATGAGCCGCGTCGCCGAGAAACTGGCCGAACCCTTCCACGAGGTGCTCGAAGGACGCCACGTCCTGCCGCACCCGATGGAGATCATCGAGACGCTCGAAGCCGCCCACGAAACGCACGGCAACATCGAAGGCGAATCGCCCCTGAGCACCGGCATCGCCTACTACCTCATGCACGAGATGGTGCACCCCCACGGCGACGCCTACATCTCCGGCATCTTCCACGTCGGGCCCTTCACCTGCATGCAGGAAGGCGTCGCGACCGCCAAGATCGAAGCGATGGTCAAGGAGCACCGCAAGAAGAAGCCCGACCTGGTCTTCCCGATCATCCACGCCTTCTTCGGCGACTCCGCCAGCGCCAACCTCGCCTCGGAGATCGCGGTCTTCAAAGAGCAATGCTACCAGAAGCGAGACCTGCTGCGCCGGCAGCACGGCCCAGGCCATCATCACGGCCCCGAAATCCGCGGCATCCCCGCCGGCCACAAGCACGCGGGCGCCCAGATCAAGGCGGACCGTTAGAAACGAGCGATTTCAAATGTCTTGCCGATGGCTTCGCCGGACCAGGCGAGAGCCATCGGCAAGGCGCGTTTCCCCCGCATGACAGGCCGCGAGTCGCTGCCCGGCCGTCGTGACCTGCATCAGCTCGGTGTTGTCCACGCACATCAGGAAGAAGGGAGTCGCATCCGGCTCGCGCTTCTTGACGCAGATCAGAAACGGCTTGTCGAATCGCAAATGCCTGGGTTTCAATACCTGCTGAGGTGAGATGCCGCCTCGGGTCGTTGCCATGCGAGCCTCAGACTTGAGGATCACGCCGGTCCGGCTCAGGGTGAAGTCGATCTTCTGCATGGCGTCGAACATATAGTTCCCCTGCCATTGCGCTTTGGCGAGGTCCTTCCCCAGCAACTCGTCGAAGTGATGCGTGAGCTTGTACAGGACGTCCGGGGCAACGAGCGTGTCGATCGGCCGCAGTTTGGAGAGCGCCGCGTAATCCGGATCCTCCTTGAACTTGGCGATTCTCTCCCGCATGACTTGGTGAGTCTCGCCCAGAGTGTCGCACCTCGGCACGCGGGCCAGAATCACCTGATAGGGTTTGGTGTGAGTGCAGAGATCTACTGCGAATTCAAGGCTGTCGGGAGTATCGCCATCCGTGTAGTGCAGGATGTCGACCTGTTTGCGAACCATCGTGTTGTCCGCACCGGGCGCATAGCTGCAGAATGAGCTGACTCTGCTTCTCTGGCCGTCCGATGCCGGAAGTTGTCAAGTTGAATGAGACAGTTCCTTTTCACAATTAAGCTCTAATCAATCCGTTGTTTTTGGGGCCTCCTTGGGCGGATTGATCCAGACGGCCTGAGGGGGCAACGCCGCCTCGGGCGGTTTGTGTAGGAAGC
>DATIKY010000079.1:0-5772 GCA_035476995.1 Sedimentisphaerales bacterium | reverse complement strand
ATCGGCCAAGGAAGGCCAAAACCATGATACCGATCTGACGGCGCAGAGCAAGATCTTCATCCACGATGAAATGGCACCACAGCCTCTGGCACCGCCGCCCAAGCTCCGCGCCAACCACGATCAAGGCAGTGCCATTCGGCCAAGGCCTTTATCGGCAAAGGCCGGACCCTGGGTTTTCACATGATGCCCCACTTCAATTCCATCGACATGGACCCGTCCCATCCGGCTTATGCCTACGTCCGTGACTTCCAGTACCGCGGTATCGAACGGCACGACCTGCGCGGCTGGAGTTGGTACCGGGGCCGGGGACTGGGTGTACCGGAATCCAATGCCGCGCGCCTCAGCAACCGCGACAAGAAGGTCATGATCAAGGTGCATCCGGGTCTGAGCATGTGGCGTTCGATCTTGGGCGGCGCCATTCTGGAGGCTACGCGCGATCTGGGCGTGGACACGGCGTTCATCGACGTTACCCTGGTCTCTCACAACCTGCAGAACTGTTTCGTGGAGGCCGTCACGCCCACGGAGGGCATGGACAAGCTGATCCGCCACGTGGCCTCGCTAGGCCAGGGTCTGGTGGTGGGAGGGGAAGGACTCAACGAAATCACCATGCAGGGTCAGTCGTTCGCACAGGTCCATCTATTCAAGAGTTGGCAGCAATCCATCGATGGCTTGGAGCGCACAGGGGGATGCGATCTCAACGCTTTCCTGTTCGAGGGACTTTGCCGAACCTTCGGCTACTCCAACCTGGGGGGGCAGAATGCCGACCAGGAACTGCGCATGCGGATGCATCTGGAGCACGGGGCTGTCCCTACCGTGACCATTCGTTCGGTCGGGGAGATCGTCTCCCCCAATGCGGCCATCCGTCAAATGCTGGACCGGGCGAAGGGTTAGCCTTCGGCACTCGTCACACGAGAAAAGACGCGAACGGCAAAAAGCCATGGCCGCAGTCTGCCTGGTCGACCTGGAGATGGTGGAATGACCGCCGCGGGTGTCGGCGATGAACCGCACGGGCGGTGAGGCCCTGGGCTTGGCTTAGGCCATCCTGACGTAGCGGAAGACAGTCTCCGCAGCCGTTTCGGGTGTCGCTTTCCCTGCGGAACACCTGGTTGCTGCCAGGGTTTTGGAATCATGAAAAAGAACCTCTGAGCGGGGGGCGAGGCTCAACAGCCGGGCTGATGGAGAAGCGGGTGGATCAGTTCATAGTTTCGCACAGGGCGAAAGCCTCTTGCATTCTCCCCACTTTACGCCCAAAATAGGGCTGTCTGGAACCTGACACGGTGGGGAGTCGGCATGAGTGATGTCACACGCATCTTGAATGCCATTGAACGGGGGGACGCGAAAGCTACGGACGAACTGCTCCCTTTGGTCTACGAAGAACTACGTATACTGGCGGCACAGAAACTCTCCCACGAATCGCCCGGCCAGACCCTTCAGGCAACGGCGCTGGTGCATGAGGCGTATATCCGGTTGGTCGGAGATGAGCCGCAGAATTGGAACAGCCGGGGCCACTTTTTCTCGGCCGCGGCGGAGGCGATGCGACGGATCTTGGTGGAGCGCGCCCGCCATAAGAAGAGCGAAAAGTGCGGGGGTCTTCACCACAGAATCGATGCGGATAAGCTGGACGGCGTCTGCGCCGATCGCTCGGATGAGTTGGTCCGCCTGGATGAGGCATTGACCCGACTGTCGGAGCGCGAACCCGAGGTTGCCCAGTTGGTGAAACTGCACTACTTCGCAGGGCTCACCATGGAGCAATCAGCCGAGATTCTGGGGATCTCCCGTCGGACGGCAGGCAGGTATTGGAACTACGCTCGTCTGTGGCTGCACCGGGAGGTTGCCAGGAAGGAGGCGTAGGGCATCCGACGGCGTTCAATCGATTGAAGCGGCCGTCGAGGAGCTCGGCTTTCTGGAGGCTGGCGCATGCGGCCGATCATATATACTCCAGAGCATTGTTTATGTCGATCCGGTTTTTTCCTGTCCCATTTTCCTTGTCAATTTCGCACTGTAGTGCAGAGAAGGGCCTTTGTGGAGCCGTCCGGTGGACCAGAAATCCAGAGACATCAAGTTGATCCTTGCCGAAGCTACGGAAAAGAGGACCGCCCAGGAACGTGCGGCCTACCTGGATGACGCCTGTGCCGGGGATGCGGCTCTGCGCGAGGAGGTCGATTCCCTTCTGGCAGAGGAGAAGGCCGTAGGCGATTTTCTGGAGACTCCGCCGGTAGGCGAGAGCGTCACGTTCGATGACTCGTCCGTGATGGAGCTTCCCGGCACTGTCATCGGCCGTTACAAGCTCCTGGAAAAGATCGGCGAGGGCGGGATGGCCGTGGTCTATATGGCCGAGCAGGAGCGGCCGATCCGGCGGAAGGTGGCTCTCAAGATCATCAAGCTGGGGATGGATACCCGGCAGGTGATCGCCCGTTTTGAGGCTGAGAGGCAGGCTTTGGCGATGATGGACCATCCCTGCATTGCCAAGGTCCTGGACGCCGGGGCGACCGAGACCGGAAGACCCTACTTTGTCATGGAGCTGGTCCAAGGCGTTTCGATCACCGAGTACTGCGATGGGAATAATCTGAACACGAAGGACCGATTGGCTTTGTTTGTTCAGGTGTGCCACGCCGTACAGCATGCCCACCAGAAGGGGATTATCCACCGCGATATCAAGCCTTCGAATGTCATGGTCACCCACCATGATGGCAAACCCGTGCCCAAGGTGATCGACTTCGGCATCGCCAAGGCGACCAACCAGCGCCTGACGGAAAAGACGCTCTTCACCCGTTACGCGCACCTGATCGGCACGCCCGCCTACATGAGTCCCGAACAGGCGGAGTTGAGCGATCTGGACATCGACACTCGGACCGACATCTATTCTCTCGGCGTGCTGCTCTACGAGCTGCTCACGGGGACCACGCCTTTCAGCGAAGAGGAGCTCCGCAAGGCTGGCTACGTCGAGATGCAGCGGGTGATCCGGGAACAGGAGCCGGTCAAGCCCTCGACGCGTATCCGGACCGCTCATGTAGCCCAGCCGCCCCCGGCTGGGGGAACCAAACAGCCGCCCCCGGCTGGGAGAACTGGGGTCACCCCCGGGGGCGGGGGTGCCACAGGTGTGCCCCGCACACCCTATCAGCAGGTCCGGGGCGATCTCGACTGGATCGTCATGAAGACCCTCGAAAAGGACCGTTCCCGGCGGTATGACACCGCCGGCGGCCTGGCCGAGGACATCCGCCGGCATCTGGAGCACGAGCCCGTCCTGGCAAGAGGTCCCGGCGTGGCGTATCGCGTCGAGAGATTTCTCCGCAGGCACCGCTCCCAGGTCCTTGCCGCTGTTGCCCTGACGGTGATCGCGGTCGCGGCCGGCGTTATGCTGTCCATGTGGAACCGCGACCGGGCGCACCTGGCGGAGGCAGAAGGCTTCAAGCACAGGAATATCCTGTCCCAGGCCCGCGAGCAGTACGCCAAGGCCGAACGAGAAGCGGCTCTGGCGACGATTAATCCGATCCGCGAGAGTAAACACGTCGGCGCAGAGGCCCGCCTCCTGGAGGCCACGATCCTCGTGGACAATCGTCAACCGAAAGAGGCGAGGGCGGTGTTGAGTGGCCTTCTCAATGAGAAGCCTGAAGTTGCCGGCGCCGCCCATTCGCTCCTGGCACGAATCCTCTGGGAAAGTGGCTCGCCGGACGCTCAGAAGCTCCAGGAGATCGAAGAACATCGTAAACAAGCCGAGCTGATGCTGCCGGAGACCGCGGAAGCCTATTTTCTGCGGGCGATGACGGCGCTCACCGTCAAGGAGCAACTGGCTTCCCTCGACAAGGCCTTGCAGCTCGATTCCAGCCATTACGAATCCCGACGCCTCCGTGCCTATACCTACTACGCCTCCAGGAAGCACGATCGGTTGCGGGACGATGCCTTGGTCATGACGGTTCTGAGGCCGCGCGATCCGCTGGGGTACGCGTTGCGTGCGAAGGCGTGGCGGGAACTGGGGCGCTATCCCGAAGCGATTGCGGACTTATCCCTGGCGATTGCTCTGACGAGTCGCGATGAGCCGCAATATAGCGATCTGCGAATTCAGCGGTCCGAGACCCTGCTGCGGATGGGCGAATATGAACGCGTCATTGCCGAGGCGACGGCGGAAGGGCAAGCGGTTCCCCGTGTCGCGGGCATCTTGCCCGCGATTCGAGGGCGGGACGCCCTCGACACAGAAGACCTTTCGCCCCTGCAATACCACAAATTCGCGGCCTTGACCGCCCTGGGCGAATACGACGCGGCCACTGCCCTATTTCGTGAGATCATCGCTCAGGGTCACGAAGCCCGCCAAAAGTTCCGCGACTGGTGTGCGAAGTACGTCTTTGATACGTTGGAATCTGGACGGTCGTGGCATCCGGCGGAGCAAGAACCTGTCGGCGCGGCCTTCCTACCCATGGTGGAAGCGGAGGAGACCTATCGCAGCCTCGTAGCCAAGGGCGGCCATCGCCTGACGACAGACGGCTTCAGCGCCCGGTGGTCGCCGGACGGCAAGAAGGTGGCCTTCAGTCTGGGGGTACAAGGCTTCAGCGGCGTGGCAATCTTCGACCCTGCGACAAAGGAAACTGACCTGTTGATCGTTCCCGGTAAGGACCCGCGCTGGTCCCCAGACGGCAAGTACATCGCCTTCGTGCGGGATTGCCAAGCCCTGCGACTGGAGGAGTTGCTGACTCCCGAGCCTGGCAGCCAGCGGCCGCCGGAGACAGATGAAGAACTCTGGATCATGAACGCCGATGGCACAGCACCCCGGCGATTGGCTCAGGGCAGTTGGCCCTCGTGGGCCAGCGACTCTGCAAGCCTTTACTACCTGTCGCGTAAGGACGGCACGCTTTCGCAGATCTCCCTTGCGGATCAGGCAAACGAGCCGAAAGCGATCATGAAATGGTCGTATGTCCTGCCCTCGGTCTCGCCGGACAATCGGTACGTGTCTTGCTTCGAAGGCGGATCACTCAAGATCAAGGACTTGGCTTCGCAGGAAACCATCGCAGAGTGCAGGATGCCCTCGATGACCTGGGGTGTGACCGGCTGGTCGCCCACAGGCAACGAAGTCTGCTTGGGCGGGGGCAACCCCGAGAGAGACCCCACTGGTCTTTGGCTCTACGATCTCCAGAGGAAAGAGTTCCGGAGAGTCCTCGATGGCCAGATCACAGGGACCTGCTGGTCTCCTGTAGCAACGGAGTTGACCTTCTGCCTGGGCACGCCGCATCAGGAGGTGTGGAGCCTTCCTCTCTACTCCGATGTCCCGACTTCCGAAGCGATGGGGCCGGGTCAGACTCTCGATGAGCACGTCCGCGAGATGCTCGCCTTCTATACCCGACGGATCGAGGCCGACCCGCAGGATGCCTACGCCTACTCCAGCCGCGCTCATTACTATGATTGCCTCCACGACCGGGTGATGGCAACTGCCGACATGAGGCGGTGGTCAGCGGTCCTCAGTCCCGGATTGCCTCGGGATTCCTCGCCCGACGCGCTGCGCAGCGCTCGGCGCGCGATCAGCATATCACCGACTTGCGAAGTCGTCGTTTCTGCAGAAAGACCTGTGAATGAGATTCCAATGATATCTGTTGCCTTCGGGCAGAAGGGAAGGTCTGAGATGAAACTCTTTGAGATTCCGATGTTTGGGGTGCAGGTTTGAGTTTACGTAGGATCTGAGTGATTTGGACGGAGGTGGACTCCTTTTCGTAGAACTGCAAGTTGTTGTCTGAAAACAGTTTGCGGTTTGGTGAAAGGAGTCCAACGATGATTGTATCGGAACTG
>DATIKY010000078.1:0-2354 GCA_035476995.1 Sedimentisphaerales bacterium | reverse complement strand
CCACCGTTGCAGGGTCACACGCTGTTCGTCCGTAATCGTGATCGTCGCAGCTACACGCATTGCGTCCATCCTTTCCTGTTACCAAGGAAGACGCAATATAAATCATATAATTGCAACTATTTATCAAACACTACACTAGCCACGGCTTCCCATCCCTCCAGAGACTTGCCTTCTCCCCGGCCAACACAGAACTCCAGAAACCGGTTTGTGCAGCCCCCCCTCCCCAGTCGGAGCCGATATCGTCCCCAGGAACAGTCGCTGGAAACCGTGATCATATCCTCTTGCTCTCCTCTCCTCTTGCTCTCCTCGCAGCCGTTCGAAGGGGAGGAGTCCGCCGCAGGACACTCCGATTTGCGGAGCACCGCGTAACGGAGACGAGATCCGGCGAACCAAAGCGGCACATCGGCATCCACGAAAGCCCCGCTACGGCGCGCCCAGGCTTGAAGGTCCTTGCGGCGTATCGTGTGACCGGGATGCCTGCCCCGAATTCGCCGTCCCAGGCTTCGAAAGGACTCGTGGTCGTAGTAGGACAGAATCACGAACCGCGTGGACACCCGCAACAATTCATGAACGACCCGTTCCTGTTCCACAGGCGACAGATGGTGAGTCAACCGATTGCAGACGGCGCCCTCGACGGTGCCATCCCTCAGCGGGATCGCGAAAACCGATGCCGTGAACCACAGGACATTGCCCCGCGACCCCAGAGTCCGGCGAGCCATGAGCACCTGACTGGAACTCAGATCCGCCTGGAGTAGCAAATCCGCCGCGGCCGCGAACGGAGCGCTCACCCGCCCCCCGCCGCAGGGGATGTCGAGCAGACGACGGCATCGGGGCTCAGACGCCAGCAGTCGCTCTACCTGCCGAATCTCACGGCGGGTCGTGACCCGCTTGAACCATCGCTTCTCATACCGCTGCCGGTATCTCGGACCGACATCCGACTCCTGGAAATGCTTCTGATATGCGGCGCTGTTCGGGTCTCCGGCCTCGGCGACCCACGGCTGGTTCGTTTCCGACGGGGCCAGCAGGGGAATGTCTTCATGCACCTCGTACGGGCGAGAGCACTTGCTGCAACGCAGTCCCGACGCCTCGCGAGCCAGATCGCCCTGACAATGAGGGCACGCCAGTACCATCGTCGCGAAATCGAGACCCACGTGATTTGCATGCCGAGTCATTTTCGCCTCGCAAGTTCTCTCTTCGAACGACGAGAAGAAGTCGCCCGCTCCCGGCGGATGCGAAGCGCCGTGACCTTGGCGATGAATCTCTTATCCTCAGGTCCCAGATGGGTCCGCCCCCGACACCAGAGGTAGAATCGCAGCCGCATTGTGCGAGAGAGATGGTTCACGCCCGACCGGTCAAGATCCGCCAGGTCCCTCGCAATGAAGTGGGCCCGCCACGGGCGGGGCGTGTGTCTGCCGCTGGGACAATCCAGAAAAACGACATGGGGCGCCGACCCCTCGGTCACCAGAACGTTCCGCCATTTCAGATCCCTGTGAGTGAACCCATCCTCGTGAATGCGGCGCACGTATTCCGTGAGCAGCCGCATGATGGCGAGAACCCAGGCCCGATCTTGAAGCAGTTCGGGCTTCGTCTTCACCAGAGTCTGCAGGTCCACCGCCTGAGGAACCTCTTCCGTGACGAGAGCCCCGCGGCGTAGCAATCCCAGACGGTACTGACTGCCATACGCAACAACCCGTGGAACGGGAATGCCCATCCGGGCGAAATAGGTCAGGTTGCGCCACTCGACAACGGGCCGATTCCGGCTGAATACTTTGCGGAAGTGCTTGCCGCGGGGACTATATCGCTTGACGTAGTAGTTGCGGCCGGCAACACACCACTTGATGACGTGGCAGAGTATGCCTGACGACACCTGGGTGCCCTTCAGCTCGAAGACACGATCCAGGCTCTCGAAAGCTCCGGCCGCAGGCGCATCCCCGGGTTCCGCATCCATATTCCATTGTGTCGCATCGACCGCGAATCGCACAATCGGCTCCCCATCTACATGTCCTTCAACCATGGACGGCCTCGCCGACAGCCAATGTTCGATGTTCGCGCATCCCCACGACCGCCAAACGGCAGAGTCATCCTGACTCCAGGGTACCCGACGAACCTGAACTGAACCTGAACTATGAACAAATCCAACCGGCAGCCGCGCGAGCCGTTTGCGTTGTCGGGTGATTCTGGCGGGTTGGAGCTGGCATACGGCTCGGGACCGAGGGGGGAAAGGGGCGTTCCCGTACGTGGCGGGGGCCGGGCAGGGGCCGAACGAGCGATAATGGGGCTTCTCGGCGCAGAGCGGGTCGGCGGCAGGCCGGTCTTTGCTTACTGTGCCTGCGATCCGAGCGGAGGTTGCCGTG
>DATIKY010000077.1:0-12776 GCA_035476995.1 Sedimentisphaerales bacterium | reverse complement strand
CTCGTGATCGACCGGCACATCACGCAAGGGACGCGTGGGAAACGCGGGCAGCGCTGGTGTGAACGCGTCTGGACTGTGATCGCCACCTGCCGCCAGCAGGGTCGCCGTGTCTTCGAATTCTTCTGCGACGCCCTCAACGCCTACTTCCAACAAAAACCCGCACCCTCACTGCTCCATTGACGCAAGTCCGTGAACGGCTACCCCTCCTCTACGCCGCGGCTTATCTGGATGACCGGGTTCTTGACCTCCCGGTAGACCCTGAAACTGCTGCTTGATCGGGGGTTGCGGCGGTCGGCGGCGAGACTGCTGCGCGAGGTGGGAATCGACGCGGTCCACGTCGGAGAGATTGGCTACTCTACAGCGGACGACATCGCCATTCTCCGGAAAGGGCGAGGGGAGGATCGAGTCGTAATCATTTTCGACGCGGATTTCCATGCTCTGCTGGCGATCTCGCGAGCCGCGGCTCCATCAGTCATACGCATTCGCATGGAAGGCTTGCGTGGGCCCAATGCCGCAGACGTAATCCCGGTGTTTCTCGCACGCTGTGCGGAGGACGTGCGTGGCGGGGCGATGATCACGGTGCAACCGGGACGCATCAGAATTCGTCGTCTGCCGTTGCTTTGATGAACGCTCTGGATCATGCAGGAGGTTCGCCGTCCTGTTTCGTGGTTCGCACCGGCTCGGCCCCACTCCGTAGAGAACCAGGGCCACTCGATCCGCGTGAATCGGATGGCCCTTTGATTGGTCCAGACACGAGGGGCTTACCTGATCTTGTAGCTGATCGTCATGCCGTCGTTCTTGTCCAGGGAGGCGCGGATCGTGACGGTGTCGTAGTCGGGGCTGGTCTGGACGTAGTCGAGGTAGTCCTTCATCGCCCGGGCCGATTGGATGGTGTTGTCCGCGACGACCACCGCGCCGGGCGACAGTTTGGGCTCGAGGATTTTCAGGTACTTGAAGTAGTCCTGCTTCACGGCGTCGATGAAGACGAAGTCGATCGGGGCTTCGACCTCCTGGAGCGTCTTCAAGGCGTCGCCCTCGACCGCGGTGACGACGTTCTCCAGGCCGATCTTCTCCAGGTTCTCACGGGTCTCTTTGATCGCGGTCGGGTCGATGTCGAAGGTCCAGAGATGCCCGCCGGTCCGCTCGAAGGCGATGCCCATGTTGATCGCGCCGAACCCGCTGGCGGAGCCGACCTCGACGCCTCGCTTCGCTCGGGCGCTCTCGACCAGGATGCGGAGCATCATCGCGTCGCCCGGTGTGGTGTTCAGGCCGGTGCGCCGGAAGTTGTCGATGAACTGCTTGCGGAACTCGGGACTGGTCTTGCTGCCCTGGGCGGCGTAGGCGCACAGGCCGGCAAGGCTCACCACGGCGACACACGCAACGGCGGCGACGGCAATACGGCGTTTCATGCAGCCCCCTCGAAATCTACTATTTTCAATTTTCTATTTACGATTTGACAGAGCATGAGTCGCGTCCGTGACTTGACGCAGTTCCTTCCGAACCTCACACTTCACACTTCACACTTCAAACACCAAACTCCCCAGTTCACGCCACATCCGCCAACGCGGCGTTCATCCTCTGGATCGCCTCGTCGATCTCGGCGGGGCTCTTGAGGCCGATTGTGACGCAGTCGAGCAGGCCGCACTGCATGGCGAAGCGGATGCTCTTCTCGCGGTCCTCGGGCCTGGTGAAATCGCCGTTGCCGATGAGCTTCATGCCGATGATGCCCCGGCCCTTCTGCTTCATGAGCTTGATCTGCTCCATGACCGCGGGCACGTGCGTCGCGTTGCTCTCGGCGTTCCAGGTGTCCGTCCGGGGCGTGTCCATATGCGCGCCCTGCGGGTTGACGCGGACGAGGTGAACGTCCACCCAGTTCAGCTCGACCGACCGCTTGAGGGCCGGGAGGCTGTGGCACGAGACGCCGTGGGACAGGATCATCTTCTTGTCCTTGGCCTCGGCCATGGCGTCCATGGCTCGCTTGCGCTCCTCTTCCCAGTTCGGGGTGATCGTGCAGTGGACGAGCAGGCAGTCGATGTAGTCGACGCCGTAGGTCTTGCGGTAGTTGTCGATCTCGGCCAGGGGGTTCTCCGGCGAGCCGCCCATCTTGGTCAGAATGAAGATCTTCTCGCGGGGCAGGTCCTTGATGGCCTCGCGGACCATGGTGTGCGTGCGATACGACCGGGCGACGTCGATGTACTGGATGCCCTGGTCGTAGGCGTAGCGAACCAGGCGGTTGAGTCCGTCCTGGCCCAGTTGCGCCTGGACGTTGCCCGAGTTGCTGCCGATGCCGATGCCGAGCCGGCTGGTCTTGAGGCCGGTCTTGCCCAGCGGCACGAGGTCCACGGCGGTCTTCTTGCCCGCCGCACGGGCCGCCAGCGGCGCGAGCACAACCCCGCCGGCCAGGGCCGCGGTCCGTTCGATGAATTGGCGTCTGGAAATGGGATGGTTCTGCATAGATACGCCCCCTTCTTTCAAAGCGCTAACCTCCGTAGGGTGTGCCAGGCACACCGGTTCAATCGCAGGCGGCGCCCCTGTCCGCGACGGCAGGGGACGCCCTGCATTATACTCTCGGGCGAACCAGCCCGTTCGCCCAAAACACCATGCTGCCAGAAGCAGGGCAAAAACGCAACAGATTTGTCGGCAGGGGAGGAGCTGGGTGTGCTCTGACATCCCGGCGGCCCGCCTGATGGTGCGAGTTCACGCGAGAGGGGCCGTCGCCTGGCGAAAGGACCTTCCCGTTCCCACGAACGATGCAGAGGCAGGTCCGAAGCGGACCTGCCTGGGGAGTTTACCGCTTTGGGCCTCCAGCATGGTGCGGAAGCGAAGCGCTCCGGGGGCGTACGCAGCACCCCTATCGCTGGTGGCTCCAACGCGATAAACTCCCGACGCGAAGCGGCGGCATTCCGGATCAGTCCGTTCCTTCCTCTGTCCATCAGGAGAGACCGCATGTACTGGAAGAATTGGTCACGCCTCCGCATTGACCGGTCCTGTGGGTTACGCTACGATTATCCCAGTTGCGGAAAGGAGAATCTGAATGAGGCTGCTTCACATTGTGCAAGGTGGCGTTGAGAATGGGGATAAGGCGTGGCTTGAGAAAGCTGCGAGACTCAACCTGATAGCGAGGTCTTGGATCGTCCCGAAGTCTGCAAATGTGGGCGATGAAGTGGTGATCTTTGTTTGCGGTTACGGGTTCTTTGCAACAGCACGAATAGAATCACCACCCAAGGCCAAGAAGAACTGGACAAGGCGATATGGAGCGGATCTTGGTTCGTTGCATCTGATTCAGCCTGCCATCTCCCTGGGGGCGATGCGCCGAGCGGTGCCGAGACTGACATGGGCCAATTATCCTCGTACCATTACGACTCCTTCACCTGATGTTGCGGGCTCTATTAGGGCACTGATTGCTCGTAGACGCGGGACACGCCGGCCGGATCTGGATGATCCAGATCTCGAAGCAGCGAACATAGATGAGCTTCGCAGGGTTGCTCTCTGGAAAGCTCGGCGATCCATCGTGCCGAACAAGCGAAGCGTTTACTACCGAGTCCGATCCTTGGCGATCCGCCTTTATGTGTTGCGTCGGGCAGATGGACGGTGCGAAGCATGCAAAGCACCGGCCCCCTTCATGAAGTCAGATAGGTCGCCTTACTTGGAGCCACACCACACCACGCGTGTTGCGGATGAAGGTCCCGATCATCCGGCACGCGTGATTGGTCTGTGTCCGAATTGCCATCGACGTGCACATTACTCTGGAGATGCGAAGGCATTTAACGCTTCACTTAAGCAAAGAGCCACACGGATAGAGAAGAGGAGTCAATCATGACAGACAAGGGTGTTGCCGAGTGTTGTCCGCGGTTTGAGCCGGGGCCCTGGGACGGGACGGAGTTGACCTGGAAGGGCAAGCGGTTCGTCAGGGACCGGGTCCGGAGCATCTTCCATATTCCGATCAACTTCGGGGCCGTGATGGTCCGCAACATGAAGAAGATCGAGGCCGCCGGGGCCAAGGCCGACGACACGATCGTGCTCTCTGACGAGAATTCGCTCTGGGGGGCCGACGTCTACATCAGCGTCAGCAAGGAGATTCCCGGCGCCGAGAACGTCACCATCTCCGGCACGTTCGTCAGCAAGGTGTTCGAGGGCCCGTACCAGAACGTCCGCAAGTGGATTCAGGAGACCAAGGGCTTCGTCGCCTCCAAGGGCAGGCAGATCCAGAGGCTGTTCTGCTACTATACGACCTGTCCAGCCTGCGCGAAGAAGTACGGCAAGAACTACGTCGTGATCCTGGCTCAGGTGTAGGCAGGTCCGCCCTGTTCGGAGTTCCGCGTTTACGCAGGTCAAACAGTCCGAACGACTTCTGAGATCCCTGAGCTGCGGTAGAGGATCCGGCTGCGACGGAGGACTCTCGAACCCGCGCAAACGCAGAACTCCAAACCGGTCAGCCAATCACCGTGCTCGCATGGATGCCGATGCCACAGAATCCGACGCGCACGGGTTCTTTCGAATCCGTGTTAAAGCTTGCCCGTCGATTGATCAGAGTCCTTCGGCGGTCGTGACCTTTGCGTCAAGGTCAGGTTTGTGGATGGCGGGAGCGCCCAGCAGCAGGGGTAGTTGCACGACCATCAGGCCCGCGAACATCAAGGCCGAGCCCAGAAGTCCTCGCGGCGTGAACCCTTCCTGCAGGATCAGGTAGCCCGCCAGGGAGGCGAAGACCGTTTCGAGACTCATCAGGATCGCTGCGTGCGAGGGCGGCGAAGTCCGCTGGCAGACGACCTGGAGCGTGAAGGCGACGCCGGCTGAGAAGACCCCGGCGTAGAGGATCGGAATCGTGGCTTCAATGATGGAGGACAGAGCGATTCGCTCGGACGGCACGGCCGCCGCCAGGCTCAGGGCCGAGCAGGCGAGGAACTGCAGGCAGGCAATGTGCACGGGATGGGCCCGTTTGGCGAGGTGATCGATCAGGAGCACGTGCAGCGTCCAGAAGAAGGCCCCGATCAGGACCAGCAGATCGCCTCGGCCGATCGTCAGCGACTCGTTGACGCTGAGCAGGTACAGGCCCGCGACAGCCAGCGCCGCGCCGATCCAGACCGCCAGGCCGCAACGATGCCCCAGGAACAGGCCTGCGATGGGCACGAGCACGACGTACAGGCTGGTGATGAAGCTGGCCTTGCCGGCGGTCGTGTAGACCAATCCCATCTGTTGCATCGAGGCCCCGCCGAACAGGGCCAGGCCCGCCAGAAAGCCGCCCCAGAGCAGGAGTCGCCGACTGCCGCCTGTGTTCCGGGGCCTGTCGCCGCGTCGGGACAAGAGGATGATGGGCAGCACGGTCAGGGCCCCCACGGCGAACCGCACGGCGTTGTATGTCATCGGGCCGACGTGCTCCATGCCCATCCGCTGGGCGACGAAGGTCGTGCCCCAGAAGAAGGCCGCCACGAGCAGGAGCGAATCACTTTTGAGAGTTCTTGTCTGCATAAACGCGGATCGAAAGCCGCCGCCGGCTCGCGCATCCTATCCTGCCCGCCGTTCGTAGGCTCGGTAGAGCAGGTCGAGCTCGGATTGCCGGGCCGCATAGGATTGCTGGAGGTCGGCCAGGCGGTCGGGGTTCTTGTAGACCTCCGCGTTGCCGAACTGCTGTTTCATCGCGTCGATCTCCTGCTCGGTTTCCATGATCATGGTCTCGATCTGATCGACGGTGTACTTGTTGAACCGCTTGAGTTCGTCGGGAGCTTTATTGGTCGAGGCGGCCATTGGAGATTTCAGATTTGCGATCTGAGATTGCCGCTTCTTCACCTCGGCGGTCTCGGCCTCTTTGCGCTCCTTCTCTTCGGTTCGCCGTCGGATGGTGTCGGCGTAGACCGAGTAGGCGGGTTCGCCTACGATGAACTCGGTCCGGCCGAGCCGGCGCTGGCCGAACTCGTCGGTGCCGACCACGAGCAGCTTGTCCGCGACGCGGTCCAGGAAGTAGCGGTCGTGACTGACGGTGATGATGGTGCCGGTGTACTCGTCCATGGCCTCTTCGAGCATCTCCCGGCTGGCGATGTCCAGATGGTTCGTCGGCTCGTCCATGATCAGCACGTCGGGGGCCGAGAGCACGAGCTTGCAGAGCATCAGGCGGCTGCGCTGGCCGCCGCTGAGTTCGCCGCAGAGCTTGTGGACGTCGTCGCCCGAGAGCAGGAACGCGCCCAGTCGCCTGCGGACCTCTTCCGGCACCAGTTCGGGATTCGCGCTCCAGGCTTCGTCCATGACGCTGCGGTTGGGGTCGAGGACTTCGCCGTGCTGGTCGAGGTAGCCCACGCGGAGGGTCTCGCCCATGCGGATCTTGCCCGTCGTGGGCTCGGTCCGGCCCAGGGCCAGCTCGATCAGCGTGGTCTTGCCGGTGCCGTTGGGACCGGTGATGCCGAGCCGTTCGTCGTTGAGGACGTCGAAGGTCAGGTCCTCGAACAGCGTCAGTTCCCCGTAGGATTTGGTCAGGTTCTCGCAGCGGATGATGATCTCGCTGGCCTTGCCGGTCTTGCCGAAGGAGAAGGCGATCGTCCGCTGGCTGTCGGGCTTGTCGAGGAAATCGGGGTTCTGCTTGAGCAGGCGGTTCAGGCGGGTCTTACGGCCCTTGGCGGTGCCTCGCATGCCTTCCTGGTCCTTGTTGCGGGCGATGAAGTCCCTCGTCCGCTCGACCATCTCGACCCGTCGGACGTATTCGCGTTCTTCCTGGAGCCGGACGGTCTCTTTCGTTTCGACGAAGTTCGTGTAGTTGCCCGGCCAGACCTTGGCCTGGCCCTTGCCGATCTCGATGATCTTGCAGGCGACGCGGTCCAACAGGTAGCGGTCGTGGCTGATGACGACCGCGGCCCCGCGGTAGTTGGCCAGGAACCGCTCGAGCCATTCTGTGGCCTGGAGATCCAGGTGGTTGGTCGGCTCGTCGAGCAGGAGCAGGTCGGTCTGGAGCATGAGGACCTGGGCCAGGCCCAGGCGCGAGAGCTGACCGCCGCTGAGGGCGGAGGTTTTGACGTGGTGCAACTCGGGCTCGAAGCCCAAGGCCGCCAGGGTCATCTGGATGCGGGTCTCGTACTCGTAGCCGCCGGCGATCTCGAATTCGTGGTTCAGGCGGTCGTAGTGGCGCATCTTGGCCTGGAGTTCGGGACCGGTCAGATGTTCCATCTCGTGCGAGACGTCGTGGATCGCCTCCTGGAGGCGGAAGATGTCCTCGACGCCGGCGTGCATCTCCTGAAGGACGGTTCGCTCGCCGCTGAAGGAGGCCTCCTGGGGCAGATAGCCGATCCGCAGGCCTTTCTGTCGGATGACCTTGCCCATGTCCGGCGTGACCTGGCCGGTGATGAGCCTCAGGATAGTCGTTTTGCCCGATCCGTTGGCGCCGACCATGCCGACCTTCTCGCCCGGGTGGAGCTGGAGGTCCAGATGGTCCAGCACGATCTCCGGGCCGAAGGCCACGTGGATGTCCTGCAATGTTACGATCGCCATGTATTCTCAAGCGCCGGACCAGGGTCCGGCCTTTGTAGGGTGTGCCGTGCACACCGTTGTCGTCGCGGTGATAAGCTGTCGCTGTGGAGAGAAGGCGTGCACGGCACACCCTGCCAGATCCACCAAACCTATGCGGCAACCGCACTGATGTTACCCGGTCGGGGGGCAGGATTCAAGCGCCCTCCCCCGATGCGATCGTCTTGACCCAAATTGCGACGCTGCGGGAAATCACGCTTGCAATCGCCCCCGGAACGTGGTTTATTGCTCAATAATTCGTTACTGGCGAACGTCTTATCGTGCGTATGGCCCATCAAACAGCACAGAGGGCGGGCCGACTCGGCCCCGTCGTTGGCACACCAGTCCTGTCGGACCCGCAACCGCTTCGTTTGCAGATCATGCCGTTGAGTACGACGGAGGTACCCCGTACACGTAGCATTGGAGAAACCAGATTATGGTGAAAAGAAGAAATTGGACTAGACGAGAACTCCTGCGGAGTTCGGCAATGGCGGCCGGGACCCTGGTCTTGTCCGGTGCGGCCAGTCCTCTGGCTTACGCGCAGGGCAGCGATGAAATTCGCGTCGGCGTCGTCGGCTGCGGCGGACGAGGCTCGGGCGCGGCCCACGACTGCGTCAATTCCTCGCCCGGCGTGAAGATCGTCGCGTTGGCCGACTCTTTCGAGGATCGGCTCGGCGGTCTCAAGAAGGATTTCAACGTCCAGGACGACCGCTGCTTCGTCGGGCTCGACTCCTACAAGAAGCTGATGGCCCTGGACGACATCAACATGGTCATTCTGGCCACGCCGCCGGGATTCCGACCGCCGCAGTTCGCCGAGGCGATTCGACGGGGCAAGCACGTGTTCATGGAAAAACCCGTGGCCGTCTGTCCGGCGGGGGCCAAGATGGTGATCGAGGCCTCCGAACTGGCCACCCAGAAGGGTCTGGGCGTCGTCGCCGGCACGCAGCGCCGTCACCAGACCGAGTACGTCGAGACGATGAAACGCATTCACGACGGCGCGATCGGCGACCTCGTGTCGGCCCAGTGCTACTGGAACATGGGCGGCCTCTGGGTCAGCGAGCGTCAGCCGGGCCAGAGCGACGTGGACTGGCAGATCCGCAACTGGCTGTACTTCACCTGGCTGTCGGGCGACCACATCTGCGAGCAGCACGTGCACAATATCGACGTGATCAACTGGGCCTTCAAGGATGTCCAGCCGGAGAGCGTCTACGCCGTGGGAGGCCGGCAGTACCGCACCGACCCCAAGTACGGCAACATCTTCGACCATTTCGGCGTCGAATTCAGCTATCCGGGCGACGTGCGGACCATCAGCACCTGCCGCCAGATCGAAGGCACAGCCAACAACGTCAGCGAGCGCGTCGTCGGCACCAAGGGCTGGAGCGATTGCTGCGGCACGATCGTCGGCGAGAACGCCTGGCGCTACCGCGGCCCGCGGGCCAATTCCTACGTCCAGGAGCACACGGACCTGATCAAGAGCATCCGCGACGGAAAGCCGCTCAACGAGGGCAAGCAGATCGCCGAGAGCACGCTGTGCGCGATCATGGGACGCGAGTCGGCCTATTCCCGCCAGCAGTTCACGCGGTCGTGGTTCATGAACCGTTGCACGCTGAACCTGGTGCCTGCGGATGACCTCAAGCTCAGCGACGCGATGCCCGTTCCGGCGGTGGCGATCCCCGGTCAGTACCAACTGCCCGGCTTCGTGCGGGAAGGACAAAGGGGACGCGGCTAAGCACGGACAGAAGGCGCAGGAAACGGTTCGACGACATCCAACTCGAAGGAGATTTCGAATATGTCATCACAAACGAACAACACATCCGGGACGAACGGCGGCGCGCTCGCTGGAGCGGCGGCCACAGCGGCCGTGCTCGGGCAGATGGCCTATGCCCAGGGTTCCGACAGGATCAAAGTGGGGATGCTCGGCTGTGGCGGACGCGGCCGGGGCGCCATGCAGAACTGCCTCGACGCCGATCCCGCGGTCGAGATCATCGCGGTGGCCGACCTGTTCGAGCGACAGGTGAAAAGCGCCCGCGACGGCCTGATGAGACGAGAGCAGAACAAAGACCGCGTCAAGATCAACGACGATCACATGTTCTGGGGTTTCGATTGCCACGAGAAGCTGGCGGCCTGCGAGGCGGACCTGCTGCTGATGGCGACCGCGCCGGCGTTTCGCGGGCGGCAGTTGATGGCCGCGGTCAAGGCCGGCAAGCACGTCTTCACCGAGAAGCCCATCGCCACCGACGTGGCCGGCTGCAAAGAGGTGATGGCGGCCTCGAAGCTGGCCCAGGAGAAGGGGCTGGCCATCGTCGCCGGCACGCAGCGCCGTCACCAGGGCTCGTACGTCGCGACGATGCAGCGAATCCACGACGGCGCGATCGGCGAGCTGGTCGGCGGCCAGTGCTACTGGTACGGCGGCGGCATCTGGTTCAAAGGCGCCGAAAAGGACATGACCGAGCTGCAGTGGCAGTGCCACAACTGGTACCACTTCACCTGGCTCTCGGGCGACCAGATCTGCGAGCAGCACATTCACAACATCGACGTGATGAACTGGTGCTTCCATGGCCCGCCGAAGAAGATCATGGCGGTCGGCGGCCGCCAGTGGCGCGACTCGAACGCCGAACAGGTCAACACCGCCAAGGAGGTCTGCCGACAGTTCAACAACGGCAGCGAGGCCGGCTGGGAGAAGTACAACGGCGACATCTGGGACCACATCTACGCGGAATTAGAGTATCCCAACGGCGCCCGCTGCCTGAGCTTCAGCGGGCACAGCCCGGGCACCCAGCGCGTCAGCGAAAGGATCGTCGGCACCAAGGGCACCAGCGACTGCCACAACAGCATTCGTGGCCAGAATGCCTGGGTCTATCAGGGCAAGGACATCGATCCGATGGTGCAGGAGCACATAAACCTGATCGCGAGCATCCGCAGCGGCAAGCCGCTGAACGAGGGCCAGCGGGTCGCCGAGAGCACCCTGACCGCCATCGGGGCTCGTATGGCCGCCGGCACCGGCCAGGTCGTCAACTGGGACTGGCTGATGAACGAGTGCAAGCAGTCGCTCGTGCCCAGCCAGGCGGAGCTGATGGCGGGCAAGCCGCTCTACCATCCGATCGCCACCGGTCGCGATCCGCTGGTGTGAGGATCGACTATCGACGATTTCCGATTGACGATTGGCTGTCGCGGGGCCCGGACGCCAAGCCCGAATCGCAGGGTGGTCGTCAGTCGACGGTGAAACAAGGCCCGGCGGTCCCGATGGATCGCCGGGCTTTTTCCTAGGGTCGCAATTCTGCCCTGTTCCGCAAGAGGGTTCGGCCCAGGCGACAGCGGTAGGGTGGGCTCCGCCCACCGTCTTCGAAGGGGGCTGGCATGACAACCGCCGCGTGCGTTGTGTCGCGTGTGATGGCTCTGCAAGGCATCCCGGAAGTCCTCGGTCCGTTATTCACGGCACCGCCCCCGTTCACCGACGATTTCGGCAACTACAGGTCGCCATTGACGTTCGACGACGGCTCGTCTGTCACGACGCCTGCCGATTGGACGAAACGCAGAGAGCAGATTCTCAAAACGTGGCGGGAGTTGATCGGCCGCTGGCCCCCGCTTATCGAGAAGCCCGAGATACGCCATCTGGAACAGACGCGCCGGGACAACTTCACCCAACAGAAGATCTCGGTCGAGATCGCGCCGAATGGCCAGAGGGTCGCGGGATACCTGCTGACCCCGGACGCTTCTGTCCCCAGGCTTCCCGCTGTGCTCGTGGTCTACTACGATCCCGAGACGGCCGCTGGCCTGAACGACAAGGAACTCCGCGACTTCGGCTACCAGTTGGCCAGGCGGGGTTTCGTGGTCCTTTCGATCGGCACGCCGGAGTTTTGCAGTCTCAATCCGCCGTACAGACCCCTCTGGGACGCGCCGGCGGGACAGCCGCCATTGCAGCCGCTCTCGGCCCTGGCGTATGTCGCCGCCAACGGCCACACGGCCCTGGCGAACCTGCCCAACGTCGATTCCAATCGCATCGGGATCGTCGGCCACTCCTACGGCGGAAAATGGGCCCTGTTCGCCTCCTGCCTGTACGAGAAGTTCGCCTGCGCCGTCTGGTCCGACCCCGGCATCGTCTTCGACGAGACCCGTCCCAACGTCAACTACTGGGAACCCTGGTACCTGGGCTGGGACGCGAACGTGCCGAGAAAGCGGGGCGTCCCGGACGATGCGAACCCGCGCACCGGTCCCTACAAAACGATGATCGACACCGGCCTGGACCTGCACGAGCTGCACGCCCTGATGGCCCCTCGCCCATTCTTGGTCTCCGGCGGCGCCGAAGACCCGCCCCAGCGCTGGCAGGCTCTCCACCACACGGTGGCGGTCAACAAGCTCCTGGGCCAGAGCAACCGCGTCGCCATGACCCACCGCGCCACCCACGGCCCCACCCCCGAATCCAACGACCAGATCTACGCCTTCTTCGAGCACTGGCTGAAGCCGGCTACGCTCTCGAAGTTGCCTCTGGACGCTCGCTGACTACTGCTTCGACGGCTCCTCCAGACCGAACAGATATGTCTGCATGTAGGCGAAAGAGTCAACGGGCTCCCGATCGAGAAGACCCTCCACTTCCACGTAGTCCGACTCATGCCGCTGTCTGTCGTACAGGCACACAAAGACCCGTACCTTGTTCGGCTCCGGTTTGGATATCCAGACGGATGGCACATCCAGGCCGTACCTTCGCGGGTCGGAGGGGGTGCCGGAGCGCTTTCGGCTGAGCCAATCATAGCTGTCGATCAGAAACGCTTCCCACGCGCTGTTGTCCTTCTTCTGCTCGTTGTGTCTGATCGCCACCGGAAGCAACGGGACCATGTCAAATTCCGGGCCCATCGCTCTGATGTATGCCGGATAGTTCTCGGTGAGACTGCGGATCTGGCCGTCCGGGCCTGTGACTGCCTCCTTCACTCGCAGGCCTGCCGTGTCGAGGTCCTGGTCATTCGCGACGGCATTCAATGTGATGCCGCCTCCGGTCGTCCGGCAGAGCGAAACGCGGATGAGAATGGGTTCCGGTGTCGCGAGCCCCTGAACTCTTCTCGTTCGCAGCCTGGAAATCGGCATGTAAAAGGGACCCACCTAAGGCATACTATACACCCTTAAATCCCACCGTCAACGGGATCATTGCTTTCCTGGTTTGGGGTGCAGGTTTGAGTTTACGTAGGATCTGAGTGATTTGGACGGAGGTGGACTCCTTTTCGTAGAACTGCAAGTTGTTGTCTGAAAACAGTTTGCGGTTTGGTGAAAGGAGTCCAACGATGATTGTATCGGAACTG